>JAGUZN010000177.1 GCA_020060775.1 Armatimonadota bacterium
CTCGCGCACGTGGGCCAGCGCGTGCAACTGCCGCTCGTTCATGCTGTGTTCCCAGGCCGGCAAGGGGCGGCGCTCGCGCGCCTTGCGCAGCGTGACGGCAAAAGAATATGGAGTGGCTTTGAACTCGGGCGCGGCCTGGCCACGTTGGAGCATTTCTTCGATCATCCGATCGATACCCAGCCCCAGCTCCTCAATGTAGCCCCATTGGAAAAGGCCGGCCACCAAGCGCGGGTTGCGCGAGAAGTGCTCCTCGACGATATTGTCGACGGTGATGTAGCCGGGCAGCCCGCCCGGGCTGATGATCTGCAGACGGTCGGAGTACATACGGATCTCGACTCGTCGCCCGGCGATCCGGTAGTCGCGGTGGGCGATGGCGTTCACCAGGGCTTCGCGCACCGCCACCGGCGGGTACTCGTATTGCTCCTCGCGCTTAAGGCCGGCCACTACCGCGCCCACACGCATCTCGCTCACGGTGATGTTCCAGGCCTTCTCCACGAGTTGCGCCAACGGCCCTTCGAGGTCGTCGCGGCGCCCGTAGCCGGCCAGTTTGTCCTCCTGGCCGCGTGGCGCGCTGCCATCAAACCGCACGAAGACGATGCCGCTCTGTGGCAGGAATTCCTGAGGATAGCGACCGAACAGCAGCAAGCCGGAGGTGGTGGGCGTGCCGTCGCCGGAAAACCCCTCGCAACTGCAGTTCGCCGAGGTCGCCGTCAATCCGCTGCGGCCGTATGACCTGCCGCCACTCGATCTCCTCTCGCTGACGCCGGGAGTGAGTAAGCCCTCGAAAAATGACACGGACGAGAAGATTCAATCACTGGAGGGAACCCTGGCCAGTTTCGGCATCGAGGCCAAGGTGGTGGGCGTGGAGCGTGGCCCGCGCGTCACGCGTTTCGAAGTGGTGCCGCCCCCCGGCATCCGCATCAACCGCATCACCAACCTCGCCGATAACATCGCGCTCTCGCTGGCCGCGCTCGATGTGCGCGTCGAAGCGCCCGTACCGGGCAAAGGCGTGGTGGGCATTGAGGTGCCCAACAAAGAACTGGTGACCGTCGACCTGCGCGAGATTATCGACTCCGATCCCTGCCGCAAGAGCAAATCGCCGCTCACCTTTGCGCTCGGTCGTGACATCGCCGGCCATCCGCGGGTGGCCGACCTCACGCGCATGCCGCACCTGCTCATTGCCGGCGCCACTAACTCCGGGAAATCGGTGTGCATCAACAGCCTGCTCTGCAGCATCCTCATGCGCGCCACGCCGCAACAGGTGAAGCTGCTGCTGGTCGATCCTAAGCGCGTGGAGCTCAGCCTGTTCCAGCATATCCCGCACCTCATCGCGCCGGTCGCTTACGATGCCAAGCATGCGGCGGGCCTGCTGCGCTGGGCGATTCGCGAGATGGAGGGACGGTATGAGCAGTTCGCCGAGAAAGGCGTGCGCAATATCGTCGGCTTCAACGAACAGGCTCGGTTGGAGGGATTGGAAGAGTTCCCCTACATCGTCATCATCATCGACGAGTTGGCCGACCTGATGATGCAGGCGGCCGCCGAGTTCGAGGCGTCCATCTGCCGCATCGCCCAGCTCGCGCGTGCGACCGGCATCCACCTGGTGGTGGCCACCCAGCGCCCCTCGGTGAACGTCATCACCGGCACGATCAAAGCGAACATCCCCTCCCGCATCGCCTTTGCCGTGGCCTCGCAGGTCGACTCGCGCACCATCCTCGACATGAACGGCGCCGAGCGCCTGGTCGGGCAGGGCGACATGCTCTACCTGCCCGTCGATGCCAGCAAGCCGTCGCGCATCCAGGGCGCCTTCGTCTCCGAGAAAGATATTAACCGCGTGGTGGAGTATGTGCGCACGCAGGGCAAGCCGCAGTTCACCGATGAGATCGTCGCCATTGAGGAAGATGCGCTGCGCGGCGAAGACGAGGGAGGCGGTTACAGCGATGAGCCGGAGGACGAACTCTTCGAAAAGGCGTTGGAATTTATCCGCACCACGCGCTACGCCTCCACCTCCATGCTGCAGCGCAAATTCCGCATCGGCTACACCCGGGCCGCCCGATTGATGGACCAATTCGAGGAACGCGGCTATGTCGGTCCCGGCCAGGGCAGCAAACCCCGCGAGGTCATCTATGCGCCCGCATCTTCCGTCGTCGCACGTCCCTCCAGCGAGGGAGAGGTCTACGAGGAATATGACGAAGAGCCGGTGGAGGAGGATGACGAGCCCATGCGCCCGGCATCTCACTGGTAGTCCTGCCGTGCCGGTATAGCCGGGGATGCGGATGGCCGATAATAACGACAATGCCCTCTCTTGGTAACAGAGTGTGTGCGATTCGACCCCGGCGTGACGGTTTTTGACCCCGACTTGATTGACGAGGGTGGGTTCGGTGCTGCACAATGGAAGTAACACAACCGATGGCAGACGTGTGAAAGCGAGGATGGCATGGCAGATGCGAGCAACCCCTGCTGGCAGATCCAGTACAAAAGCGATGATGTCGAAGGCCTGAAGCGTTCGATCCTCCACAACCTCGAATACCGTTTAGCCAAGGATCACTACAGCGCGACCGCCTATGATAAGTTCCTTGCCACCGCCTACGCCGTGGCCGAACGGTTGATCGAACGTTGGATCATCACCCAACAAACCTACCACCAGCAAAACCCCAAGCGCGTCTACTACCTCTCCATGGAATTCCTGCTCGGTCGCTCGCTGGGCAACAGCCTCATCAACCTCGGGTTGTACGATGCCTGTAAAGAGGCGCTGGATGGGCTGGGCATGGACCTCGAAGAACTCCGCGCCTATGAATCCGATGCCGGACTGGGCAACGGCGGCCTGGGACGGCTGGCGGCCTGTTTCCTCGACTCGCTCGCCACCATGAATATCCCCGCGCACGGCTATGGCATCAGGTACGAGTACGGCCTCTTCCATCAGCAGGTGATTGATGGCCGTCAGGTGGAAACGCCGGATAACTGGCTGGCGCTGCCCAATCCCTGGGAGATCGCCCGTCCCGAGTACGTCTTCCGCGTGCGCTTCGGCGGCTGCGTGTCGGATGGGATGAATGATTACGGCGCCTTTTGCCGCACCTGGGAAGACTGCAGCGAAGTGCTGGCCATGCCCTATGACACCCCCATCCCGGGGTTCTGCACGGAAACGGTGAATACCCTGCGCCTGTGGTCGGCGCGCGCGACCGAGCGCTTCGATTTCCGGTACTTCAATGACGGCGACTACATGCGTGCCAGCGAAGAGCAGGTCAATTCCGAGAATATCACCAAGGTGCTCTATCCGAACGACAACTTCTTCGTGGGCAAAGAGTTGCGCCTCAAGCAGGAATACCTGCTGGTGAGCGCTTCGCTGCAGGATATCATCCGCCGCTATAAAGTCGATAACACCGGCATGGACGGCTTCGCCGACCACGTGGCCATTCAGCTCAATGACACCCACCCCGCGCTGGCCATCCCCGAGTTGATGCGCATCTTTCTCGACGAGGAAAGCATGACGTGGGAACAGGCGTGGGCTCTCACCGTGCGCACTTTCGCGTATACCAACCACACCGTGTTGCCCGAGGCGCTGGAAGAGTGGCCGGTCGATCTGCTCGAGAAACTGCTCCCGCGCCATCTGGAGATCATCTACCTCATCAACCACCACTTCCTGCGGGAAGTCGCCCAGCGCTATCCCGGCGAGGTCGACCGCTTGCGGCGTATGTCGTTGATTGCCGAAGACGGCGTGAAGCGTATTCGCATGGCCTATCTCGCCACCGTGGGCAGCCACAAGATCAACGGCGTCTCCGCACTGCACACCCGCCTGCTCACCGAAACCATCCTGCGCGAATTTGCCGAGTTCTGGCCCGAGCGCTTCACCAACGTGACGAATGGCATCACCCCCCGGCGCTGGATCGTCAAGGCCAATCCCTCGCTGACCCAGTTGATCACCAGCGCCATCGGGAACTGCTGGGTGACAGACCTCGCCGCACTGCGCGCGCTGGAGCCGTTCGCCGAGGACGCCAGCTTCCGTGACGAGTGGCGGAAAATTAAGCGCGTCTGCAAGCACCCCTTCGTCGAATCGGTGCAGCAGGAACTCGGCATCACCATCAGCGCCGATTCCCTCTTCGACGTGCAGGTCAAGCGCCTGCATGAGTATAAACGCCAGCTCCTCTTCGCACTCTTCATGATCGCCGAGTATCTGCGCATTAAAGATAATCCCGGCATGGAATTCGTGCCCCGCACCTGTCTGGTGGGCGGGAAAGCCGCGCCCGGCTATTATCGCGCCAAGCTCGTCATCCGTCTGATCAATGCCATCGCCGACGTGGTCAATCGTGACCCGGCGGTCAATGGCTTCCTGCGCGTGGTCTTCCTGCCGAACTACCGCGTGTCGCTGGCGGAAAAACTCATCCCCGCCGCCGACCTCTCCGAACAGATCTCCACCGCGGGTAAGGAAGCGTCCGGCACCGGCAACATGAAGTTTGCCCTCAACGGCGCCATCACCATCGGCACGCTGGACGGCGCCAACGTGGAGATCCTGGAAGAGGTCGGCGAGGAGAACATCTTTATTTTCGGCATGAAGACCGAGGAAGTGGTGGCGCTCAAACAGCACGGCTACCACCCGTGGGAATACATCCAGGCCAACACGGAGTTGCAGCGCGTGCTGCATCTGCTGGAATGCGACTTCTTCTGTCCGGGCGAACCGGGGCTCTTCCGCATCCTGCACGATGAACTGGTGCAGTGGGACGAGTACTGTCTGCTGGCCGATTTCGCCGCGTACCTTGAAACGCAGGGGCGGGTGTCAGACGCCTACCAGGATGTCGAACGCTGGACGCGCATGTCCATCCTCAACGTAGCCCGCTGCGGGAAATTCTCCAGCGACCGGGCGATTGCCCAGTACGCGCGGGAGATCTGGCAGGTGCGCGATATTCACGTGCCTTCGCCCGACGAAGTCGTCGAGGTCAACTTCACCGCGCACCCGCCGTCACAGGCGGATGTGCCGACCGGGTAATACGCAAGGGAAACGTCGCGCATGCGGCGAATTGTTCCGGTGTGCGATCGCGACGCCGAACAATCCGCCGCCGCGGAATCCTGGTGCTGATCCTCCTCCTGCTCCTCCTGGCCATCGGGCTGGGGTGGTGGCAAGCGCGCGCGCGCGTGGCCGGGCTCCCCACCCCGGTCGAACATCTGCTGCGCGAATGCCTCGCCCCCTCCATGCACGCGGCCA
>JAGUZN010000286.1 GCA_020060775.1 Armatimonadota bacterium
CACGGTGAGGAAATCGTGCACCACCGCCCCGGTAGGCGAGGTGCACAGGGCGATTCTGCGCGGTATGGCGGGCAATGGACGCTTCCGCTCCTGATCGAACAGCCCTTCCATTTCCAGCTTCCGCTTCAACTGTTCGAAGGCGAGGTACAGGTTGCCCAGCCCCTCGGCCTCCATAGCGAAGACGTTCAACTGGTATTGCCCGCCGCGCTCGTAGATGGTCACGCTGCCCTCGGCAATCACTTTCATCCCCGATTCGCAACGGAACGGCAGAGCGCGCACGCGATCGCTCCACATCACGCAGGACAACTGGCTCAATTCGTCTTTCAGGGTGAAATAGAGGTGGCCGGAAGTATGGTACTTGCAGTTGCTGATCTCGCCGCGTACCATCAATCCCTGCAGGGCGCGCTCACGTTCCAGCGTGGTTTTGATGTACCGGGTGAGTTCGCGGACGGAAAAGATGTGCGATGTGGGCTGCATAGCGGTATTGTGCGACGGGGAGCGTGCGCTGTCAAGTGGTCGCGGTATTCCGGTCGCGCCGACGCCAGGCCTCCACAATGAAGCGAGGCAGTGCCGCCAGCCGGGGCAGGCGCGTGGGCTCGATCAGCAGGCGGTGCAGCCACTCCAATCCGGCGCGCTGCATCCAACGCGGGGCGCGGCGCAAGCGCCCGGAGACGACATTGAAGCTGCCGCCCACGCCGACCATCACCGGGATGCCCAACTCCTCGAAGTGGCGGCGGATAAACTGTTCCTGCTTTGGAATGCCCAGCGCGACGAAGAGCACATCCGGCTGCGCCTCGGTGATCTGTTGCACAATGGCCGGCTCTTCCTCGGGGGAAAAGAAGCCGTGCCGCGCACCCACAATGCGCAGGCCGGGATAACGGGCGGTCAGCTTTTCCGCCGCCGCCTCGGCCATGCCCTCCTCTGCGCCAAAGAGAAACAGGCGATATCCCGTGCTCGCCGCACGCGCGCTAATCTGTTCGACGAGATCAACACCCGACACGCGTTCGGGCAGTTGCCGGCCGCTGAAGTGACTGGCGAGCATGACGCCGGCGCCGTCGGGCGTCACCAGATCGGCGCGCTGAATGATCGAGAGCAACTCGGGATCATCTTGCGCCCGCATAAGTCCGGAGGCGTCGGCCGTGACGATATGGTGTGGACGCCCGCTGGCGATGTACTCCTCTATGCGCGCCAGCGCTTCGTCCATGGTGAGGGGATCGACCGGCGCATCCAGCAGGCGAATGCGTTGGGTGGCCACCGGCACCCGCTTCCAGCGGCGCGCCAGCACCACCCCGGTGACAATGGTAACCGCCGCCACCGCAGCGCCAAGGAGACAGCCTGTGTTCGGTCGTGTTGTCTGCATCTGGACGAGCCCTGAACACTCTATTGCCCGCATTCCCGAGTTACCACACACGAGGGGTGTGCATTACGTGCCACTTTGCCAGGAGGCGAGATAGGCTTCCTGTTCCGGCGTGAGGCTATCAATGGCAATGCCCAGCGCCGCCAACTTCAGGCAGGCGATTTCGGCATCAATGGTCTCGGGCACGGCGTAGACTTTGCGCTCAAGCGATGCGTGCTCGCGCACCATGAATTCAGCGCACAGCGCCTGGTTGGCAAAGCTCATATCCATCACCGAGGCGGGATGTCCCTCGGCGGAAGCCAGATTGATCAAGCGCCCTTCCGCGAGCAAATACAGGCGACGGCCGTCCGGCATGGTGTACTCAACCACCATCGGCCGCACCTCGCGCTTGGAGACGCTCATCGCTTCGAGTGCCGGAATATCGATCTCATCGTTGAAGTGCCCGGAGTTGCAGATGATGGCCCCATCCGGCATGACGGCGAAATGCTCGGCCCGGAAGACGTTGATATTGCCGGTGAGAGTGCAGAAGATACTGCCCAGCCGTGCCGCCTCCAGATGGCACATCACCTGGTAGCCATCCATGTGCGCCTCAAGCGCTTTACGCGGGTCCACCTCGACCACAATGACGTGCGCGCCCAGCCCGGCAGCCCGCAGGGCGAGGCCACGCCCGCACCATCCGTAACCGGCTACCACGAAATTGCGCCCGGCCAGCAGCCGGTTGGTGGCGCGCAGGATGCCGTCGATGGTGCTCTGCCCGGTGCCGTAACGATTGTCGAACATGTGCTTAGTCAGCGCATCGTTGACGGCAACGATCGGGTAGTGCAACATCCCCTCGCGCTGCATGCTGCGCAGGCGGATCACCCCGGTGGTGGTCTCCTCGGTGCCGCCCAGCACCTGATCAAGTAGGTCACGCCGCTCAGTGTGCAGGATCGTCACCAGGTCGGCGCCGTCATCCATGGTGAGCGTGGGGCGTTGGTCCAGCACCGCGTGGATGTGGCGGTAGTACGTTTCGTGGTCTTCGCCCTTGATGGCAAAGGTGGGGATGCCGGCCTCCGTTGCCAGATAGGCCGCGACTTCATCCTGGGTGGACAGCGGGTTGGAGGCGCACAGGAAACACTCGGCTCCCCCGGCTTTGAGCGTGAGCATCAGGTTGGCGGTTTCCGTGGTCACGTGCAGACACGCGCCCAGCGTCTGCCCTTTCAACGGCAGTTCGCGGGCAAACCGCTCGCGTATCTGCCGCAGCACGGGCATTTCCGCCTCCGCCCATTCAATGCGCAGCTTGCCCGCCTGCGCCAGCCCAGTATCTTTTACATCGTAGTTTGACATCGCTTCCCCACAGTTATAGTTTTCGTCCTCATTACATTCAGGACGGCAGGGGCAAACTCCTCCCGGGGACGGCTGATTGCCGACATGTCCTGCCGTGAATGCGCTTGATCAGTATACCATACCGTGGCTACAAAGCGAGCGCTCCCTGCTCAGGCGCCGGGCGGGCACACTGGCCCAGTTCGAGCAGTCGGCCGGCTGCCTGTTCGACCGCCACTTCTTCTGCACCACGCGTCAGCAGGGTGTGAAAGCCGGCATGCCAGCGTGGGTCATCCCAGGGAGTGGCCAGCACGGGGATGCCCAGTGCGCGGGCATGTGCGGCCGCGGAGAGCGCTCCCCCCGGCACTCCCGTCTGCACGACCCAAACCGCGCGGGCAAGGGCAGCGATCCAGCGATTGCGGGCAACCAGATTGCGGCGTGTCAGCCCTTCCTCATGGCGAAATGGGGAGGCCAGCGCCCCGCGCTGTTGAATGGTGTCCGCGAGGGCCTGATGTTGCCTGGGGTACACCGGCACGCCCAGGCCATGCCCCAGCACCGCCACTGTGCGCTCCCCGCCGGCCAGGCAACCGCGGTGTGCGGCGGCATCGATGCCAAGGGCCAGGCCGCTGATCACACTCATGCCATGCTGCGCCAGCACTTTCGCCACCGCAAAGGCGGCGTCCGCAGCTGCCGGATCAGGCGTACGCGTCCCCACAATGGCCACCAGCAGTGCGGGGATTTCACCGCTCACCGCTAATCCGAAACACTCTCGTCCATGCAGATCAGTCATGAGTAACTATGTTCGCCATCGCCTGTTTTATTCCTCCTGCCATTCAAACATTTTGTTGCTTTTTTCTCACACTGCTATTGACCATGCCGGGGTTTGACACCTGCCCTGAGCCCTGTGGTATAATGCGAGCACGTGCCTGGGAGCGCGTTACCCCCGATGAATGACACAGTATTGATTGAAATTCAACGTCTGTTCCGCATGGTGCATGAACACCAGCTCAGTGAACTGTCCACCTCGCGGCCGGATTTCGCCTTGATCATCAAGGCCGTGCCGGCCGGCAGCGTGGTGATGGTGCCAGCGCATCCTCCGGTGACCCCTGCGGTCGCCCCGGCGACTCAGGTTGCGGCCCTGGCGGCTCCGCAAGCCTCGGCCGTGCCCAGTGGCTATGCGATCACCTCACCGCTTGTCGGGCTGTTCTACCGTTCTTCCTCGCCAGATGCACCACCATTCGTGGAAGTCGGCGACTATGTGGAAGTCGGCCAGACGATCTGCATTGTCGAGGCCATGAAGGTCTTCAACGAGATCACTGCCGATCACGCCGGTCTGGTAACCGCCATTCCGGCCGTGAACGGCAAACTGGTGCAAGCTGGAGATCCGCTGATGATCCTCGACACGGATGCGGCAAGGCCGAGCACCGAGTAGCGCGGACTCCGGGCGTGTCGCGCCTGACAGCCTCACTGATCTGCCCCGCACGCGTGGCGTGGGGGCGCGAGCTGCGAATCATGGAAGGCCGCGCGCTTCTGATCTGCCCCGCACGCGTGGCGTGGGGGGCGGATTCCGTCATAGAGCAAGCGTAAGGGAACCTGATATGTCACGAGATCAGATTAACGTAGGCATCATTGGTTTTGGCACCGTCGGCATGGGCGCCGTCGAACTGCTGGAGACCAATGCCGACTGGATTGCCCAGCGCGTCGGATCGCGCGTGGTGGTGAAGACGATCGTCGACCTCGATTGGAAGCGCGAGCGGCGGTATACTGTGCGACCCGAACAGCAATCCACGAAAATCAACGATGTGCTGGATGACCCGGAGATCGACATTGTCATCGAAGCGATGGGCGGCACCCATCCCGCTCACCGCGTGGTGGCCGATGCCCTGAAGCGTCGTAAATCGGTGGTCACTCCCAACAAAGAACTGATTGCCAAGCACGGCGCAGAGTTACTCAATCTGGCCTCCGAGGCGAAAGTCGACCTCATGTTCGAAGGCGCGGTGGGCGGCGGCATCCCCATCATTCGTCCCATGAAAGAAAGCCTGGCCGGTGATCGCATCCAACGCATTGTGGGGATTGTGAACGGCACCACCAACTACATCCTTACCGCTATGTCGCACGAGGGACTGGATTTTAGCGCCGTATTGAAGGATGCGCAGGTGCAGGGATACGCCGAAGCCGACCCCACCGCGGATGTTGAAGGCTATGATGCGATGTACAAAATCGCCATCCTGGCTGCGATTGCCTTCGGCAGTCATATTGACTTGAACAGCATTTATCGCGAGGGGATCACGCGCATCAGCGCTGCCGATATTGAATACGCCCACCAGCTCGGGTATGAGGTGAAGTTGCTGGCGGTTGCCGCCCGTCATCACGATGCGCTGGATCTCCGCGTGCACCCGACGTTCGTCCCCGTGGACCATCCGCTGGCCGCGGTGAACGGGGTGTTCAACGCCATCTTCGTGCAGAGCGATCCGGTTGGCGACCTCATGTTTTTTGGGCGTGGCGCGGGTTCCGGCCCCACCGGCAGCGCGGTCGTAGGCGACGTCATCGACTGTGCTCGCAATATCAACCTCGGCGCTTCGGCGCGCGTCCCCTGCCGCTGCTATCTGAACCTGCCCATTCAACCGATCAGCGAAGTACAGACGCGCTATTACCTGCGCACCGTAGTTAAAGATCAGATCGGCGTCATCGGCAAAATCGCCACGATCCTTGGCGACCACCAGGTCAGCCTGGTGTCCATCTTCCAGCCGCATCTGGAAGAAAACACTGTTGGCGAAGGGTTGGCGGAGATCGTGTGGATCACTCACCAGGTGCAGGAAGCGAAAATTCAGGCAGCCCTTCAGGCGCTTGACAAGTTGGACGAAGTAATCGAGGTCGCCAACCTGGTCCGTGTGGAAGGCAAATAATCTCCTCCGCCGGCGTACCGGTCATGGTCGCGGGCGTTTCAGGGTAAGATGATGGCATCCGCAGAAAGCAGCAGCATGTTCGACGTTTACAACAAACGGGTGCATATCATTGGGCTGGGGGCGAAAGGCACCGGGCGCGCGTGCGCCCGCGTGTTGAGCGCACGCGGCGCACGAATTACCATCTCTGACGAGAAGTCATCGCAGGAACTCTCAGCAGAGGTGGCCCGCCTCACCGACCTTCCCATCACTTTGCTCTTGGGCCCGGATGCGGCATATCGCGACCTGGAACAGGCCGACCTCATCATCCCCAGCCCGGGCGTGCCGTTGGCGATCCCACCCATTCAGCGTGCACGCGCGGCAGGGGTGCCGATCTTCAGTGAGATCGAGGTGGCCTACCGCCTCACTGCAGCCCCCATCGTAGCCGTGACCGGCACAAAAGGTAAAACCACCACCACCACGCTCATCGGCCTGCTACTCGACGCCCTGGGACGCCGGCATCAAGTCGGCGGCAATATCGGCCTGCCGTTAATCGAGATGGCGGCGGGGGCGACCGCTGATGACCTGCTGGTGGCCGAAGTGAGCAGTTTCCAACTGGAGGCCATCGACGCATTTCGGCCTCGCGTGGCGGTGTTCACCAACCTGTATCCCGACCACCTCGATCGTTACGATTTCTCCATGGAGTCTTATCTGGCGGCCAAGCTGAATCTTTTCGCGCGACAGACGTCGGACGACATCGCCATCGTGAACTGCGACCGCCCGGAGAGCGAGCGCGTCATCGCCGCCACGCGAGCGCGCATTATCGCCGTCAGCACCGAGCAACGCGTGCCCGGCGGCGTGTACACCACAGCGGAGACGGTCACTTCGGAAATCGGGGGGACGGCGCATACCCTGGCGCGCATTGCGCCGGTTCGCCTGCGTGGCCGCCATAATCTGGCTAACGTGCTGCAGGCGCTGGCTGCCGTGGAGGCGCTGGGATTGCCGGTGGCCGCGGTCGCCGACACGGTCCTCTCGACCTTCCGCGGCGTGCCGAACCGCCTGGAAGAGGTGGATACCGTCGACGGCGTGGCCTTCTACAACGATTCACAGGGCACCACGCCCATCGCGGTACGCATGGCGCTGCAGGCCTTTGCCGAGACGCCCCCGGTGCTCATCGCCGGCGGGCGGGCAAAAGTATCGGATTTCGACGAACTTGGCCGCGATATCGCATCAGGTGCACGCGCGTTGATTGTGATCGGGGAAGCGGCGGAGGCCATTGCCACGGCGACGCGTGCCGCGAGCCCAACACTGCCCATTCACCACGCGGCCTCCCTGCAGGATGCCGTGCAACTGGGATTCACGCTGGCGCATCCGTCCGGGGTGGTGTTGCTCTCGCCCGCTTGCGCCAGCTTCGATATGTTCCGCAATATGGAGCATCGCGGACAGGTCTTTCGCGACGCGATTGCCGATCTTCGCCGCACGGTGCGGAATGCTTGATCCGTATGGCGAATAGATGCACTGCCGCTGTGGTATAATGCGGGTAAGGCGGTAGGCAATACGCACACGAGCGTCGCGGCGGGGAGATCTATGCGAATGCGAGCAGCACGAGGTATGACATTAATCGAGATCGTGGTGACGATCGGCATCATCGTGCTACTGTTCAGCTTTGTGCTCTCCGTCATTCACAGTTCCATTGCCAGCGCCAAACGCGCCTCCTGCTTGAGCAACTTGCGCACCATTGCCCAGATGGTGGAGGTCTATCGCCAGGATCACCTGGAATACCCGTCCGCCACCGGTCCGATTGGGCTCAACGGCATCCCGGATAACGGCGTGACCGCACTCGCATTGATCAGCGCCGACCTCTCACCCAAAGGGTTCTGGTGCGAACTCGATCCCTTCCCGCGCCAGTTCAGCAACACGCTGACCAGCGATAATGCCACACAAGAGCAGAATGCGCTCATGCGGGATCTGACGAATTCGACCTACAGCTTCGGCTACAATTACTACGGGTATGTGACCACTGTCGACGGGTTCCCCTTCCCCATCACCACGCGCGAAGCCATGGTCTATTTTATGGGCGATCCGCAAAAGATCGACCCGGCCATCCCGGATGACAGCCAAATGCGGGGGTGGGACCTGGGGGTGATGAAGCCAGATGGGACGCGCAACACGAAAGGCGTACTCACGCGCGACTACCGCACCGACGCCAATATCGATGCTGAGGATGTGCATCCCGCCGGCCTCTTCCAGGGACTGGTGAATCCGCATGCGCCAGGTGACACCGTCGTCACCTTCTGCGCACATCACCCGACCGATCGCCCGGAGATCATTCCGTATGTCACACTTGGCGGGGAGGCCCACTTCATCACCCCGGAAGCGCCGGAATCCGCTTTTGCCAGCGATGACTACCCGGTCGCCGGTATCCCCGATACTTTCTTTACGGCCAAGCGCCGGCATATGCACGGCGACCGCGCCAGTCAACTGCAGAGCAGCAATCCTTCCGCCACGATCCAGGCGTTGATGCAGCAATACAAAAAGATCCCGCCCATTGATTGGCGGGTGAATAAAACATCCCTGTCTTATGGCGGCGCAGGAGAGAATAACAAACTCATTGCGGAGACGCTCTACGATCCAGTGGCCATGCCGCTGGTGCAGGTGTATTACCGCCAATTTGATGCCAATGTGCGGTGGTACGATACCGGCATCGACCTGCAGCCACGCGACATGGTGATGGTGGTCGCTTCTGCGAAGTGGGCATGGTGTCCGAACGACACGACACATGAGCGTTTCAATGATGGAACACAACCGCGCTACGTACCGTTTATCAAGCATAAAACTGATTACGATCGCATCAGCCACGATTCTAACTACGGTGCACAGCGCAAGTTTCTGTTCAATGCTGACGGCGACCCGATCGAGATGGCATTTCCAGAGCTCTTACTGGATCTCGTCAGTGCTGACCCTGATGACTACAAACCCTTCATTATGCAAGTCGCACCTGGTGAGTACCCACCCATTGCACACTCGGTGCTGATCGGAAGAGTTGGTAACACGACGGATACAACCAAGTACTTCATCCTCGGTAGCCGTGGTTCGCATTTCGTAAAACCGGATGAATCGGGGACATTGCACCTGGTGATGAACGACGAAGATAACGACCCGTCATTCTCAGACAACCTCGGCTGGTGCGAGGCATGGATCGCCGTGTACCGCCCCTCGCGGTAACATCGCTACTGCCTTCCGTCGTATTCCTCCAACCGCCTAACAATGCGAGTCACCGCATCCTCCACGGTCAGTCCTTCGGCTGCCACCACCAGATCAGCATATTGACGGTACAGCGGTAGGCGTTCGTCAAACAGGGCCTGCAACGTACTATTCGGACGCATGGCAATGCCGCGGGTGGTGATATTGCTCACGCGCGCAAGAATGTCCTCAACTGGTACATCAATGAATACGATCACCCCACGCTCCCGCAGATGCGCCATGGCGGTTGGCCGGTAGACGACGCTGCCGCCGGTGGCAATGACATGACCCTGTACGTGCAACGCCATAATTTCCCTGGCTTCCCAATCGAGAAACCTCTCCATACCGAGTTCGGCAATGAGTTCATGGAGATGGCGGTCCGCCTGTGTTTGTATGTGCAGGTCGGTGTCCAGGAACGGGCGCTTCAAGCTTTTCGCCAGCAGCACCCCCGCCGTGCTTTTTCCCGCTCCCGGCATGCCGATGAGTACGATATTGCTTTCCAGACTCATATGCTTGTCGTCCCTCTGGCGATGGTTTGGCGCACGACAGGCCCGAGCACTGGGGCGCTCGGGCCTGAAAAGGGATCTGTGCTGATGCGCGGCTTAACGCTTGGAGAACTGGAAGCCGCGGCGTGCGCGCTTGCGACCGTACTTTTTGCGCTCGCGGACGCGCGGGTCACGCGTGAGCATACCGTACTGGCGCAGCGTCTTGCGCAGTTCTTCATCGAACTGCACCAGCGCGCGGGCGATGCCGTGGCGCATGGCGCCGGCCTGGCCGGAGTTGCCGCCGCCCAGGCACTTTACCGTCACATCAAAGCGATCAGTCAAATTGGTCACTTGCAGGGGCGACAACGCCTGGATTTCCAGCGTCGGGCGACCGACGTACTGCCGCAGGCTCATGCCGTTCACCACGAAGTTGCCCGTGCCTTCACGCAGCCACACCTTAGCAGTGGCGTTTTTGCGATGCCCTGTTCCATAATAAACCTCAGCCAAGGTTATGCCTCCTCACGATTGACGTGCTTCCGAATATCAGCAGTGATGTCGACCGGCTGCTGGGCCTCATGCGGATGCGCGGCGCCGGCGTAAACTTTCAGCTTTCGCGCCATCTGGCGGCCCAACGCGGTATGCGGCAGCATGCCGACAATCACGCGGCGCACCGTTTCTGCCGGGTCCTTTTCCATCAGTCGTCCCAAAGGGATCTGCTTGAACCCGCCGGGATATCCGCTATGCCGATACTTGATCTTCGTCAGCAATTTATCGGATGTCACGCGCACCTTGTCGGCGTTGATCACGACGACATGATCGCCGGTATCGGCATTGGGGGTGAACGTCGGTTTATGCTTGCCGCGCAGCATCGAGGCAACGCGGGCCGACAAACGCCCGAGCACCAGGTCGGTTGCATCCACCAGGTACCAGTCTCGCTCGATCTCCTGCGGTTTTGCCAAATAGCTCTTCATCGCTTAACTCTCTCCAACCAACTCCCTGTTTATAGGGGGTGTATCTGATCGGGCATAGCCGATCCGCATTAAGAATAATCCGCCGGGGGGAGCCCCGGCCCCGGCCAGATGCCGATTGTGCGACAGGAGCAAAGTCTCCAACCAGTCGGTCGGCCGTTCTCTGCGGCCGATAGCCACCAAGTTTGCGACGATCAGCCGCATCATCTGATGCAGGAACGCATCGGCCTGCACGTCGACAATCAGATAATCGCCCCATGGTCGCAGCTGCGCCTGCTGTATCGTGCGCACCGTCTGCCGGGTCGGATGCCCGCCATGGCAGAACGCCTCGAAATCATGTTGCCCAACCACGGTCGCCAGCGCCGTCCGCATGGCGTCCACCTGCAACGGCTCGTGCAGCTGCCAGCAAAACCGCCCGCGGATCGGGTCCGGCCATCGCGTGATCTGCAGCACGTACCAGTACCGTCGGCTACGTGCCGATAACCGCGCGTGAAACTTCGCCGGCCGTTCACCGGCCCGTCGTACGCGGATGCTCGATGGCAAAACCCGATTGACTACTCGAGGTACACGCGCCGTCGGGATCGGATTATCCGTCCGCAGGCTCACCACCTGCCCCAGGGCATGCACACCGGCATCGGTACGACCGGCAGCGGCAATGCGCACCGGGTGCTGCAGCACTTCGCTCAATGCGATTTCCAGCGCACCCTGAATGGACGGATAACGCGTTTGACGCTGCATACCCGCCCAGTCCGTGCCATCATACGCGATGGTCAGGGCCAACGTGCGCATGGGCCGACTCAGTCAACCAGTTCGATCTTCACGAGCGACGCGGCATCGCCACGGCGCGCGGGACGAATGGTCAACTTCCCTTTCGTATTCACATGTGACTCGCCGCCGAGACGGGTCAGGCGCAGGTAGCCGCCATTACGGTCGACAAACCGAGGCCCGATGTCCTCGAACAACTTTTTCAGCAAACGTTCGCCGCTCGCACGCCGGTCAGCGCCTTTCAGCGAACCTTTGTAATCGGGCTCTTCGCCGGTGACGTTCTTGAATTTCTCGCGGGTCGTGATGGTTTGGCCCATCGGAATCCAGCGACGTGCCAGCCGACGGTTGGCGATCGAGTCCTCACGCCCCAGCGTGATCAACTTCTCAATGACCGAACGCGCTTCTTTCGCGCGAATCTCCGTCGTGGTCACATGCCCGTGCTCCAACACGGCGGCGACCAGGCTCTTCAATATCGCCAGGCGCTGGTCCGTCGGACGACCCAGACGTTTATTGCCAACTCGGTGTCTCATGATACGTGATCCTTTTCATCCATCGCGGTGAGGGGAAACAGCGTGACGGGGATCTTACTCCTCGTCTTCATCCTCGTCGCCGAACGCGCCTTCCGGCAGGCTTTCGCCGGAGTCGCGCAGGCTTAACCCCATCTCCGCCAGTTTATCTTTCACTTCGTTCAAGGACTTGCGCCCGAAGTTCTTAATGGCCATCAACTCGGCTTCCGAGTGGGCAATCAATTCGCCCACAGTGGTGATGCCAACCTTGCGCAGGCAGTTGAAGGTGCGCACGGAAAAGTCCATATCTTTGATGCGCTTATCGGCACCCGGGACAGTGGCGACCAGATGGTCAGCATACAATCCCTGCTCTTCCTGTTCGCCGAAGTCGAAAAACAGGATAAGGTAGCGGTCGAGAATCTTCGCCGCATCACTCACCGCTTCATGCGGGCTGATGGTGCCGTTCGTGCGCACTTCCAGCGTCAGGCGATCAAAGTCGGTGGCGCTGCCCACGCGCGTCGGGTCCACGCGATAAGCCACCTGGCGCACCGGCGTGAAGATCGAGTCGATGGGAATGGTGCCGATAGGCATGCGACTGCGATCCTGATGCTCGGCCGAAATGAACCCGGTGCCGAACTGGACTTCCATCTTCATGTCCAACCGCGCGTCGTCGCCGACCAGGGTCGCAATGTGATGTTCCGGATTGGCGATTTCGATATCGGGCGGCAACTCGATATCCGCCGCGGTGACTTCACCGGCGCCGACACGGTACAGGGTGACTTCCCGCGACTCATCTGCCGCGCGCTCTTCGCTCTCCGGGCTCATCTTAAAGGCGATCTCCTTCAGATTGAGCAGGAGATCGGTGGTGTCTTCCACAACCCCGGGGATCGTACTGAATTCATGCAGCACGCCCTCGATCCGCACGGATTTCAGCGCCGCGCCGGGAATGGACGAGAGCAACACGCGACGGAGGGCGCTGCCCAGCGTCGTGCCGTAGCCTCGCTCCAACGGCTCGATGACGAACTTCCCGAAGGTCGGGTCATTGCGGTCATCGATCCGTTCAATTTTCGGGGTCTGATTGCTCATCAACAACATGGTATTCTGCTCCTACAGCCGTATCGGGAGGAGGATCATGGCTCCCGCCAGTTAGCGGGAGTAATATTCCACAATCAACTGCTCGTGCATATCCGGCAGATCCATCTCCGCGCGAGACGGCACCGAGATCATCTCAATCCGTTTGCCTTCAGGGTCGACTTGCAGCCACCCCGGCGCGCGGCGGATGGCACCGCTGCGCTGGAAGGCCTCGATGTTGCGCGACTTTTCGCGGACCTGAATGACCATGCCGGGCTTCACCTGGAAGGACGGCACGTTCACCGTTTTTCCATCCACCGTGAAGTGCCGATGCGTGATTAACTGCCGCGCTTCTGCGCGCGACGAGACCAGGCCGGAGCGATAGATTACGCTATCCAAGCGCGTCTCAAGCAGTTGGAGCATCGACTCGCCGGTCACCCCGCGTTGGCGAGTAGCGTCAGCGAAATACCCGCGGAATTGGCGCTCGAACACGCCATAGAAGCGGCGGATCTTCTGTTTCTCGCGCAACTGGTGCCCGTACTCTGATTCCTTTTTCTTCCGGCCCTGCCCGTGAACGCCAGGCGGATAGGCGCGATCCTCGATTGCGCACTTCGCTCCCAGGCACCGGGCGCCCTTCAGGAAGAGTTTCTCGCCTTCCCGACGGCAGAGTTTACAAACCGGACCGGTATATCGTCCCATTGATTATCTCCTCGTCACTCTATGAACCGTTTCGTTGACAGCAAGCGTCATCAGACGCGGCGGCGTTTGGGTGCCCGGCAGCCGTTGTGCGGCACAGGCGTTGTATCGCGAATGGACACTACGTTCATCCCCACCGCGCCCATCGCGCGGATAGCCGTCTCACGCCCGCTGCCTGGGCCCTTGACGAAAATGTGCACACGACGCATGCCCTGGTCGGCTGCGCGGCGCGCGACCGTTTCGGAAGCCAATTGGGCCGCAAAGGGCGTACCTTTTTTCGTCCCCTTGAAGCCGACCGAGCCGGAACTGGCCCATCCGATCACATCGCCGTTCAAGTCCGTAATGGTGACAATCGTATTATTGAACGTCGACTGGATAAAGGCATTGCCTTCCACCACGGAGCGCTTCTCGCGCCGTTTCGTCTTTCCAACTTTTCGTGCCATGCTATTCCTCCAGACATCCTGATGCCAGGACGCCATCGCAATTCAACTACACCGAAAGCAATTACTTCTTCGGCGCCTTCTTCTTTCCGGCGATCGTGCGCTTCGGTCCTTTACGCGTGCGGGCATTGGTCCGCGTGCGCTGGCCACGTACGGGCAAGCCGCGGCGATGGCGCAGGCCGCGATAACACCCGATCTCCATCAAGCGCTTAATGTTGGCAGCAACGAGGCGGCGCAGATCACCTTCAACGGTGTACTGACGCTCCAGCGCTTCGCGCAGCTTCCCCACCTCTTCTTCCGTGAGATCGCGGACGCGCGTCTCCGGACTGATCCCCGTGCGATCCAGGATCTCCTTGCTGGTGGTCAAGCCGATGCCATAAATATAGGTGAGCGCAATCTCAACTCGTTTATCTCGGGGCAAATCGACGCCCGCAATTCTGGCCATGCATCTACTCCTCGTAAAGGGCTCAAGTTACCCCTGCACCTGCTTATGCTTGGGGGTCACGCAAATGACGCGGATTTTGCCTTCGCGTCGAATAACTTTACACTTATCGCAGATTCGTTTCACCGAAGCGCGTACTTTCATGATATCTCTCCCCATCATCGCCATGCTCTGCGGCGATGCGCTTACTTATAGCGATAGACAATCCGCCCACGGGTCAGGTCATAGGGCGAAAGCTCCATCTTCACCCGATCGCCCGGCAGGATTCGGATAAAATTCATGCGAATTTTGCCCGATACGGTGGCAAGCACAATATGGTCGCCGCCTTCCGGGCTGCTCAACGCTTCGACTTTCACCCGGAAAGTGGCATTGGGCAAGGCCTCGGTAACGACGCCCTCAACTTCGATTACGCTGTCTTTTTTTGCCACGTGAGCGCTCCTCTGCATCCATCTCGAACATCAGCGCACGATTGTTAAAATCTCCGGTCCGTCCGGTTGAATCAACACCGTGTGTTCGTAGTGCACGGACAGGGCTCCATCGCGGGTAACGTAGGTCCAGTTATCCTCTTCAAGATCCACATCCGGTCCGCCGGCATTCACCATCGGTTCGATTGCCAGGGCCATGCCTGCCCGCAACACGATATCCGACTCACGCGAGGCATAATTTGGCACCTGCGGGGCCTCGTGCAGTCGCTGTCCGATACCGTGTCCGCACAGAACACGTACCACGCTGTAGCCCCGGCTTTCGACATACTGCTGGATGGCAGCGCCGATATCGCGCACGCGGTTGCCCGGTTTCGCCTGGGCAATCCCAATGTCCAATGCGCGTTGCCCGGTCTCCATTAAATCTGCCGTCTTCTCACGTACCGTGCCCACGGCAAAGGTGTAGGCCGCATCTCCGTACCATCCGTCAACGATCGCACCGAGATCCACGCTGACAATATCGCCATCTTTCAGGCGGCGCGGACCGGGTATGCCATGCACCACTTCATCATTCACCGAGATGCACGCCGTTGCCGGATAGGCGTACTCGCCGACCTGATACCCGAGAAAGGCGGGCACTGCGTCCAGCCCCCGTATCGTGTGCTCAGCCACGGCATCCAGCTCGGCAGTCGTCACCCCGGGCGTGATCGCCGCACCGACATGGTGCAACGCCAACGCCACGACACGGCCTGCGCGCCGCATGGCCTCCTGTCCCTCGGCGCCCACCAGGGGCACGCGCGGGGAAAATGGCCGGCGCCGTGCCATCACGCACCTCCACAAAGGACGCGGTGGATCTCTACGGCGACCTGCGGCACCCCAATGGTGCCATCAATCGTCACCAATTTGTCACGTTGCTGGTAATACGCAATCAACGGTTGCGTCTGCGCTTTGTACACCTCAAGACGATTGGCAATCGCCTCGGGCTGATCATCCTTGCGTTGGATCAGCGCAGCGCCACAGCGGTCGCAAATACCATCTTGCTTCGGCCGCATTGTATCGACATGATAGACCGCGTTGCATTGCGGGCACACCCGTCGACCACTCAAGCGGCGAATCAGTTCGGCGTCCGGCACCTCCAGGTTGATAACCGCGTGCAACGGGTGGTCAATGCGAGCGAGCATCGCGTCCAGTGCTTCGGCCTGCGCCACCGTGCGCGGAAAACCGTCCAGGATATACCCGGTGCCGGCGCCCAGCGATCGCAGTCGATCTTCCATCATGCGGATGATCAGGTCGTCTGGCACCAACTCGCCGCGTTCCATATATCCCTGGGTTTCCTGGCCCAGGTCGCTGGCCGCACGCACCTCGGCGCGCAGGATATCTCCGGTGGAGATGTGTTCTAGTCCCCATTCGGCCTTCAGGTATGCCGCCTGCGTTCCCTTCCCCGCGCCCGGTGCGCCGAGCAAGACGATATGCATGCCTGCTGCACAGGCCGACCGCTGTTCCGTCATTCCCTTCAGCCTTCCCACGTACGCTAAGCGAGCGCGTGGCTCACCGTGCAAACTCACACCGCATCGAGCGCGCACGCCTTAGAGGATTCCACGGCACGCGCGCCCGGTCTGGCACTCCGCCTTGGCGGAGATCACTTGATAAAGCCTTCATAATGGCGCATCACCAGGTGCGCTTCAATCTGTTTCATCGTTTCCAGGGCCACGCCCACCACGATGAGGAGCGACGTGCCTCCCCACAGCGGGAAGAGCTGCGCCGCCTGGCTGGTACCGCTCGGCAGCAACACCGGAATCATGTAGGGCAACAAGGCCACTACGCCCAGGAAGATGGCGCCGGCGAAAGTGATGCGAGTCAACACCTTGTCGATATACTGCTCGGTCTGCTTGCCAGGACGCAGGCCCGGGATGAAGCTGCCATGTTTTTTCAGGTTGTCCGAGATATCCTGCACGTTGTAGACGACGGCCGTATAGAAGTAGGTGAAAAAAACCACCAGCAGGAAATACAACAAGGCGCCAATCCAGTGCTGACCTGGCGATATCATATTTAAAGCCACCCACCACCACTCCGGATTCGCCTGATCGATACGGCCCTGCAAGAACTGCGCAATGGTCGCCGGCAACATCACCACCGAAATGGCGAAGATAATCGGGATCACACCGGCGGTAACGACCTTCAGCGGCAGATACGTGCCGGCTGAACTGAACACGCGATTGCCGACCACGCGTTTCGCATGCTGGATCGGCAGCTTACGCACCGCCATGTGCACATAAGTAATGAACACTACAATGGCCATGAAGATCGCTACGAGCAGGACGATCAGCAGCACCGTAATGGCTACCTGGCCTTCATACTGGGCGCGCAGCAACTTGATGATCTCGCCGAACGTCGACGGGAAGCTGATCATGATGCCGGCAAAAATCACCAGGGACACACCATTGCCGATCCCCTTATCGGTGATCTGTTCGCCCACCCACATCAGGAAGGAGGTGCCGGCGGTCATCACGATGATCAACGGTAACAGCGCGAAGAGGCCTGCCGACGACGTATCGACGGCATTCCGTGAATTCAACAGGATGGCGAGGCCTGTGGCCTGCACAAGCGCGAGCGCCACAGTACCATAGCGCGTCCACGACGACAGTTTCTTGCGTCCCGACTCGCCTTCTTTCTGCATGCGCTGGATGGCGGGCACGGCGATGCCCAGTAGCTGCATAATAATGGATGCGTTGATATAGGGGACAATGCCAAGCGCCAGGATGGACAAGCGTTTGAACGCGCCGCCGGAAAGAATATCAATAAATCCCAGCGCACCGCTGCCCAACAAGTCCTGAATCGCCTCCGGCTTGACGAACGGCGCCGGAATATGCAGCCCTAATACATAGAGGGCGAACATGAACCCGACGAACGACAAGCGGCGACGCAGATCCGGCACCTGCAGGGCTTGCCCCAACCGGCTGATTGACTCTCTCCAGTTCCCTTCACGACCGGCCACTAGAGTACCTCCACGCGCCCTCCAGCTGCCGCAATTTTCTCGGCCGCACTGGCGCTAAAATGATGCGCGTGCACGGTGAGCGGTTTCGTCAGTTCCCCGCTCCCCAGCACGCGAAGGCCTTCACCCAAATCGCGGATGATGCGCATCTTGAGCAACAGGTCGGGGGTGACCACTGTTTCGGGCTCGAGACGATCGAGCTGTCCGACATTGATGATGGCATACTCCTTGCGGAAGATGCCGATATTCATGGCGGTCTTGCTGATGCCTTTCAACTTACGCATACGGCGCTGCATCGGCGTCTGGCCGCCTTCAAACCCCGGGCGTACGGAGCCGCGAGCCCGCTGGCCCTTATGCCCGCGCGTCGATGTTTTCCCATGGCCTGATCCCGTGCCGCGGCCCACGCGCTTTGACGCGTGACGATGTCCCTCAGCAGGGGATAATTCGTGCACTTTCATATTTTGTCTTCCTCAACGCGACCGGGGGTTCTCCCGGCCACGGGTTCCAGCATACCCATTCGCTCTGCGCACCACACGCGCGAGAGCCCTCGCCTACTCGGTGACAGCCTGCACCTCAACCAGGTGGCGGACTTTGAACGCCGCGCCGCGGACAGACGGATTGTCCGGCAGGACGACCGTCTGCTGCAATTTACGCAGCCCGAGTCCCCACACGGTTTTGCGCTGATCTTGCGGGCAACCGATGAGACTGCGCTTCAATGTGATCGCTAACTTCTCGCTCACGCCACTTCTCCTTGTTGCACTCGACGCCCGAGGATTTCCTCGACGGTCTTGCCGCGGATGGCTGCAACCTCTTCCTGAGTGCGCAGCGCCTTCAGGCACTCAACGGTAGCCCAGGCGATATTCACGGCATTGGCCGACCCCAGCGACTTCGTCAGAATGTCGCGCGCTCCGGCTGCTTCCACGATGGCGCGAACCGCGCCACCGGCAATCACGCCGGTGCCCGGGGCCGCTGGTTTCAGCAGCACGACGGCAGCGCCAGCCTGCTCCTGCACCTCATGCGGGATCGTCCCGTTCACTAGGGCTACGCGCATGATCGCCTTTTTGGCGGCCTCCGCCCCTTTGCGGATGGCTTCCGGTACTTCTCCGGCCTTCCCCAACCCGACGCCGACATGGCCCTGGCCATCACCGACGACGACGAGGGCGCTCCAGCGGAGGGTGCGACCGCCCTTATGAACCTTTTGCACGCGGTTGAGCGAGACGACTCGCTCTTCAAGCTGCAAGGATGACACATCTATTTTCGCCATGCCAGATATTCTCCAACTCGCCCGGCAATCGGGGTACGCTAAAAGATCAAACCGCCCTCACGAGCGCCGTCTGCCACCGCTTTTACGCGACCATGATATGGATAGCCGCCACGGTCGTAGACCACAGTAGTGATTCCCTGTTCCTTCGCCCGCTGCGCGATCAACTGTCCGACGGCATGGGCGCCGTCGACGTTACCGGCCTTTAACTTGTCCGTGGCCTGTTCGCGGAAAGCGGGCTCATTCGTCGACGCGGCAGCCAGCGTACGGCCCGCTACATCATCGATGACCTGGGCGTAGATATGCTGTAAACTTCGATGGACCGCCAGGCGGGGTCGCTCCGGCGTGCCGGAGATTTTCGCCCGCACGCGCCGATGGCGCCGAGCCAGCCCTGACATCTTCACCAATTTTCTCATCGTTGTTCCTCGATCATCGCCAATTGCGGCGATCCACAGTCAACGGCATCGTATCGCCGGGTTACTTCTTACCTTTGCCCGCCTTGCCGGCCTTGCCAGCCTTCCGGCGGACGACTTCGCCCTCGAAACGAATCCCTTTCCCCTTATAGGGCTCGGGTTTCTTGAGGGCGCGAATCTTCGCCGTCACCTGTCCGACCAGCTCCTTGTCGATGCCCGCAATCGTAATGCGCGCCGTTCGATACTGGTTATCGACGTTGGGCGATGAGGTTTCGACTGCAAAGGTAACCCCTTGTGGCGGAACAACCGCGACTTCGTGGGAGAACCCCAGATTCAACACCAAACGGTCACCCTGGACCTGAGCACGATACCCGATGCCGTGCAAGGTCAACACGCGGGTGAATCCGGTCGTAACGCCCTCGACCATGTTGGCGACGAGCGAACGCGTCAGGCCATGCAAAGCCTTGTGCGCTTTGATATCCGACGGGCGCTCGACAAACAGCGTGCTATTCTCTTCACGTACCGTGATTGGCTCTGGCAGCGTCCATGATAGCGTCCCCTTCGGTCCGTTCACGGTGATCGCACCATCAGCTTGTGCCACCTTCACCCCGCTGGCGAGCGGGATGGGCATGCGTCCTATCCGCGACATAACAGTATCCCCTTCGGCACTCTACGGTGCCGTCTCACATCACCTTACCAGACCAGGCAGAGGAGCTCGCCCCCGACCCGCTCTGCTCGGGCCTGTCGGCCCGTAATCACACCACGTGAAGTCGTCAGCACGGCAGTGCCTAACCCGCCTTGCACGCGGGGGACTTCCTGCCAGCCGACGTACTTGCGCAAGCCCGGCTTGCTGGCCCGACGCAACCCGCGAATAGCGGGTTGATTGCGTGGTCCGTACTTCAGCGTGATGCGCAGGCTCGCGGTCACCTTGCCGGCATCCACAACTTCATACTTCGAAATGTAGCCTTCGTCTTTGAGCAAACGGGCGATTTCCGACTTCAGCCGCGAAGCGGGCATCGAGACCGTCTCGTGTCCGGCGGCCAGCGCGTTCCGCACCCGTGTCAACATATCGGCAATAGGATCAGTAACTGGCATCGCTTCCTCCTACCAGCTCGACTTCGTCACCCCGGGCAACAGCCCGCGGTGTGCAAAGGTGCGCAAACAGATGCGGCACATGCCAAATTTCCGGAAATAGGCGCGCGGTCGCCCACAAATATGACAGCGGTTGTAGGCGCGTACGGCGAATTTCGGTTTTTTCTTCCAGGTTTCGAGTTTACCTGTCTTAGCCACGGTGTATCTCCCTATGCCATCCGGGCGCTAGCTCTTGCGCAGCGGCATCCCCAGATGGGTTAACAAAGTTCGCGCTTCCTCATCGGACTTCGCGGTGGTCACAATGGTGATGTCCATGCCGCGTACGCGGTCGATCGCATCGATGCTGATTTCAGGAAAGATCGTCTGGTCGCGCAGCCCGAAGGTGTAGTTGCCGCGTCCATCAAATGATTTCGACGGCAGTCCCTGAAAGTCGCGAATGCGCGGGAGCGATACAGAGATCAAGCGGTCAAGGAACTCCCACATGCGCACGCCGCGCAAGGTCACCTTGCACCCGATGGACATGCCCTCGCGTTGTTTGAACGTGGAGATGGACTTCTTCGCTTTGGTCACCAGCGGCTTCTGCCCGGTGATCAACGCCATATCGCGCACCGCGTTGTCGAGGACTTTGCTATCCTGAATTGCTTCGCCGACACCCATATTCACGATGACTTTGGCAACGTGAGGCACCTGCATCACGTTGTCATATTTAAACTGAGACTTCAGTTCGGGGACGACGACGCTCTCAAACTTTTCTTTCAGCCGTGGGGCGGGGCCTTTCTCTTCGACACCGCCGAAAACGACAGCACCGGGAGCCTCTTTCCCTTTGGCCTGTGCACCAGGCTTGCCGCCTGGGCCTTTGGCGGACCCTTTCGCCGGCCCACCCTTCTTGGTCTCCTGCTTTGCCACGGAACTCTCCTTCTATGCTCCACCATCCCGTACGCGCCCGGCAATACCGGACCGGACGGCGGTAGAACTACAATTTAACGCGCACTCGTATCAGTCGGGCGCGGAATAATCTCGCCGCACTGCTTGCACACGCGGTCGCGCACCGTCACGTTCTTGCTGCCCGACAGCGTCTGCCGCGTTTCGGTGCGTTCGCGCATCCCCACACGCGTGGGCTGATCGCAATGCGGGCACACGAGCATCACGCGGGAGACCGGGATCGGCGCTTCCATCTGAATGCGCCCACCCTGCTGTACCGCGCCAGCGCCGCCGGTCGCTCGTGGGCGCTGGTGCTTAGTCACCATATTCAGCCCTTCGACGACGACTTTACCTTCTTTGGTCAGCACCCGCGTGACGCGCCCGCGCTTCCCCTTCACCTTGTTTGCCTCGGCAATTTGCTCGGGCATCGGCTTGTTCTGCACGGCGTTTTGGAAGGCCGCTTCGTCGCGAATGTTCATCGCTTCACGCAGGCGGCTTGTTCCGGCCACATCTTTACCGGCGCGCAAGTATACAGTATCACCTTTAACAATTTTCATGGCATCACCAACACACTGCGACCCGCACGAATGCATCGTGCGGAGTCACACGAGCGTAAATTTTACGCATTTCATTCGGGAGTGTCAAGGCCTCCCGACAGGGATTTGACCGTAGGTTTCTCCGAGAATCGGCTTTCTTTCCGAACAGGCCCATCGCCTGCCCTCCTGGGCGACCCGCGAAGAACGCGTGAGGGTGTATCCCTCACCGGCTTTACAGGACTTCCGGCGCCAGGCTGACGATTTTCATAAAATCACGATCGCGCAGTTCACGGGCTACCGGGCCGAAGATACGCGTACCGCGCGGGTTCTTCTGCTCATTGATTAACACCGCGGCATTTTCATCGAACCGAATGTACGAGCCATCCGGACGACGCAACGGGTGTTTGGTGCGCACGACGACCGCCTTGGCGACGTCGCCCTTCTTCACCGCCGATCCGGGCGTGACTTGTTTGACCGATACCACGATAATGTCGCCGATTTGCGCGGTGGTATCCGTCGAGCCCTTCAGCACGCGGATGCACTCCACAACGCGCGCGCCGGAGTTATCGGCAACGTTCAAACGTGTGCGTAACTGAATCATCGATCTATCCTCACTCGAGCAACACCCGGATGGGCGGCTCCTTAGTCTTCGCGTTTCTTAGCCTCGGCGATCACGGCCTCGGCCTCATTGGGCGGCATCTCTTCGTAAT
Source organism: Armatimonadota bacterium (assembly GCA_020060775.1). Classification (GTDB taxonomy): domain Bacteria; phylum Armatimonadota; class Hebobacteria; order CAIYQO01; family CAIYQO01; genus JAGUZN01. The sequence continues at coordinate 22,505 of JAGUZN010000286.1, forward strand.
GCGAGAGGCTCAACGTGAAGCTCCCGCGCCCCTGGGTCAACGCGCGCAGTTCGTTCGAATACTGGAACATCTCCGCCTGCGGAACTTGAGCGCGCACCACCGAGGTGCCGCCGCCCAGTGAGTCCGACCCGAGCACGCGACCACGCTTGCTCGAGATCCCCCCGATGATGTCACCGATATATTCATTCGGCACGGTGACTTCGACGTTCACATACGGCTCCAGTAACACCGGCTGTGCTTTCTCCATAGCATCGATGAAGCCCAGGCGACCGGCCGACTGGAACGCGACGTCCTTGGAGTCAACAGGATGATACTGCCCGTCGAACAATGTCACGCGCACATCGACCACCGGATATCCGGCCAGTGGACCGCGCTTCAAGGTGTCGCGCACGCCCTTCTCCACCGAGGGGATGAACTGGCGCGGCACCACGCCGCCAACCACCGCATCAACAAATTCGAATCCAGCGCCACGTTCCACCGGCTCCAGGCGCAGTTTCACATCGCCAAACTGACCGGCGCCGCCGGTCTGTTTCTTGTGACGGCCATGCCCTTCGGCCGCCATGCGGACCGTTTCGCGGTAGGCAACCCGCGGGCTGCCGAGTACCGTATCCACGTTGAACTTGCGCTTCAGGCGATCACGCGCGACCTCGATATGCAACTCGCCCATGCCGGCGACCAGCGCTTCGTGCGTCTCCGGGTCTTGCTCGAAGCGCAGGGTCGGATCCTCTTCCTCAAAGCGATGCATGCCCTGGGCCAGTTTATCTTCCTCGCCCTTGTTTTGCGGCGCGATGGACAGGTTCAACATCGGCTCGGGGTAGGTCGGCGGCACAATGGTGATGCGCTCATTGCCGGCCGACAGCGTATCCGTGGTGGATGTCGCATGCAACTTGGCCACCTGTACGATATCGCCCGCGGGCGCGCTGTCCACTGGCTCCTGCTGCTTGCCGAGGAGCACGAACAGATTGCCGATGCGTTCTTTAGCTGACTTATTGGTGTTATACGCTTCTGAGCCGGAATGCATCACCCCGGAGTAGACCTTCAAAAAGGTGATGCGCCCGGCAAAAGGATCCGCCGTCGTTTTGAAGGCATACACCACCAGCGGACCGCTGGACTTGATGGCCAGGTCGTACTCCTGGTCGTTCTTCATCGCCGACGGCGCGGGCACCTGATCAGGTGCGGGAGCGCTGGCAGTGAGCATTTCCAGCAAAGGCACGGTGCCGAAGTTCTTGAAGGCCGCGCCCGTCAGCACGGGGAAGATACGCCCCGTGCGGGTGGCATCCTGCAACCCCATGACGATCTCCTCATCGCTGAGCTCGCCTTCCTCCAAATACTTCATCATCAACTCATCATTCGCCTCGGCGGCGGCCTCAATGACGGCCTCCCGCATGGCGGCAGCGCGCTCCTGCAGATCTGCCGGGATCTCCTCCACCTTCGGGGCAGCGTTATCTTCAGTTTCGATGAGCGCTTTCATGTGGACCAGGTCCACCACGCCGCGGAAGGACGCCTGTGCGCCGATGGGCAACTGCAGTGCGACGGCGTTGGCGCCAAATCGCTGCTTTACCGCATTCAGCACACTGTCAAAGTCGGCGTGCTCTTTATCCATCTTATTAATATAGATGATGCGAGGCTTACCACCATCATTGGCCATGCGCCAGTAACGCTCCGTCTGCACTTCAATGCCGTTCACGGCGTCGATGACTACCAGGGCGGAGTCGGCGGCAAACAGCGCGCTCACCACTTCCCCGACAAAGTCGGCGAATCCCGGGGTGTCAAGCATATTCAATTTGTGGCCTTGAAACTGGACCGGAAGCAACGACGTGCTGATGGAGATCTGGCGATGGACTTCGTCCACGTCGGTATCAGACAGCGTCGTGCCGGCATCGACACGCCCCATGCGTCCAATGACGCCGGCCTGATACATCATGGCCTCAACCAGTGTCGTCTTCCCAGCTCCACCATGTCCGATCACTGCGATATTCCGGATTTTGTCAGTTTCATATGCCTTCATTCGTCTCTCCTATGCTCCATCCCGGTCGCGGCGCACGAACTGCACGGCGATACGCCCCGTGCAGAGAAGTTACTTCGCCTTTTCGATGATCTCGGTCACACGCCAGCGCTTCTCTTTACTCAGCGGGCGAGTTTCCATAATGCGCACTTTGTCGCCGATGTTGCAGGCGTTTTGCTCATCGTGCGCCTTAAATTTGGTCGTGCGCTTGATGACACGGCGGTACAGTGGGTGCTGGACGAGGTCCTTCACCTGCACGACCACGGTCTTATCCATCTTATCACTCACCACGACCCCTTCGCGGACCTTACGGTGACCGCGGGTTTGCGTCGTCATCTCCATCATCATCACTCCCGATTATGCACACGCTGATTGCAGATCAGCGGCATTTGTAGGCCCGCCGCTCAGCGGACTTATAGGCCTTGTACTCTTCCATCGTGTTGAATCCACTGTCGGCCAGCAACTCTTTCTGCCGTATAAGCGTCTTCAACACCGCAATGCGCTTGCGCGTATTATGCAGTCCGGCCGGATTGGTCAGGCGATTCATTCCCGCGTCGAACCGATAGTTCAACAGGGTTTCCTCAGCTTTATGCAACTCGTCCTGGAGCTGTTCTTTCGTTAAATCGTGCAGTCGTCGGCGTTCTTCCAGCTTCACAGCTCCGCCCCTCCTTCCGTCTCCTCGCGGGTGACGAACTTCGTCTTAATCGGCAGCTTGTGCGCGGCCAGACGCATCGCTTCTTTAGCCAATTCATGCGGCACGCCGCCCATTTCAAACAGGATGCGGCCCGGGCGAATGACGGCCACCCAGTGTTCGGGCGCGCCCTTACCGGATCCCATGCGCGTTTCTGCCGGCTTGGCGGTCACGCTCTTGTCGGGGAACACGCGGATCCAGACTTTCCCCTGACGCTTGATATAGCGAGTCATGGCGACGCGCGCCGCCTCAATCTGCCGGTTCGTCATCCAGCAGGGTTCCAACGCCTGCAACCCGAACTCACCCAGGGTGACAGTATTGCCGCGCATCGCGCGTCCGCGCATCCGGCCACGGTGTAACCGCCGATACTTCACTTTGGCGGGCATTAACATGATCGTTTCCTCCTCCGTCGCGGTCGGTCGTCAGGCCGTTTCTTCCGGGCCGGAGACTTCCGTGCCGGGCTCTACAGCATCCGCCACCGTATTGTCAACGGGCTCGACGTTGACCGGCTCTTCGACCAGCGCCGCATCAGGCGTGGTCAACGGTCCGGTTCCCTCAGCCACTTCCGGGGCGACTTCTTCAGGACTATCAACTTTCTCGGACGCCGCAGCGATCGCCGTGGCTTCGTCGCGGCTCACGCGGCGCCAGCCCTTGGCCTTCTTCTCGGCGGTGCCGGCGACCGGTGC
>JAGUZN010000348.1 GCA_020060775.1 Armatimonadota bacterium
AGAGATTGCCGCGCTCTGCGCTGAAGTGGCTGCCGAGCATGGCGTGCTGGCGCCGGCAAACTTCAATGCGCCGGGGCAGGTAGTGGTCTCCGGCGCCGTCGATGCCGTCGCCGCCCTGCGTGCGCTCGGCAAAGAACGCAAGATCCGCGTCATCCCGCTCTCCGTCAGCGGGCCATTCCACTCCCCGCTCATGCAGGGGGCGGCCGATGCCTTCCAGGCTGTGCTCGAGACCGTGCACATCGAAGCCCCTGCCATGCCGGTCGTGTCCAATGTCACCGCTGAGCCCACGCAAGAGCCTGCCGCCATTCGTGCGGCGCTCGCCCGACAAATTACCGGCTCGGTACAATGGGTGCGCAGTTTGTCGGCGATGTGCGACATGGGCATTCAGCGATTTGTCGAAATTGGTCCCGGAAGCGTGCTGGTCGGGTTGGTGCAGCGCACCCTCCCCGATGTTCAGGCGGTTTCGGTCAATGAGGTGCTGGCCGAATAATCCGGCTAGCCGATATCATCTGTAACCCCCAAGGAGGGTGTTTGACATGCAAACTCGACGTTACCCCATGATCCCGGTGATCGCCGTGATCTTGAAGGTGCTGGCCGTGCTCTTGCTGCTCGTGCTCGGCTTCTTTGCAGTGCAGGGCTTCATCAGTGCTGTACAGTCCTGGGCGGGTGGTGGCCCAGCTTCTCCATTTGCGCCCCCGCCGCAACCTGTCACGGGGTTTGTCCCACGCTTGTTATCCCTGTTGCAACCGCTGCTAACCTTGGTTATGGCATTGCTCTTCCCTGCGCTCATCTGGGGATTCGCCGATCAGTTCCAGGCCTCGCGCGAGATTGAGTACAACACCCGCGTGGGCAATGCCGCCGTGCCGGCCTACACCGCCGACGAAAAAGCCGAAGAAGGTCCTGAAGCCGAGTAATTCTCGCTTCAGCTTACATCAGCGCATGACGCGATACGCAGCCCGGGCCGCTCGGTCCGTGGCTGCGCTGTCGTGCGTGCAACCCCAATCATGCCATCGACATGGCAGTAAGAGGTGACGTAACTATGGCCTACACCATCGATCTTACCGGCCAGGTAGCCCTGGTCACCGGAAGCCGTCGCGGCCTGGGCAAAGCCATTGCCATGGCCCTCGCCCATGCCGGCGCCGATATCGTGATCAATGATATCGCCCCGGGCCGGGAAGAAGCCGAAGCCACCGCCGCGGAAATGCGCGACCTCGGTCGCCGCGCCATCGCCCTCTGCGGCGATGTGTCCAACCCCGAAGACGCCACACAGCTCATCGAGCAGGCGTGGACCGAAATGGGCAAAATCGACATCCTGGTGAATAACGCGGGCATCACCCGCGACAATCTGCTCATCCGCATGTCCGACGACGAATGGCAGTCGGTGATCAACATCAATCTCTCCGGCAGTTTCTACTGCACCCGCGCCGCCGCCAAGCGCATGATGAAGGCCCGCTATGGCCGCATCATCAATATTGCCTCGGTGATCGGCCTCATGGGCAACGCCGGGCAGGCCAATTACGCTGCCTCCAAAGCCGGCATCATCGGCCTCACCAAGGCCAATGCCAAAGAACTGGCCAGCCGCGGCATCACCGTCAACGCCATCGCGCCCGGCTTCATCGTCAGCGCGATGACCGACAAACTGCCCGACGACGTGAAGGCCAAATACATCGAGGGCATCCCCCTCGGACGCCTTGGCACCGCCGAGGATGTGGCGAACGCCGTCGTCTTCTACGCCAGCGAACTCGCCGCCTACACCACCGGGCACGTCCTCAACGTCGACGGCGGCATGGTGATGTAACATTGCTCCCATCGCCTGCACCCGCTGGTCGGAGCGCCGGCATCCCTGCCGGCCCCACCAGCCCAGCCTCTATGGATGTTGCCGGTGGTCCACCCGCAAGGCGTGCCATCCCATTTCCCTCCCCTGTCGCAACGGGGGAGGGTAGGGCCGCAGGCTGTGAGCGAAGGCAGCGAGTCGAACAGTGGGGGGTCATTCCTTTTCCCTGCATCCCGCAGTTTATGCCACCAACGGCTATCCACCACCCACGAACACTCCAAAAACCAGCTGGCGCCCGCCCAGGTGTAATACAAAAATACGGCGATAGGGATATGAGGAGATCACGGCTCTCTTCCCCGGTGTTTGTGCCGCCGATGAACGGGTATACGTGAGACATGGCGGCATATTGTCGGCGCACCTCCACCGCGTGTCCGCCCTGAAAATCCACCAGATTTACGCTGCGGCCGTCCCTTCCCCCGGTGATCGCCCACGGTACACATGGGATCATCGCTATGCATTTACGACCGCGTCCATATATCGCCTGGCCTACCATCGGGGTCATCTTGCTCACCTACCTGGGCCTGCCCGCCGTGGCCATGGCCGAAACAGGACAGCAGTACGCCTTCCTCCCGCGCACGGAAATGAGTCCGGCGGATCTGCGCTGGCAGCCTGGCGATGGCGAAATGGGCGAGCCTACCTGGCTGGTGCAGCCCACCGGTGCAGCGGCGCAGCGGACCAATACCTCCCTTGAGCAGGTGAATGGCACGCTCGATGATGTGCTGACCAGCCTCGCGATGCCGGTGAGAAGCGAATCGTTTTATGGCCATGACGCCAATGGGCCCTACTTCCTGCAGGCCAAAGGCATCCAGCTCGTCAGCGAAGTCGTCGTTGTCAACAGCCGCCGCCTGACGCGCGATAAGGATTATCAGCTCGATTACGCGACCGGAGAGCTCACCTTCATGGGAGCAAAACCCCTTACCCCCAACGACTTTGTGATGGTCACCTATCAGGAAGGGGAGCCGCAAGCGGGAAGGCGGCTGTTTGAATTGCAGGCCTCCGTGCCGGTCAGTGATCAGGTCTCGGTCGGCTTCGGCCCGGTCGGTGCGCGCGGACAGGGGGAAACGGCCGAACGCGAAGTGCAGGATCAGTTCACCGGAAAGAATCTCGCCGGACCCTTCTACCTGACGAACCGCATGATCGTGCCCGAGTCCGAAGTCGTCACCGTCAATGGCGTCCCCCTGCAGCGCGACCGCACCTACCGGCTCGACGCGGCCAGCGGCAGCCTCCAGTTCATCAACGGCTACCTGCCGCCGGTCGGCGCATCCGTACAGGTGCGCTACCGTGTCCCCGAGTTCACCGCGCCCGATGCGCCCACCACCACCGGCGTGGAAGTGAACTGGAAAAATGATGGCGGGTTGGCGTTCAATATGCAGATGGCGAAAAGCGAGGCCTCGCCCGCCCGCCCGCAGATGCGTTCAACGCCGGTGGAAGAGGACGCCTTCGAAGAGTTGCGCCTCCGCGCCGATCTCCCGCCCTCACAGCAGGCCTTGCGCTTGAGCAAGTGGCCGGTGATCGATGGCACGGAAGTCGTTCGCATCGCGGCGCGCGACCTGGTGCGCGGGCAAGATTACTCGGTGAATTATCAGACCGGCGAACTCCGCCTGTTGCACGATGCCCTGCCCGTCGCCGGTGGCACACCGCTGGTGATCAACTATCGCGCCCGCCCTGCCGCCCGCCTGCAGCAGGAAGAAGGCCAGGCCATGACGGCCACCGCCAGCTACAACAGCGAGAAAATCGCCGCCTCCGCGCAAATACGCGATGTCGACGAGGGATTTGCTCTCGCCAACCCGCAGGGGATCACCAGCGAACAGCGCTCGCTGAACTGGTTCACCAGCTATGCCCCCTCGCCCTCGGTCACCATGAGCATGACCGGCGACACGCGCCGCCGTCCATCCTATGCCATGCCGGGGTTACAGGGTGATGATCAGGAGGTGCTGGAGCAGAACCGCACCTATATGGTCGATATCCATAAGGAAAATTTACCGACCCTCACCCTGCAGCGCATGACCGCCTCGTCGCAACCGGACGGCGAAGAGGGGGTGGGCGACTCCATGGTGCGCGATAGCGTCACCTCCTCCTGGAGCAAAGGGCCGGTGACCGCCTCCGTCAACCTCGACCGGATCAAAAGCGAAAGCCGGCAGCCGCGCTACCAGTACGATGTCCAGGGCTTCCAGACCATCGGAGCGCCGGTGGCTACCGAAACGGAATCGCGCAACAGCGCCTTCAATATCATCTATCAGCCGAGCGACCGCGTGAATGTCGGGTTGCACCTCGGCGCCACCAAAGCGCTCACCAACAGCGAAGGGTTTGTCACCACTTCCGGCGGCACCAACATGCAGGCGAACGCCACCTTCAAACCCTCCGACAAGATGAGCTATACGGCCACCTGGGCGCGTAACGTCACCCAGCCGGTAGAGAGCAACGCACAGATTACCGTGCCGCAACAACAGAATGAGAACATCTCGCTGGGCGCAAGCTGGCAGCCCAGCCGCACGCTGGATGTTAATGTGAACCTTACCCAGGACCGTGCGGCGAGCGATGTCATGCTCATCCCGTACACCAATGAAGCGGGCGATGGCTTTGCCGAGATGGAGATCCCGGGATGGAGCAGCACGAGTCGCGGCACGTCGGTGAACGTGAATTACCATCCTGATGCGAAGCTCAACATCGGGGTGAGTGCAGGCGCCAACGCTTCGCTCACTGAGAATGCCGGCATAGTCTCAACTACCTCCGGCAACAGCGTGCAGGCCTACGCCACCTATCAGCCCTCACAAGATGTGACCCTCAATGGCAGCATGCACACCTTCACCTCGACGAACGGGACGGATGTGCCGGGCATGGAGGAACAACAGCAGCGGAGTTCCAACCTGTCGCTCAATGCGAATTGGCGCGCCAACGAGCATATCGACGCCAACGTGCGCTACAACGTTGATAGCTTCGGCAGCAACTTCGACCGCTTTGCCACGAAAACCGTGGGCGGCGATGTCACCTACCGTGACGGCGATGCCTCCGTGACGCTGGGCATGGCCAGCCAGCAGATCGAAAACGCCTTTGCCGAAGGTCCGACGCGCGGCAACATGGTCAGCGTGAGCGGTGAATTCAGCCCGGTGAAGAACACCACGGTCAGTCTGCATGCCGAACGCGCCTGGAGTAAAAACGGCGGCGATGTGGGGCAGCTGGTCTCCATGGCCTCCTCGGGCGCCAATGCCACCCTGAACGCCATTGCCGATCCGTATAATGAGGCGGCATCGCTCACGCAGAACCTCGGCTACACCGGCGTCTCCGGCGACAAGTACACCAGTGTCGGCGGCAAGGTCACCTACCGCTTGAACGATATCCACGATGTCAGCTTGAGCGGGGAAGTGCTGCGTGGCTCCGGCCCCTACGGCGACACCAGCCGCCGCTACCTCGGCCTCGGCTGGCACTACCAGGCCGACGAAGACCTCCAGTTCTCGCTGGATGCCCGCCGCGTCTGGGCCAGCGAGTCGGTCGGCTACACCGCCGATACCCCATCCACCGAGATTAACGCCGAACTGAAGTGGCGGTACTGATCCAAAGAGGAAAATTGCGCAATAACGACACGCCCCCGGCCGTCGCATGATGGCCGGGGGCGTGTCGTCGTGGTGGGAAACCAAACAACAACGCCACCACCGCATCGGTGATGGCGAAAAGAGCATAAAAAATGGTGGCCCCGGCCGGATTTGAACCAGCGACACGCGGATTTTCAGTCCGCTGCTCTACCAGGCTGAGCTACAGGGCCACACTAACATGCGAGAAGGGTCATCTCGAACAGAGTGTAGTATAGCTTGAACACAATGCGGGGTCAAGAGGTTGATGCCGTATACACTGGCGTGCGATAGTGGAATTCGCGGAAATCGGCGCAATTTCACGCCCGGCGTCGCATGCGAACTATAGAGTTGTATCCTGCCGAGAAGATGTGATGTCGATACCGGGTATCTCCGCGTCTTCGGCCTGATGTCGAGGAGGCAACATGAACCTGCGCGCGTTTCGGGCATGGTCGTTGTTTACACTGCTACTGTGCTGCCTGCCGCTGTGGGCGGCGGATGATGCGCCGTACTGGCATGAGAATCCGATCAGCCGGCCTGTCGGTACGGTACAGCAACTCACGGCACTGCAGATGCCGCAAGCGCCAGGGCACGAGATCGCCGCGTGGCAACAGGCACTGGCAGTGCAGATGGGGCGGTATGACACCAATCCCATCCGCCCGCGACCGGTGTACCAGCATGCGCGAATCTATCTTGGCTGGGATGCCGATACCCTCTATCTCGCCGCCGAAGTGTACGATCCCGAACAGATCAATCAGGGCGAAGGGGAGTCGCTGTGGGACGGCGACTGCGTGCAGATTGCGGTGGCCAAAGATCACGTCTGGCAGGAGTTTGCTTTCGCGCTCACACATCGCGGCCCCGAAACATTCTGCTGGCAACTGGCCCCGCACAAAGATACCGAGTACGTGTATCTCGGCAAGCGCACGCTCACCGACGTGCAGGCGCAGGTGGTGCGCGACGACACGCGCACCCTCTACTTCGCGGCTCTGCCCACCAGCGAACTCCGCTGCGGACCACTGCGCGCGGGCGATCACCTGCGCTTCAACATCGCCGTCTTCGACCGAACCCCGGCGGGCACCAGGATTAACGATGTCGTCGAACTTGCTCCCGGCATCGTGGGTCCCAAATACCTCGCCCCATTCGCGCGCCTCACCCTGGTCAGCGAGGCAAAGGCCATGACGCCGGTGGTGGCCTCCACCGCCGGACTGGTGCCGAACCCTTCCTTCGAGATCGGGACTGACGCCCCGGCAGGCTGGCAGGCCCGCACCAGTAAAGGAGGCGTGGCGGAATGGGCGCGCGACGGCAGTTCCGGCAGGCGCAGCCTGCGCTTTGCCGTCTCCGCACAGCCGGATGCCGCACAATGGGTGTTGAACGAGCCCGTATCGCTGAAGCCGAACACCGCCTACACGCTCTCCGTGCGCAGCAAAGGCAACGGCAAGGCCAACTTCTTCCGCCTCATCCTCAATACCGGGCAGAAGGTGCACATCCTCGGCCTCTCCCCGCAACCGCAGTGGAGCACCGCTTCGATGACGTTTGCCAGCGGCGACTCCAACAGCGCGACGCTGTACATCGAGTCGTGCAACTGGCAAGGGCAGGGAACCTCCGAAGTTTACGTGGACGACGTGCTCCTCACCGAGGGCGGCATCCAGGATAGCGAGATTACCAAACGCGAAGTTGCCTACCTCAGTGATGACCTGACCGCAAGCACGGCCTTCTCCTTCAAAGCGCTCTACCCGCAGCGCATCAAATTCTTCGATATCACCCAGCCGTTGCCGTGGGAGGAAATCACGACCTTCGAAAAGCTCGTCTTCCTCCCCGGCCGAACCGAGTCCTTCGCCGGGTTCAATTGGTCGCCATTGCGCGCCTATGCGGAAGCGGGGCGTCCGGTAGTGATGGACCTCGCCGCCTATGCCGCTATGATGGAGCATACGGTCGTGGACGCCAACCTGCCGGAGCAATCGCCGTGGAAGACCTTTCTCCAGCGCGAGGGCAAAAACAAGCTGCCGAAAGAGGTGTGGCAGGAAGCTGCCCGTGCGGAGGATGGCGTGCCCATCCCGCTGGCCGTGGTAAAGACCGCGTGCGAACTCTCACAGGGCTATCCCATCGGCAGCGAAATCCCCTGGTTCGGGCGCGCGAACGGGCAGTTCGTGCAGCGCAGCCTGGTCAACTATACGCCGAAATCCGGCGAAACAGTGGTCGCCGTCTCCAGCGTGAATGGGGGACCGGTCTGGCTGACGATGCCGATGGGGAAGGGGAGCATTGCTGCGCTGGATCTCCGCTCGTTGAATGAACCCACCGGGCAGTGGGGGGATCGCGGTTCGTACAACAAATACGCCCCTGTGCAGAATGCGCTCGGGCATGGACTGCGCTATGGGGTGTACTGGAACCGTCGCCTGGACTACTACGCCTACCTCGAGAAATTGCGCGAGCTGACTAAAGAATACCCCGCGCTGCAGTGGACGGTGGAGGGATTCAGCAACGGCTTCAACCGTTACGGCATCTGCATCGGCAACCCAAAAGCGCCGATCTACCTCTACACCGGCATGATGCATGCTAAGGATGAGTACCGCTCCGGCATGTACGGCCTGTATGCCTTCGCGCGCTACCTGGGCAGGCACGCGCACGAGAGCCCGTGGAAAGAACGCCTGCAAAAGATCGGGGTGAAGATCATTCCGGTGGTCGCGCCGGAACTCTATGTCGGCCACAACACCTTCGCCAATATCGGCAAAGAAACCCCGCTGCCGCTCACGCAGTGGTCAGGTGAGATCGACAACATCAGGCTGGTGCATCAGCAGCACCACGGCGCAGGGCCGTTGCACGTGCTCCTGTGCAGTTCGATGCATCGCGGTGGAAAGTGGGGCAGGGCGATTCACGATTACGCCCTGCAGGAAATTTACGCCACCGCGCCCAGCGTCTTTTGGGATACCATGGATCAAATGTCTAACGGGCCCAAGCCGATCAATGCGCCCTCCTGGACGGGAGAGTGCCACGAGTCCTGGAATCCCTCGATGTACCAGCTGACCTACTACAGCGGATTGAAGAGCGTCACCGAGGAGCGGCTCAAGCTGATCAAATTCGGCACCTTCGCCGAGCATACGACCTACGGCTTATGCCCGGGAAACTGGGACCAGGATAAGAAGTACATGCTCTACGAAGCCGTGGAACGCGAGTACCACAGCGCCCTCATGAGCGACCAGACCGTGGCCTTCATGCTCGCGGAACTGCTGGTCGAGCCGATCGACGACTGACCATAACATCGCTGGAGGAACACAGGGCATCGTGCCCCATCACATGGTCGCCCACTCAACAAACTCCGCCGTCACCCGTTGCGGAATGATGCCCGCCTCCCAGGCGCGGTCGAGCAGCACCTGCACGGCGCGGCGTCCGCGTTCGCCATAGGCGCGCGTCACGTCGTTCACATACATGCCGACAAACGCATCGGCGCGCTCCGGGTCCAACCCGCGCCCGAAACTCAAGGCGTACGCGAGTGCATCCTCGCGATGCTCCAGCGCGTACTCAATACTCCGGCGCAACGCATCGGCAATGCGCTGGTGGAGATCGGCGGATAACGCGCGGCGCACGCCATTGCCGCCCAGCGGCAGCGGCAGCCCGGTCTCGCCCTTCCACCACACGCCGAGGTCGACATGTTCCACCAGGCCGTGGTCGGCATACGTGAGCTGCCCTTCGTGGATGATGACCCCCGCCTCAACCTCGCCGCGTTCCACTGCGGGCATGATGGCGTCGAACGGGTAGATCACCGTCTCCACGCCTGGCAGGTACAGTTGCAGCGTCAGCGCGGCGGTGGTCCACTGCCCGGGGATCGCCACGCGCATGCCCAGCAACGCCTCGCGCGTCAGCGCCCGTCGGGCGACCACCTTGGGTCCATAGTCTTCGCCGAAGCTCGCGCCGCATGGCAACAGCACATAGCGGTCACACAAATACGTGTAGGCGTGAAAGGAGAGCGCCGTCACATCGTAACGCTCCTCCAGCGCCAGGCGGTTCAGGGTTTCAATATCCTGCAGCGTGTCAGTGAAAGTCAGATCGCCGGTATCGATCTTCCGCTGGGCCAATGCGTAGAACATAAAGGCATCATCGGCATCCGGACTGTGGGCAACGGTGATCGTGGGCATAGGTCAGTGCATCCTCACGGGTGTCAGGCAAAGTCTCGCATCTATTGTAGACGACCCCTGCCGCGCTGTCGAGCGGAGGCAGAATCCGCTCACCGGATGGCGAACCACTCTCCGGTAGCCGCCATGCGCCCCCTTGACAGGCAAGGTGCGAATGAATATGATAAATCATACTTTTCATACTACTGTGAGGGAGCTATGGTATCCAATTACGACGCAGTCGATGCTGTGGAGGAGTGCTTCTACGGCTCGGCGACGCTTGGGGAGCGGGGGCAGGTGGTCATCCCCGCCGATGCTCGGAAAGATTGTGAAATCAATCCGGGGGATAAGTTGCTGGTCTTTCGCCACCCCCTGCATAAGCATATGCTGATTTTCGCCAAGGTGGGGGAAATGCAGATGCTGCTGCAACAACTCGCCCGGGCGGTTGAACAAGCCAGTCAAAAGGTTGTCGATCCGGTTTTAGATGAAGAATGAGGAGCGTGTCATGCGCAGCGCGATGTATGTCGTGATCGCCGTAATGCTTGCCGTCGTCGCCGGGTGTGCGATGCATGGCAAGGATAAAGCCAAAGAGAAGAAGACGAATGCCGAGGAGGCCATGGCCTCGGTGGCCACGCAGGTCGTGCGGCCGACCGATGTGGTCGAGCGCGTCGAGGTGACGGGTACGCTGCAACCTGCCGATGAGACGACAGTGGGATCCCGTACCCCGGGACGCATCGTCTGGCTCATCGGCAAAGAGGGCACTCCTGTCAAGGCCGGCCAGGTGGTGGCGCGGCTGGATGACACCGATGCCCGCACCCAGGTGCGCTCGGCCACCGCGGCCGTGCAGGCTGCCGAAGCGCGGCTGGAGCAAGCCAAAGCTGCGGTAACCCAGCAGGTGACCTCCACCGATACCGGCATTCAGACGGCGGATGCCGCGCTGCAAGCCGCGAATGCTCGTCTGAAGCAAGCTCTGGTGACCGCCGATGCCACTGAAGCATCAGCCAAAGCGCAGATCAAAGCCGCCGAAGCCGGGCTCGATTCCGCGAAAAGTCGCTTGGTCATGCTGCGCAACGGCTCGCGCACCCAGGAACGGGCGATTGCCGAGAATGCGGTCAAATTGGCGAAAGCCACCTACGAAAATGATCAGGTCAACTACAACCGCATGAAGAGTCTGTTCGAGCAGGGCGCGGTGTCGCGTGCGCAAGTGGATAGTGCGGAAACGAAAATGCGCGTCGCCGAGGCCCAATTGAACTCGGCGCAGGAACAGGCATCCCTGGTGCAGGTCGGGCCGCGCGAAGAAGACATCCAGGCGGCGGAAGCCGCCGTGCGCCAGGCAGAAGAGGGCGTGGCGACTGCCCGTGCCAACCTGAAGCAAGTCGATGTGGCCCGGGCGAATGTCGACATCGCGGAAACCGGGGTGGCGCAGGCGAAGGCCGCGCTGGCCTCAGCCAAGTCCGCCCGCCAGGTGAACGTCATGCGCGATAAGGACGTGCTTGCCGCTCAGGCTGGCGTGCAGCAGGCGAAAGATCTGCTCGCTAATGCGCTACAGAATCTCGATTACGCCAATATCTACTCGCCGGTGCATGGCGTCGTCTCTGCGAAAATGGCCGAAGTCGGCGAGAGCGTCGGCGCTAATGCGCCCGTGCTGAAGATTTCCACCAATAGCTCGTTGTACTACGAAGCGCGCGTGTCAGAGTTGGAAGCCATGCGCTTGCGTGCCGGGCAATCCGTGACCCTTACGGTGGATGCGCTGCAGGGCAGTCGCACCAATCTGTACGGTGAATCGACCACGCGTCTGCTCAAAGGCACCGTGGAAAAAGTGGTTCCGGTGGTGGATGCCCGCTCGCGCAGTTTTATCGTGCGGGTGATCACGCCCAATAGCGCTGCACTCTTCCCCGGCATGTTCGCGCGCGGCTCGGTGGAAGTGGCTCGCCACGCACAGGTGATGGCTGTGCCCAAAGATGCGCTGCTCGAGAAAGACGGGAAGACGTTCGTCTTCGTCTATGATGGTGGCAAAGCTCGTGCGTATACGGTTATGCCCGGCGCCTCCGATGGCAAAGTCGTACAGGTGATGGGCGACCTGTTGCAAGGCCAAGAGGTCATCGTCGCCGGCCAGCAAACGCTGCAGGAAGGCGATGCGGTAAAAGTCGCCAACGGGAAAACAACCGCCGAATAGTCATATTGGCTGTGCGCCGGGACGTGCCAGGCGCGGCCCGGCGCACGATTGTGCCGTGTCTACGTTAATGTGCTCTCGTCAAGGATGCTGCTATGTGGTTAACGAAACTTGCGATCACCCGCCCGGTGACCATCCTGATGCTGGTGCTGGCCCTGGTTATCCTGGGGCTGCAGTCGCGCAGCCGTCTGCCGGTCGATCTCTATCCTGATGTCGAATTTCCCATGATTTTCATCTCCACCATCTATCCGGGCACTGGTCCGGAAGAGATGGAGACGCTCATCTCCAAACCGATCGAAGACCAGGTGAGCACCATCAGCGGTCTGAAGAAGCTCTCCTCGACCTCGTCGGAGGGCGTATCGAGCGTCATGATGGAATTCGAACTGGGCACCGACCTGAATGAAGTCTCGGCGGATGTGCGCAGCAAGCTCGACGCCTTGAGCAACACCTTGCCCGATGACGCCGATGCGCCGGTCGTCATCAAAGCCGATGTCGGGGCGATGCCCGTCATTCAGTTGAACATCGCCAGCAAACGACGCTCATCCATCGAGTTGCGCGAACTCGCCGAGGATGTCATCAAAGATCGCCTCAGCCAACTGCCGGGCGTGGCCTCGGTGTCCGTCTCCGGCGGCGACATTCGCGAAGTCCGGGTGGAAGTGGACAAAGCGCGCCTTGAAGCCTACGGGTTGAGCATCAATCAGGTCGTCAATGCCCTGCGCACCGAGAACCTGAACCTCCCCTCAGGCACCGTGGAAGAAGACTACCGCAACTTCGCCGTGCGCGTCATGGGCGAGTTCACGCATCCCGATCAAATCCGCGACGTGCGCATCCCCAACGCCGCGGGCAACCCCAATCTGACCGTGCGCGACATCGCCCGGGTGCATGACACTATCGCCGAGCCTTCCGGTTACAATCGCGTGGACAACGGCCCCAGTGTGACCTTGACGGTGCAAAAGCAGTCTGACGGCAACACCGTGAAAGTCGTCGAGGCCGTGCGCGAGGAAATGGAGAAGCTAACCGGAACACCCTTTACCAAGCACGGGGAACAATTGGCGAAAGCCGGGAGATGGAACGAGAAAGACCACGCCGGATTACTGCCGAAAGACATCGAAGTCACCGCCGCCATGGACCAATCGGTTTTTATCGAAGATGCCCTGGAGGGGGTGAACACCGCACTGGTGGAAGGTGCAATCCTGGCGGTGTTAATTGTGTTCCTCTTCCTGCATAGTGTGCGCGGCACCCTCATCGTCGCACTGGCCATCCCCACCTCCATGATCGCCACCTTCATGGTTATGGACATCATCGGATTCTCCATCAATATGATGTCGATGCTAGGCATGGCCTTGTGTGTGGGGATCCTCGTTGATGACTCGATTGTGGTGTTGGAGAATATTCATCGCCACCTCGCCATGGGCAAATCGCCCAAGGAGGCGGCCATTGCCGGCCGCACGGAAATCGGCCTCGCCGCCATGACCATCACCCTGGTGGACGTGGTGGTGTTCGTGCCCATTGCCTTCATGGGCGGCATCGTCGGACAGTTCTTCCGCCAGTTCGGCATCGTGGTGGCCACCGCCACCCTCTTCTCACTGTTCATCTCCTTTACCCTCACACCGATGCTCGCCTCGCGCTGGCTCAAGGAGCATTCGTGCGAAGAGGAAGAGGAACGGGCGCAACAGGAGCATCCCGGGCTCTTCCGCCGCTTTACGAATGCCTGGGAGCGGATGTACGGTGTGCTTGATGCCCTCTATCGGCGTATCCTGGTCTGGGCGCTCGACCATCGCCCCGTGGTCATCAGCCTGGGGGTAATGACGCTGCTGGCGAGCGTGGGCATGGCCATGCCGAAGCCGACGGTGGAGCAACTGTTGAAAGGGCTACCCATCCTCATGGTCGCCGCTCTGGTCATCTTCGGCATCTGGCAGGTGGAGCGTATCATTGCGAGCACCTGGCTGCGCTTCGGCTACGGCGTGCTGGCCTTCGTGGCGTCCGTCGTCGTGGCGATGGGCGTGATGGAAATGACGGGTTCTCCGCTGTTGATGCTGTTCACGCTCATGCTCACCTTCGCCTTCGCCGCCTACAGCATCTCACTACCGGCACGAAATATGCCGGCCAAAGATGTCTTCATGCCGGTGATACGACCGCTGGCTACCCTGAGTGTCGTGCTCATCCTCCTCTGCCTGCTGTTGCCGACGAAGTTTGGGTTCGAATTCATGCCCGAGGTGGACGAACGACAGTTCAACATCACCATCGAACACGAGGTAGGCACCCCGCTGGATGTCACCGATGATACCGCCCGCCGTGTGGAAGCCGCCCTGTTAGACGAAGCACGCTATTCGGAAACGAAAATCGTCGCCACCCGCGTGGGAGGCTCGGGCGGCAACATCTTCAGCGGCGGCAATGCGGCCGCTGATACCGCCACATTGGATGTCGAACTGAATGATGTCGAAGATCTGGGGCTGGGCTGGTGGAAGGAGCAGATGATCGAGTGGCGATTGCTGCCCTATCCGATGCGCACCACGCATGAAGTGATCAATGTGCTGAACGAAGAATTCAAGGGTATTCCCGGCGTGAAGATCACTGCGGCCATGCCCGCACATGGTCCGGGCGGCAATCCCATTTCCATCGAAGTCAGCGGCGCCGATCTGGCGCGGACTCAACGCATGGCGGAGCGCATTGCCGACGTGGTGAAACGGCAGGAGGGCACCTATAAAACCGAACTCTCCTGGCGTGAAGGGCGGCCGGAACTGCAGGCGACCATTGATCGTGACCGTGCGGCGCAATACGGCATCAGTGTGGCGCAGATCGCCTCCGCGCTGCGCACCAGTCTTGAGGGCGATACCACCACGAAATATCGCGAATCAGGCAAGGAGTACGATATTCGCGTCTCGCTGCCCGAAGAACAGCGCGAGATGATCGCGCAGATCCCCAATATGGCGGTCGGCACAGGAGCTGATGGACGCACGGTATACCTGTACGAAGTTGTGCGACTGGAGTCGGCTACCGGCCCTACGAAGATCGAGCGCACCAACCGCCAGCGCTCGGTCACGGTGACCGCGCAAATTCAACAGGGATACACCCTCGGCAACGTGCAAGAAGAGCTGGTGAAAAATGTCGACGACAAACTGAGCAGCTTAAGCGATGTGGAAAAGGAAGGAGTCTCAGTAGCCTGGGCTGGACAGGCGGAAGAGATGAAGGAAAGCTTCACGGCAATGCGAAATGCACTCCTCCTCTCGATTGTGATGGTGTTTATGCTCATGGCCGCCCTGTTCGAGTCGTTCGTCTCACCGTTCATCATCATGCTCTCCGTGCCGCAGGCGCTCTCCGGCGCGCTCTTTGCCCTGACCATCACGCATAAGTCGCTCAGTATCATCTCCATGATCGGCTTCATCATGCTGGTGGGGTTGGTGACCAAGAACGCCATTCTCATGGTGGACTACACCAATACGCTACGCCGTGAGAAGGGGCTGGACCGGCGCAAAGCCCTGCTCGAAGCCGGGCCGACCCGACTGCGCCCGATCTTGATGACCACGTTGGCCATGGTCTTCGGTATGCTGCCCACCGCCATTGCCTTCACGCAAGGCTCGGAGATGCGGCAATCCATGGCCATCGCGGTGATCGGCGGCCTGATGCTCGCGCTCTTCCTGACGTTGCTGATGGTGCCGTCCTTCTACGAGATGATGGACGACCTCGGGCAGGCTTTTGCCCGCATGAAGGACAAACTTATTCGGAAGGCGCGCGTGTAGCCTCGCGCACCCCTGCCAGTCACAAACCACAACGGCCTGCCTCCCGCATCGGAGACAGGCCGTTTCTCGGTCGGAGCACCCGCGTCACTCCAGATTGGAGTGACGGGCCATCATCATTTCCTCATTCTGATTCAAGCGCCCCTTCAGGCAGAGCACGATCCAATCGAGCAGCAGAAGCAGTGATTGCTCGAATAGCGAGCCCATCGGCTGCATGGTGGTCACCGGCTCGATGGCGCTGCGCTCGCGCACTGGCGCGGGGATGACCACGCAGAGGTCGGCCAGTTTGGCCAGCGAAGACTCGTGGCGTGAGGTGAGCACACCAACCGTGCCTCCGGCGGTTTTCGCCGAACGAGCGGTGAGCAGCGGGGTCACGGTTTCCCCAGAACCGGAGCCGATGAGCAACATGTCGCCGGCTTCCAGGCTGGGCGTGGTCGATTCACCCACCACGTGACAGTGAATATCCAGGTGGGTCAGGCGCATGGCAAAGGCGCGCATCATCAAGCCGGAACGTCCGCGCCCCTCCACAAACAGGCGGCGCGTGCGTATGATTGCCTCCACCAGGCGCTCAACCTCATCAGCGTTCACCCGGCGCAGCACATCATCCAACTCTTGAATGAGGGCATGATAATCGATCGACATCTGTTGCTCTATCATAGACGGATTTTCGCCCCCTGTCACCGATTCGCGCGCAGCAGCAGCACGATGCCCAACAACCCGCCGAGAATATTGGGGAGCCAGGCGGCCACCACCGGCGGCAGATTCCCGCCCTCGCCGAACATGCCGAGATAGTGGAAGACCACGTAGTACCCAAAGATGATCAGCAGGCTGATGCCCAGACCGATGGAGGAACTGGTGCGGTGAGAACGCAGCCCGAGTGGGGCTCCAATTAGCGCGAACACCAGGCAGGAGAAGGGAATGGAGAAACGATGCGCCAGCCCCATCGCCCACTCATTGACGATATCCG
The DNA here is from genome assembly GCA_020060775.1 of Armatimonadota bacterium. Lineage (GTDB taxonomy): Bacteria > Armatimonadota > Hebobacteria > CAIYQO01 > CAIYQO01 > JAGUZN01. Next base: position 16,384 of record JAGUZN010000348.1, read on the forward strand.
CCTTGGTGCCCATCTTTTGCAGGTAGTGGATGTACTGCTGCATCTCGCTCGAGGTCAGTTCTTCCGGCTCCTTACGTGCAGCGGCAATCTGGAATGGCGTCTCCTTCACCTGCATCACGTACGCCTCGATATTCAACTCGGCACGCTCATCGCTCGGCACCAGCCAGAGCGCCGGCCCGCGATCCTTCACCGCGCGCGCCGTCGCCCCGAAGAACTTCCAGCGCCCGAGTTGCTGATCCCAGATAGCGCGCTCGGCAAACAGCAATACCGCCGGGGTGTCGGTTTCATAGTAGGTGACGGTCACATGGGATAACCGTTCTTCTTCCACGTTGAAATCCGCGGCGTAAATGGTGTACACCAGCGCGCCGTCTTCCTGATGGGTGAGGAAGACGTTTTGCGCCGTGCGCACCTGGC
>JAGUZN010000125.1 GCA_020060775.1 Armatimonadota bacterium
CCCAGGTGCACGCCGTCGGCGCGCACCGCCAGCGCCACATCGACGCGATCGTTGATGATCAGCAATCTGCCCTGCTCGCGCGCCAGTGCGGCCAGTTGGCGCGCCCAGAGGAAGAGTTCGCGGGTGGTGGCCCCCTTGTGGCGGTATTGCACCACCCCCGCCCCGCCGGCATACGCCGCAACTGCGATGTCGAGCGGGGAGCGGTCCGGGAGCGATTCGGTGATCACATACACGGCAAGGTCGAGCATGTCGGCGCGGATATCGAATGAGTGCTGCATAGCGCTCTATTTCACCGCGCCGACCGCACCCGTGTCAAGTGGGCTTCGCACTACTGCACGGTCACGCGTTGCTCTTCCAGCAATTCCAGCAGTTGACCGCTGTGCGTGGCGACGAATCCGAGACGCCGTTGATCGAACAGGGGCGAGTGGACGGTGGGGTGCGTCACGACCGCGCCCAGTTCATGCAGCCGCGCCATCTCCTCGTCGAGGTCCGGGACCGTAAAGCAGAGGTGGAATTCGCCGTTGCGGTGCAACGGTGTCTCCTCACCGGGGAGGGCTTCCACCACTTCCAGCAGCGTGTGATCGCCCATAAGAAAAAGCTGTATGCGCGCGCCTTGCGTCTCGTCCTCGACAACATCGCCGATGCGGCGCGCGCCCATCCAGACTTCAAATAGCGGCGTCGCCTCGGCCAGGTTGTCAACCACGATGCCGATATGGTGCAGTATCATCGTAACCTCCTGTGACAGACCGGCATGGGGGTCCGGCAGTATCCCATTGTACTATTCCCTATCGCAACAGGGAGTCAGCGCTTGATCGTTCGGACTGACAAGCCGACGGTCAGCGACGCAAGACCGAGGCCTCCTCCTCACCTGCGGACACCTGCGCCGCGCCATGGCAGGCGCAGCCCGCACACGCCGTCATGATCGTCGGATCGTGGGTCGGCTCAATGCAGGCGCCCGGCGGCGCCACCAGGAATCGTTCATCATCCCACTGGCCGTCAAGGAAGTCGTACATGAGCTGCGGATCGCCCTGCACCTCGTCATACTGCCAGTTGAGAAATTCGGCGCACTCCCGCGTGTATCGGCGGTCGCTTTCCGCGGTGGGAAGGTTCCAATTGATGTAGGTCGCCCACTGGTACTCGGTGAACCAGTGCTGCTCCATTTCCATCAGGTAATCCGCATTCTCTTCGCCATACTGCTCGGCGTAGTAGGCGTACGAGCGCTCCCAGCGTTCCCGCCCGGGCTGCAGCGTGCGCTCGATCCACCCCGAGCTGTACCAGTAGATGCCGCGATGCGTATCGAAGTATTCGCGGTACTTTTCTTTTGATCCGAGCAGCAGCGTCACGCAGTCATGACCGCGGGGGATGACCAGCGGCACGCTGCGCGCGGTAAGACCCACCACGCCATTGCTACACAACGCGTAGCCCAGCAGGATGGCATCGTACTGCGGCGGGGCGACGACCGCGCGCGACTCGTACTCCACATGCTCCAGCCCGCCCTCCAGCCGGGTGATCTCCGCCTGCACGCGCGCGCGCAGATCGTCCGGCGTGTTATGCAACCCCTGTGGCAGCATCACCGGATCGATGACAGCGCGGGAACGCGCCGCCGCCAGGCAGAATTCACGAAAGAGCACTTCACAACCGATGAACGCAAATCGCACGCAACATCTCCCAACACACGCAAGCCATCACCGGGCAGGGGGCGTTTCTTTCAATGGCCCGGCAAATGGCGCGGTCCAGTTCTTGCCGTCGAGATACCGGGGCGGCACCAGGTTGAGCACCGAATCCTTCCCAGGCGTACCGGTAGGATTATAGTATGCGAACTGCAGCCGTACCGGCACCACCACGCAGGGTCCCACCGGCGATGTGGTGCGCCGCTCATAGTCCCCCTGAGGTTTTACGAGCGTATCGGGTACGCCGTCGAAGTAGAGCTCGGCCTCCAGCACGCGGTAATCGCCGCGGCCTTCCATTGGCCAGGGCTGGCCGACGATGCGCTCAATTTTCCAGCCGAGCAGTTTATAACGCATCACCTGTTCGAGATAGACTGCATCCAGCCCGGTGGAAGGTTCGTAAATCGCCTGGAGCTTCTCGGCATCCTGCTCCTGGATGGCCGTGAACAGTGCGGTAAAATCTGCGCGCACGCGTTGGTTTTGCTGCACGGACGGCACCGCGAGTACCACGGCCGCCAGCAACACTAAAATTAATGCGGCAATGGCGCCGCCATGCACCTTGCGTTTCATCAGTCGAAATCCTCCCTACACTATGCACACGATCGACGGCTGTCTCCGGTCGATACGTTCGGTGGGGATGCCGTGACATCGTTCGCACCGGAAGACAACAGTCCCTGCGGTTGATATCTGCGAGAGATAGTACCCAATTTGATCACGGGTTAACGCCGGCACGTCCAGCGAGTACGGCGGCTATCCGGTCGGCTCCTCAAAGCCGATGTCCCACATCGCCGCCAGGTCGCGCTGCGAATATGCGCGGAAGGCGATCAGCGTGTTCGTCGCGGCAATGCCCGGCGTGCTCTGCAGGCGCCCGGCCACCAGATCAGCCAGCTCGTCGTGCTGGCGCACGCGCACCACCGCCACCAAATCATACAGGCCGGCCACGGAATACACCTCGGCCACGCCCGGGATGCGAATCAGCGCCTCGGCCACTTCCGGTACCCGCCCCTGTTCCACTTCGATCAACACGATGGCCGTTACCATGTATGCAGGCTCCTTTTGCGGTATACTGCTTGATGTTCTTCGGCGCAGGCGAGCGTTTCCCTGTTCGTCATGGCCGATTGTCAGGCGCTTGTCTTGCGAGTGGACGCCTTCCCTGCTATCATCCCACGCAGGGAAGGCGGGTTGCTGTGTCGAACAAGAGGGGAGCAATCCGTCATTTCCCAGCACTTTTTCAGCCTGACAGGTTTATAAAGGAGCCGCGATGAGAACAACGTACGCAGGACATCTCGTTGCCGATGGGCTGTATTTCGGCATCGTCGTCAGCCGCTTCAACGATTTGATCACCAATCGGTTGCTGGCCGGGGCGCAGGACGCCCTCACGCGACACGGCTGCGATACCGACGCACAGGTGGATATCGCCTACGTGCCGGGCACCTTCGAAATGCCGCTGGTGACCCGCAAGATGGCCGAGTCCGGCAAGTACCAGGCGATCATTTGCCTGGGTGCGGTGATTCGGGGCGCCACCCCGCATTTCGACTACGTGGCGAACGAAGTCGCCAAAGGCGTAGCGCAGGTCGGCCTGCAGAGCGGCGTGCCGTGCATCTTCGGCGTGCTGACGACCGACACCATCGAGCAAGCGCTCGAACGCGCTGGCATTAAAAGCGGCAACAAAGGGTGGGATGCCGCTATGGCGGCGATCGAGATGGCCAATCTCATGCGATCACTGGAGGCATAACCTCATATGGAACAGCAAGGAGACTTCGGCGGACAGCGTGAAAGCCGTGGACCGTCGCTCGGCTCGGTCGTCATGCTCGCCATCATTTTCGGTATGCTCGCCGGTTTCGGCGGCACTCTGCTCGCCCTGTGGGCCAATCAACAGGGCCTGCTCGCGCGCATCCCCGGCATGACCCCGCCCGCAGCGCAACAGCAGGCCGGCACGACACCCGCCCCCATCATTCCGCCTGTGCAACCTGCAGCGAGCGGCTCGGACATGACCAACTCCTTTGCCCAGGTGGTCGATACGCTGAACGAGTCGGTGGTCAACATCAATACTACGGCCACGCAGCCGAATCCCTATTCGTTCTTCGGCGGGGAACAGCAAGTGCAGGGCATGGGCACCGGCATGATCGTCGATGACCAGGGCCATATCCTCACCAACTACCATGTCGTCGGCGAGGCGGATCAGATCGACGTCACCGTCATGCATCGCGACGGAAAGAAAACGTATAAAGCCAAGCTCATCGGCGGCGACCGCCGCGAAGATCTGGCCGTCATCAAAATCGAGGCCAAAGAGCTGAAGCCGGTGCAATTCGGCAACTCCGACGGCGTGCGTCCCGGCGAGTGGGTGATGGCCATCGGCAATCCCTTCGGCTTCGAGCACACCGTCTCCGTCGGCGTGGTCAGCGCGCTCAACCGCGGCTTGAACGTGGATGAAACAACCCGCATGCGCGGCATGATCCAGACCGATGCCACCATCAACCCGGGCAACAGCGGCGGCCCGTTGCTGAATGCCCGCGGCGAAGTCATCGGCATTAACACCATGATCTTCCTCGGGCGCGGCGGCAGCGGTGGTCCACAGGCCAGCGGCCTCGGCTTTGCCATCCCCAGCAATCGCGCTGTGAAGGTCATGGAGATCCTGCGCAAGCATGGCAAGGTGCAGCATCCGTACATCGGCATCGTCTACCGCTTCATCGATGAGCGTCTCCGCGTAGAAGAACGCCTGCCGGTGAAGGGCGGGGTGTTGATCATGAACGTCATGCCCAACAGCCCGGCCGCAAAAGCCGGCCTGAAGGCGAAGGATATCATCGCCTCCATTGACGGCAAGAAAATCGAGGACGAGAATACGCTGTCCGATTATATCAATACGCAGAATGTGGGCACGGAGATGACCCTGGAGGTGAAGAGCTGGGATGAAAACAGCGGGCAGTGGAAGACCCGCCAGGCGAAACTCAAGACAGCGGAAATGCCGGAACAGATGCCTGAGGCCCAGCCTCAGCAGCAGCGCCGGCAGCAACAGCCGCAGGAGGGTTTCCCTTTCCCCTTCCCGTTCTGATAGGCACAACGGAACCAGCGCCACGGGGCGTCCCATCGCGGACGCCCCGTTTTGTATCGACTGCTGGCATCTCCGCGCGCGTTCTGCTAGACTACACCGGATACTCGGACATGACCATGCATCCTTATTTTGGACGAACGGAATTGCTCATTGGCGCTGAGGGACTGCGTGCGATGCAATCGGCGCGGGTGGCGATTTTCGGCCTTGGCGGGGTCGGTTCCTTTGCCGCGGAAGCGCTGGCGCGTAGCGGGGTGGGCTACCTGCGACTTGTCGATTTCGACCAGGTGGGGCCCACCAACTTCAACCGCCAGCTCTACGCGCTGCATTCCACCCTGGGCCGGCCGAAGGCGGCGGTTGCCGCCGACCGCCTGCGCGACATCAATCCCGAGCTGCTCATCGACGCGCGCGAAGCCTTTTTCCACGCCGACTCCGCCGACGAACTCCTCGCGCCCCCGCTCGATTTTGTGCTCGACGCCATTGACAGTCTCGGGCCGAAGTGCGAACTGCTCGCGCAGTGCGTGCAGCGCAACATCCCCGTGCTCTCCGCCATGGGGGCGGCGGCGCGCACCGATCCCTTCGCCCTGCGCCTCACCACCATCTGGGAGACCGAGGGCTGCCCGCTCGCGCGCAAAGTGCGCCAGGCGTTGCGCAAGCGCGGCGTCACCGCCGCCATCCCTGTGATCGCCTCCAACGAGCCCCCGCGTGACACGCACGACCCCGCCGCGCTGGGCGAACAGGCCGAAGCCTATTACCAGCGCGGCCGGCAACGCCGCGTCCTCCCCAGCATGGGCATGCTCCCGGGCATCATCGGCCTCATGGCCGCCAACGCGTTGGTGCAGCACCTGCTCGACCGCGCCGCAGTTCCCGTTGAATAAGTTAATTTCCGGGACGAATGGGGAGCAACCGATTGCATCGTAGGCATTTTACGGCAGGATTCTCCACGGGCAGGGCGAAGTGAAAAGCTATACTGCTCCTGGAGGTTATAATGAGTATGAACTCTGGCCAGATCGATTTGATGAATACGCTGTCCGGCTCACTGCTGGAGGGCTTCTTCCCCGCCGGGTGGGACCTGGCGAAAATCGATGCCTGCTGCAGCAACCCGCCGGAAACCGTCACCGAGCGCCAGCCGTGGTGGCATCGCGATTTCCAGCCGGTGCCCTGCGCCACCCTTGCCGACTTCGACACCATGCTCGGCCATGACATCGCGCTGCAAATCAAGCTGTCGCGCGACGCCGGGCGCAAACTCGCCCTCATCCTGCCCGTCGGCCCCATGGGCATGTACCGCTGGGCCGTCTACTTCCTGAAGGAATGGGGCGTGAAATGCGACCACGTCTTTGGCTTCAATATGGACGAGTGGAGCGATGCCGAGGGCAACACCTTGCCCTCCGAGAATCCCGGCGCCTTCCGCTTCGCCATGGAAGGGGCGTTCTACGGCCCGCTGGGCGACCTCACCGTGCCGATGAATCAGCGCCACTTTGCCACCCGCGAGGTGCTGCCCACCTATGGCGAGCGCATCGCCGCCCTCAAGGCTGACGGCGCGCAATTGCAGGTCATCTTCGGTATCGGTCGCGTCTTTCACATCGCCTTCTGGGAGCCGCATTTTGCCGCCGAATTCGCCACCGATGAGGAATGGAAACAGCAGACGCACCGGCTGGCGGCCAAACTGCATCCGCTCACCGTCGAGCAGAATGCCGTCACCAGCTTTAAGAGCCGCACGACGCTGGTGCCGGCGCGCGCCAACACCATCGGCCCCGGCCTCTTTTTGCAGGCCGACCGCATC
>JAGUZN010000080.1 GCA_020060775.1 Armatimonadota bacterium
CCGCCGCCGCGACCGCGCAGGCCGGACGCGGCGACCTCCGCGCACACCTGCGCGGGCGTCATTGTTTCCAGCGCGGCCGCCAGCGCGGCGTAGCCGTCATTGGCCAGGTACTCCTCGATGCGGTCGGGATTCACATGCCCGCAGTTCGCCAGCGAAGTGCGCGTCTGCAGCGCATAGAAGGGAATCTCCCGCTCGCCGCGGCAGCGCTTGCCGGTGGCCGGATCGGGATAGAGCAGGCGCTCGATCACCCGGCCCTCGCTTAGCGTCGCCTGTACGATCTCCGCCACGTCTTCCGGCCGCACGCGGGTATACAGGATATCCATCCCTTCGATGCGCACCAGCGGCCCGCGCTCGCAGAAGCCATGGCAGCCGGTGTGATTCACCTCCGCGCCCGCCTCATGCGCGAAGGCCACGCCGTCCTCGCCGAGCAATTCCTTGAACTTCTCCAGCACGTCGAGCGCGCCGTTCGCCACGCAGCCGGTGCCCGCGCACACCAGCGCGCGATACTGTGTGGCATCGCGGGAGGCGCGTGCCTGCTCGCGCGCGGTTGTCAACTCTGCCGCGGTTGCAATCATTGCTCGTTATCCTCCGCCTTGTTGATCTCGTCGATGACGCGCACGATCGATTCCGGGGTCATCTGCGGATACACTTTCTCGTTAATCACCACCACCGGCGCCAGCCCGCAGGCGCCCAGGCAGCTCACCGTCTCCACGCTGAAGCGCAGGTCTCTCGTCGTCTTCTCGCCCGGCGCCAGCTTCAGCTTCTCGCGAATCGCCTGCAACACGGGGATCGAGCGCCGCACGTGGCAGGCGGTGCCGTCGCACAACTTGATCTCGTATTTGCCCTTCGGCTCCAGCGAGAACTGTGAGTAGAAGGTGGCGACGCCGAAGACTTCGGAGGGCGAGCGACCCAGCGCGGTGGCCACGTAGGTGAGGATGTCCTGCGGCAAATAGCGGTACTCCGCCTGCACCTTCTGCAGGATCGCCACCAGGTTGGTCGCGTCGTAGTCGTAACGCGCCAGGATGTCATTCACCTTTTGAAATTTGCGCAGGCCCTCTTGCCGTACGGCGTTCTTCAGCTCCAATGTTGCGGGCATATCCCTACTCCTTCGTAATGCAATCTCCGCGGGACGCTCACGCCCCATACGCGGTGCGCAACAGCGTTTTCAATTCCTCCACCAGCGGGTAGCGCGGGTTCGCGCCGGTGCACTGGTCGTCGAAGGCCTGCAGCGCCATCTCGTCCAGGTGGCGATGGAACTCCGCCTCGTCCACGCCCGCCTCGCGCAGGGTGGCCGGCATGTTCAGCTTCGCGCGCAACTCCTCCACCGCATGCACCAGGCTCTCCACGCCCTCTTCCGGGGTGGCGGCCGGCAGGCCGAGCGCCTGTGCGATCTCCTGATACTTGCGATTCGCCACCGGATACTCATACTTCGGATAGGCGGTGTACTTGGTCGGCATGGCCGCGTTGTAGCGGATCACGTGCGGGATGAGCACCGCGTTGGCCCGCCCGTGCGGCACATGGAACTGGCCGCCCACTTTGTGCGCCAGGCTGTGATTGATCCCCAGGAAGGCGTTGGTGAAGGCCATGCCCGCCATGCAACTGGCGTTGTGCATCTTCTCGCGCGCCTTCTCATCGCGCGGCTCCTCGTAGGCGACCGGCAGATACTTGAAGAGGATCTTGATCGCCTGCAGCGCCAGCGCGTCGGTGTAGTCGCTGGCCATTACCGAGACGTAGGCCTCGATGGCGTGCACCAGCACATCCATGCCGGTGTCGGCGGTGACCGAGCGCGGCACGGTGTAGGTCAACTCCGGATCGAGAATGGCGATGTCCGGCGTCAACTCATAGTCGGCCAGCGGGTACTTGATGCCCGTCTGCTTGTCGGTGATCACCGCGAAGGCGGTCACTTCAGAACCGGTGCCCGAGGTGGTCGGGACGGCGACGAACAATGCCTTTTTGCCCAGTTCGGGGAAGCGCACCGCGCGCTTGCGGATATCCACGAAGCGCAGCGCGAGATCCTCGAAATGCGTGCCCGGGTGCTCGTAAAAGAGCCACATTCCCTTCGCCGCGTCGATGGGCGAGCCGCCGCCGAAGGCGACGATTACGTCCGGCAGGAAACGCTGCATCACCTCCACACCGCGATACACGGTGTCCGTGCTCGGGTCCGGCTCGACCTCGCTGAAGATCTCCGTGTCCATCCCCGCCTGCTGCAGGTAATCCTCCACCTTGTGCACGAAGCCCAGGCGCACCATGGTGGGGTCGGTGACGATGAGCGCCCGCTGCCCTTTGATGTTGCGCAGGTACTCCAGGCACCCTTTCTCGAAATAGATCTTCGGGGGCACTTTGAACCACTTCATGTTCACCACCCGCTTGCTCTGCCGCTTGATGTTCAGCAGATTGCGCACGGTCACGTTGTCCGAAGTGGAGTTGCCGCCGTACGCGCCGCAGCCCAGCGTGAGCGAGGGGTCCATGCGGTTATAGATGTCGCCGATCGCGCCGAAGCTGGTGGGCACATTCTCCAGAATGCGGCTGGCCTTCACGCGCCGGGCATAGGCGGCGATGATCTCCGGGTTCCGCGAGAAGATGCCCGCGGAATGGCCCATGCCGCCGAAGTGCACCAGCCGGTCGCAGATCTCCAGCGCCTCTTCGGTGCGTTGTGCGATATAGAAGCCCAGGATCGGCGACAGCTTTTCGCGGCTCAACGGCACGTCGGGGCCGACGCCCTGCAACGGGGCGATGAGCAGCTTGGTGTCGGCGGGCACGCTGATGCCGGCGAGCTCGGCGATCTTCGTTGCCGGCTGCCCGACCACTGCCGCGGACATCGCGCCGCGTTTGGCGTCGATGGCCACCGCCTCCACCTTCGTCACTTCCTCGGGGGTAAGCACGTGGGCGCCCTGGCTCACAAAGCGTGCGAGCACGGCATCGGCGATCTCCGCATCCACCACCACCGCCTGCTCCGAGGCGCAGATGGTGCCGTTGTCGAAGGTCTTGGACAGGATGATGTCGTTGACCGCCATGTTGATGTTCGCGCTCTTCTCGATGTAGACGGGGACGTTGCCCGGCCCCACGCCCAGCGCCGGCTTGCCGGAACTGTAGGCGGCGGTGACCATGCCGCTGCCGCCCGTGGCGAGGATGAGCGCGATGCCCGGATGCTTCATCAATGCTTCGGTGGTCGCCACCGAGGGCGCCTCCACCCACTGGATGCAGCCCGCGGGCGCGCCCGCCGCCAGGGCGGCATCGTACATCACCTGCGCGGCCTGCGCGCTGCAGCGCTGCGCCTTCGGGTGGAAGGCGAAGATGATGGGGTTGCGCGTCTTCATGGCGATGAGCGCCTTGAACATGGTGGTGGAGGTGGGGTTGGTGACCGGGGTGATGCCGGCGATGATCCCCACCGGGTCGGCGATCTCCACGATGCCTTCCTGCGGGTCCTCGGCGATCACGCCCACGGTCTTCTGATCTTTGATGTCGTTGTAGATGTACTCGGTGCCGAAGAGGTTTTTCGTCACCTTGTCCTCAAAGACGCCCATGCCGGTCTCTTCCACCGCCATGCGCGCCAGTTCGAGGCGGCGGGTGACGCCGGCCAGCGCCATCGCCTTCACGATGGCGTCCACCTGTTCCTGGGTGAACTGCTCGAAAGCGGCTTGCGCGCGCTGCGCCTGGGAGACCAGGCGGTCGATGTCGTCCTGCGCCATCACGTGCTCAGGCGTGGGGCGCACGGCGGGCTCGGTCGCGGTGAGTTGGGTCCGTCCGTTGCGGGGGTTCGCGCGTTCGAGTGTTTTCGTGCTGGCAGTCGCCATGGTCGTCTCTCCCCTTCGTTAGGTCAGTGCATCCGTACGTTTTATATCGATAATCCGTTATCGATAATTCTATATTGATTTATACCCCGGCGAAGGGAGCGTGTCAAGGGTTTGTGAACCAAATCACAAACTTTGTTGCGATTTTTTTCACGATTTAACGGCACGCGCGGGCCCGGCCAGGGAAGCCGGCGGTGGACCCGTGCGGGGAAGTAGCGGCAATACGCATGCTGCGGAGATGGGCAGACTTCTCTACTTTACTTCGCTCATCCGGCGCAATCTTTCGTCAACAGGCGTAACGCGTGTGCGATGCTCAGCCTTGTACTGTGCGCGGGAGCGGGGTATGGTACCCCCAGCCCCGGCCGCCATCTGGCAGGATGCCGGCGGCGCACAGGCTATGAGCGTATCCTACCCACTGAATCCGGTGCACGCGCTCCGCACCAATACCGTCATCGCGCGCACGCTGACGCTGTTGGACGGACTTGCCTGCATTCGCCGGCAACACCCCGCCCTCTGGCGTTGGGCGGTGGGCAATCGCCTGCGCCGGCTGACGGCGCACGCCGAATGCCTGCTCGCGCAGGAAGGCTACAGCGCGCCGCCGCGCAGCATCAGCTTCCGCCCCACCTTCCTGTGCAACGCGCGCTGCACCATGTGCACCTTTGCCAACACCATCGACCCCGACACGCTGCAGCCCATGACCCACCGGCATGACATGATCGATCTGCACACCGCTTATCGGCTGGCCGATGCCGCCGCCCCATCGCACACCATGCTCAACATCACCGGCGGCGAACCGCTGGTGTGGGGCGAGGCGCTGTTCACCTTTCTGGAATATTGCCGCCGCAAGGGCGTCGCCACCAGCGTGACGTCCAATGGCATCCTCCTCCCCCGCATGCTGGAGGCGGTATGGCAGGCGCCGCCCGATGTGCTCGTTATCTCGCTGCACGGGACGGAAACGGTGCACAACCGCATCGTCGGTCTGCCGGCATTCTCCTCGATTCGCGAGGCCTTGGAACGGTTGCTGGAGCTGAAGGAGGGCGATCCATTGCGGCCGCCGCTGGTGGTCACCAATACCGTCATCCTGCCCGACAACCTCGACTGCCTGGAGGCGATCCCCATCCTCTCGCAGGCGTTGGGCGCAGTGGCCGCCAACCTGCAGCCGCTGTGGATGATGCATGAGGATGACGATGGGGAGGCCGAATCCGCCTGCCAGTCGATCGACCTGAGCGCAATGGCGCCGGCACGGGTATGGTCGGCGCTGCAGGCGGCGCGCGATACGGCGCGGGCAACAGCGCATCTGCTCCATTTCTACCCGCGGCTGAACGAACGCCAGATGTCTGCCTACTTCACTGCACCCGAAGTCTTTCTCCAGCGCCACCGCGCGCTGTGCGCCCACCTCGTCAGCCAGGTGCTGCCCAACGGCGACGTCAGCCCCTGCCCCGGCCACACGGTGGGCAACCTCCACGAGGACGGATTTTCCCGG
>JAGUZN010000144.1 GCA_020060775.1 Armatimonadota bacterium
CCTGCCCGCGCGGCCCTACGCCTACAAGGCCCGGGCCCAGGCCCAGGAGGCCCACGAGGCCATCCGCCCCACCAGCGCCCTGCGCACGCCCGAGTCCCTGGCCGCCTACCTGAACAAGGACGAGCTCAATCTCTACCGCCTGATCTGGAACCGCTTCGTGGCCTGCCAGATGACCCCGGCGGTGTACGACCGCACCCAGGCCGACATCACCGCCGGCCCGGGCCTGTTCCGGGCCAACGGCCAGGTGATGGTCTTCCCGGGCTTCACCGCGGTCTATGAGGAGGGCCGGGACAACGCCAACGGCGAGGGGGCCGGCGAGGGGCTGCTGCCGCCGCTGGCCGCCGGCCAGCGCCTGAAGCTGTTGCAGCTCACCCCCAAGCAGCACTTCACCCAGCCGCCGCCGCGCTTCACCGAGGCCAGCCTGATCAAGGAGCTGGAGGAGAAGGGCATCGGCCGGCCCAGCACCTACGCGGCCATCCTCAGCACCCTGCAGGACCGCGAGTACATCACGCGCCTCAAGCGCCAGCTCAGGCCCACGGAGATGGGCCAGGTGGTCAACGACCTATTGGTGGAGAGCTTCCCCGCCATCATGGAGGTGGGCTTCACCGCCGGCCTGGAGCAGGCCCTGGACCAGGTGGAGGAGGGCAGGCGCGACTGGCGGCGGCTGCTGGCCGAGTTCTACGGCCCCTTCGCCCAGGCCCTCAAAGCGGCCCAGAGCAACATGCGCCAGGTCAAGGGCCAGGGCCTGGCCACGGAAATCGCCTGTCCCGCCTGCGGCCGGCCCATGGTCATCCGCCTGGGCAAGAACGGCGAGTTCCTGGCCTGCAGCGGCTACCCCGAGTGCCGCACCACCTTTGACTTCAGCCGCGACGAAAAGGGCCAGATCGTGCCCGCCGCGCCGGCCCCGGACCCGGGCGTGGTCTGCGACCAGTGCGGCGCGCCCATGGCGGTCAAGAAGGGCCGCTACGGCCCCTTCCTGGCCTGCACCGCCTACCCCCAGTGCAAGAACATCCGCCCCCTGAGCGACAACGGCGAGCCGGCGCCCAAGGCCGCGGCCGAGCCCCTGGGCGAGAAGTGCCCCCAGTGCGGCGGCGATCTGGTGATCAAGCCCACCCGGGCCGGCGGGCGCTTCATCTCCTGCGCCAACTACCCCAAGTGCCGCTACTCCCGCGGCCTGCCCGTGGGCGTGGCCTGCCCCCAGTGCGGCGGCGAGGTGGTGGAGAAGCGCTCCCGCCGGGGCAAGGTGTTCTACGGCTGCGACAATTTCCCCAAGTGCGACTACGCCTCCTGGCACAAGCCCCTGCCCCAGGCCTGCGCCCAGTGCGGCCACGCCTTCCTGGTGGAGAAAAGGACCAAGCAGGGCGCGACGGTGGTCTGCCCCTCCTGCGGGGCCAAAGCCGGCCGCCAGGAAGAGTAGGCCCGCGGGCGGGCCTAAAGCCCCGGCCATAAAAAAGGGCGGGGACCAGCCCCGCCCCGATCAGGCCAGGCCGCGGCCTACTTGGGCACGTTCTGCATCCAGTCCGCGCGCTGGAACCAGCGCTGCTGCAACTGCTTGAGCTTGCCGCTCTGCATCAGGGCCCCCAGATAGTTGCGCAACAGGTTGGCCCACAGGTCGTCGCCCGGCGGCAGGGCCATGCCGATGGGCTCGTAGGTGAAGGGCTTGTCCAGGGCGGCCAGGTTGGCCTGCGGGTAGCGGAAGGCGGCCAGGGCGCAGAAGGGGAAGTCGGCCACCAGCACCTGGGCCTTGCCGTCGAGCAGCATCTTCAGGGCCGCCTCCATGTTGGCCGCCGGGGCCAGCTTGGCCATGGACAGGGCCACCCGGGCCGCCCCCTCGCCAGTGGTGCCCTTGGCCACGGCCACGGTGAACTCGGGCCGGTTCACGTCCCCGGGGCCCTTGATGCTGGCCGCCAGGGAGGCCTTGAGCAGCATGCCCTGGCCGGTGACGAAGTAGGGGCCCACGAAGGCCACCTCCAGGTTGCGCCGGGGCATCATGGTTATGCCCGCCAGGGCCAGGTCCAGCTTGCCCGCCCGCAGCGCCGGCAGCAACTGGGCGAAGGGCATCACCTTGACCTCTAGCTTCACCCCCAGGGCCGCGGCCAGGCCATGGGCCAGGTCCATGTCCAAGCCGATGACCCTGCCGGCCTTGTCCTTGACGTTGAAGGGCGGATAGTCAGCCGCGGTGCCCACCACCAGCAGCTTGTTCTTGCTCACCCGCTGGGCCACCGGCCCGGCCAGGGCCAGGCCGGCCGCCGCCAGCAGCAGGGCCAAGGCCAGGGCCAGCACCCGATACAGATTGCGCATATGCGAAACTCCTCCCGAAACAGGTTGCGGCCCGCGGGCCGCGGTTGGGGCTCGCCGCCTATCTGGGCAGCAGCCGCATCCAGGGCTCTCTCTTTAGCCAGTTCTGGCGCAAGAGGTCCAGCCTGCCGCTGCCCTGCATGAGCAGCAGGTAGTTGCGCAGCAGGTTCACGAACTCCGGGTCCCCCTGGGCCAGGGCGATGCCCAGAGGCTCGTAGGTGAAGGGCTTCTCTAAAAGGCCCAGCTTGGCCTCCCGGTGCTGGAACACCGCCAGGGCGCAGAAGGGGTAGTCGGCGATGACCGCCTTGACCTTGCCGGCCAGGAGCATCTGCAGGGCGCCCTGCATGCTGTCCTGGGTCAGGATCTTGGCCTTGGGCATCATCTGCCGGGCCACCTCCTCGCCCGAGGAGCCGCGGGCCACGGCCAGGGAGAACTCCGGCCGGTCCACGTCGGCCAGGGCCTTGAGCCCCTCGCCCACCTGGGCGCTGGTGAGCAGGGTCTGGCCCGAGGCCAGGTAGGGGCCCACGAACACCACCCGGAGGTTGTCGCGCAGGGTGATGGTCAGGGCGGAGATGGCCAGGTCCACCTCGCCGGCCTCCAGGGCCTTGAGCAGGCGGCCGGCCGGGACCTGCACCAGCTTCAGGCGCACGCCCAGGCGCTCGGCCAGACGACGATCCGGGTTGCCATCGAGGTCGAACACCGGCACCGTCGGAAAGAAAAGGCATCCCCCACCCCGCTCGAGGTGCGCCAGGCAGTAATCGATGGCCGCGCGCTCGAGGCTGCCGGTGTTGGGCACGAGCAGCCACCCCTGCCCCGGTTCCCGATTCGGCGTCGTCAGGTTGCAGAGGTCACACCCCAGGTTCAGGCGCTGGCAGAGCAGTGCGGTCTCCTCGAAGCGTTTCCAGACGCCGGCTTCCGCCGGGATCGATTGCTTGGAGACATTCTCATACCCGTCCAGCCAATCGTGGCTGGGCCCGGCTTTCCCCTTGTCCAGCGCCGGTTCCGCACTGAAGCCGGCGCCGCCGGGCCCACTCACCCGCTGCTCCCCCAACAGTGCGGGTGCGCCGAGGAAATCGAGCAGCCGCATGCCGGCGGTGTAGCCGAGGGTCACCTCGGCAGGCATCGCCGTCGCCATCAGCTCCCGGTGCCAGGCCTCCTCCAGCCGGTGGTAGCGCTGCAGTTGCCGATAGCCCTCGCTGGGCGTGCCCTCCACATCGATGCCGCTGGGGTTGAAGTACTCGGGACCCTCGATCGTATCCTCGATTGGAGAACAGCCTGCGGCATAGGGGTAGACCACCGAGCCCATGCTGCCCCGCGCGAGGTGCACGCGCAGCAACGGCTCCCAGTTGAGCTCGGCGCGGGAGAGGCGCGGCATATACCAGTTGGTGTTCACCTCCACGGCCATCGGCGGGCCGCCCCACGGGCTGGACTTGGCCATTTCCAGGCCGAGGACGGAGCCCAAGGCCCCCTCCAGCGTCATAATGGGAGGCGAATAGGCATGGTAGGCGGTGACGCCCGACAGGCCACGCTTGGCCATCTCGGCGCCAAAGCCGGCGTGGTCGCCGTGGTTGTAGTAGCTGGCCACCGGTTCATTGAAGACCATGGGTACCTGCAGGCCCAGCTCGATGGCCCATTGCGCCATCGTCGCGCCCCAGTCGGCAAAGAACCAGCGTTTGAAGTCCATCCAGTCCATGCACAGCCGCTTCGCGCCGGGCGTCGTCGGGAAGGCGCGCGGCGGCTCAACCGCCACATAGTCGGCATACGCCCGCTCATGCCGCTCGCTCAAGTCGGCAAGGTTGCCGTAGCGCGCACGCAGCCAGTTCGGCCACCACTCGGTGAGGATCGTCGGATCGTAGAGCGAGTTCAGCAGCCCGAAGCTCCAGGCGGCAGAGAGCTCGTTATCGGGTTGAAAGAGGATGATCGGCCCGCCGCGGTGGCAGTCGTACTCCGCCAACCGCGGCACGATCGCCTCGTACCAGCGGCGTACATACTGCCGGTAGACGGGCTCCCCCTCCGCGGGGATCGGGCGACCGGTGCAGACCGAGCCGTCGGCACGGTGGCTGATCGTCTCCGGGTGATGGTGGAAGAGCCACGCCGGCATCCCCCCGTACCGCAGTTCGCTGTTGATGAATGGTCCGGGGCGGGCGACCACCATGAAGCCCAATTTCGCCGCCAGGTCGAGGAAGCGGAAGAGGTTGCGCTCGGGACGGCTGGCGCCGGTGAAGTCGACCTGGCCTTCCTCGGGCTCGTGCCAGTACCAGGGCATGTAGCTGGTAATCGTGTTCAGTCCGCCGGCTTTGGCCTGCACCAGCCGGTCGCGCCAGGCATCGATGGGCAGGCGGAAGTATTGCACTTCGCCGCCGAGAACAAACACCGGCTGGCCGTCGACCAGCAAATAGTCGCCGGCAATACGGGATGTGGGCATCGCAGCACCTCGCAGGGCACAGAACGGAAACTGCACTCCGCCCTGTACCGGAACAGTAAGCGTTCGATAGCTTACTCCCGGGCAATAGGTGCGTCAAGAGGAGAAACGCAAGTTTATCGTGAAACGTTCAATGCTGGTTGGATCTGTGGCAGCCGCGCCATCCCTTCCACGATCAACGCGCCGGTATCGCTGCGCACACGGTCGATATGCGGAACACAGCGCAAGGCGGAGAGATCGACCAGCGGATTCACTGCGGATGCCAGCATCCCCTGCACCAGATTCGGCACGCCGATGCCGCCGACTTTCAAGGTCTTCGGCTCGTACATGACGCGAATGCCATCTGAGATGTGCAGCATTCCCGTGGTTTCTACGGGGATTTTCACACCATACACCGTATAGGAGGCGGCAACAGCGACCATATCCCGTCGCAACGTGATCCGAAAATTGCTGAATTGATTGCCGGCGGCACGGGCCTGATATCGCACGGCATCATTGAGCGACGCCTCGCTGATGCGTCCGGAAAAGGTGCTGCGGCCAAGTCCCTTCACGGCAAACGGTGCACGCTGAAACCGCACATCGGCGAGGGTTACTGTGAGGGAATCGATGATCAACTTGGGTCCGGCCTGCACCGAATAGCCGGTGAAGTGCACGGATTTCACCGCATCAGAAGTGAGGCCGGCTACTTGCACGCGATACTGATCTGCCGGTCCGATAAATTCTTGCGCACGCTGTTCCATCTCCTGACGCACCGCCGCCTCATTCCCGCCATCGCCACACCCCGAAAGAGCAACACAGCAGGCACTGATGCACAACACGACAAACCAACGCATCATGATTACACTCCTTGCGGCGGCACGACCGACCGCACAGAACGAGGACAACACACGACAGTTGTGATGCACAATTACACTCGACAATGCGGTAATTTGTCTGTCTATTATAGCATGAGATTTCTTCTGCGGTCACCAGGTATACCACATGCAGGGGTGACATCACATCAAGGACTTGATTCGGTAATAGATCTGTGTTAAAGTTACTGCAAATACCAAATTCTGGTGTGAAGGGAGACCCTAATGGCCGTAATTGAAGAACTGACGACCGTGGAAGAGATTGATGCCACGATCGCGCAACTGCGTGAGAAAAAGCGCGCATTGAAAAAAGTAGGAAAATCTGCCGAACGGAAGATCGCCACGCTTGCGCGTCGGCGTGAACGATACATGGATCGTGTTCGCGAAATCGAAGCGCAAATTGAGGAGTTACGCAGGGAAGCGAGCGCCGCACCTGTCGTGCGCCGTCGTGGCCGCCGCCCGAAATCCGCGGTCGCCTCCGAGTAACTTCGCGCTGTCGAACACCCAGCTGCACACCCGGCCTGATCTCCATCAGCCGGGTGTGTGCGCTTAGTGGCAGTCATCGCTGTACGTCGCGCAGACGATCTGGCATAATACAGGGTCACCTCTCATGGAGTACGTATGAAGAACGATGGAGCGCGCGTGCTGGTGGATAACCGCAAAGCACGCCATGATTACGAGATTGTTGAGACTGCCGAGGCCGGATTGGTGTTGACCGGCACGGAGATTAAATCCTTGCGCGGGGGACAGGGGAATCTGCGCGACAGCTTTGCCCGCATCGAGGAGGGCGAAGTGTGGATTCACAACATGCACATCAGCCCCTATGCGCAGGGCAATCGCGAGAATGTGGACCCACTGCGCCCGCGCAAAGCGCTGATGCACCGTGAAGAAATTCGCCGACTCGTGGGGAAGACGCGCGAAAAAGGGTTAACGTTGATCCCTACAAAAATTTACCTGGTCAACGGACGGGCGAAAGTCGAGCTCGGGCTGGCACGCGGCAAACGACAATACGATAAGCGTGAGGCCATCGCCGAACGGGAAACCGCCCGCGAACGGGAGCGCGCGTTAAAACGCGACCACGAGTAATCACGGGCAGGAACCTCACCCGTCCGTCACGAAAATGATAGCGCAGGGCCAGCACCCTGCGCTAATCGCGTTATGGGAGAGGTTTCATGCTTGATGCACTACGCGCGATCGTCTGCGCGATGAATAAGGAACTGCCGCGACAGGGGTTGGTGACGATGACCAGCGGCAATGTCTCGGGGCGCGACGCCGAGAGCGGACTTGTCGTCATCAAACCCAGCGGGATCAGCTTTGAGGATCTCACGCCGGCCGACCTGGTGGTGGTCGACCTGACCGGCAACGTGGTGGAAGGTACGCTGCGCCCGTCCGTGGATACCGCCACCCACCTGGTGGTGTATCGGGCGCGCCCGGATGTGCACGGCATGGTGCACACGCATTCCAACTACGCCACCGCTTTCGCGGCGCTGGGCCGTCCCATCCCCGCCGTACTCACGGCCATTGCCGATGAATTCGGTGGTTCCATCCCCTGCGGGCCTTACTGCCAGATCGGTGAAGAAGCCATTGGCCAGGCGATTGTGGATCATATCGGCAACGCTCCCGCCATCCTGCTGCAAAACCACGGCGTGTTCACCATTGGCCCCACCCCGCAAGCCGCGTTGAAGGCAGCGGTGATGTGCGAAGACGTGGCCAGGACCGTACACCTGGCATGCCAATTAGGTGAACCGATCCCCATCCCAACGGAAGAAGTGGCGCGCGCGCATCGCCGCTACCTGGAGAGATATGGGCAGGCGGTGCAGGCGTGACCAGTAGCCTCGCAACACCGGTTGAGCAGATGTTCACCGCCGGCTATGATGGCAGCCGTCAAAGTTTCCTGCTGTTACCCCCGCCCGCGCCGGACACGGTCGATACCCTGGTGATCGCACTGCATGGGCATGGGGCGCATCAGGACCAGTTCATGACGCCGGGGATTTATCAGGATGCCTTCGGCACATTGATGCGCTTGTGCAGCGAACGCAACCTGCTCTACGTCGCGCCGGAATACCGCGGCAACGGCTGGATGGGTCCGGCGGCTGAGGGGGATATCTGCGATATTATTCGCCTGCTCCGTGACGCGTATCCACTGCAGCGCGTCATCATGCTCGGGGGCTCCATGGGCGGCACCAGCGCGCTCATCTTCGCCGTCAGACAGCCTGAGTTGGTTGCCGGAGTCGTCGCCGTTTGCCCGGCCACCGATATGGCGGAATTTTACCGTGAAATCATGCCTTCCGGCTTTGCCGACATCGACCGCGCCATCGTCGAGGCTTACGGCGGCGATCCTTCCATGGCGGCGGCGGAATACTTCGAGCGTTCCAGCTTTCACCATGCCGGACGTTTGACCATGCCCACCTTCATCGTGCACGGCGATGCCGATGCGATTATCCCCGTGCAGCACAGCCGCCGACTGGTCGACCGCCTGCTCATACTCCGGGCGCCGGTGCGCTATGTCGAAATACCCGGCGGCGACCATGATGCCCCCATCCCGCTGCTTGCTCCGGCACTCGACGCCATGCTGTCCGCAGGGTGATCGGCGGTTCATCATTCGCCAATCAGCGCGGTACGGGCACCGCCGCCAGCACGCTCTCCACGAACTGGTCGGTGGTCAATCCTTCCAGCTCCGCTTCCGGGCGCAGGATCAGGCGGTGGCGCAGCACTGGCCGCGCGACCTGCTTGATATCGTCCGGCGTCACGAATGAACGCTCTTCCATGGCCGCCAGCACCCGGCTGCAGCGCAACAGCGATACTGCCGCACGCGGGCTGCCGCCCAGCATGAGCTGATGCGCCGTGCGGGTCGCCGTGACCAGTGCCACCAGATACTGCAAAACCCCTTCCTCGATGGTAATGCCGGTGAGTTCCCGCCGTGCCTCAGCCAGCTCGCCGGGTTCAATCACCGGACGGATCTGTGAGAGGGTCATCTCATGCGGGTCGAATCCCTGTTGGTGCAGGCGCAGCATGGCCACCTCGTCGGCGGTGCCAGGGTAATCCACTTTCAACTTCATCAAGAAACGGTCGAGCTGCGCCTCCGGCAACGGATAGGTGCCCTCGTATTCAATCGGGTTCTGCGTGGCCACCACAAAAAACGGTGCGGGCAACGCGAAGTCCTTCCCGTCGATGCTCACCTGGTGTTCTTCCATCGCCTGCAACAGGGCGGCCTGCGTCTTCGGCGGGGTGCGATTGATCTCATCCGCCAGCAGCACGCTGGTGAATATCGGCCCCTGCTTGACGAAGAACTCCGCGCTTTTCAGGTCGTACACCGTGGTCCCGATGATATCCGAGGGCATGAGGTCAGGGGTGAACTGCACGCGGCGGAAGGTGCAATTCAGACTGCGGGCCAGCGCTTTGGCCATCAGCGTTTTGGCGGTACCCGGCACACCTTCCAACAGCGCATGGCCATCGGCAAGGAGACAAATCAACAGGCCATCGATCACCGCTTGCTGCCCCTTCACGGCTTTGCCCATCTCGTTCCTCACGCGCTCGGCTATACGGTATACCATTCCGACGTTGGTGGTCGTCGTGCGCGCAGTGTCCAACACATTCGGCAACGGCGTGGCCTGGGGCATGCCCAGCGCGTCCGGAATCAACTCGTTTTGTTGCGCTTCGCGCGGATCGGTCATGATAAGCTCCTTCGTTCCTCGATCATCGGGTATCCGAGTGCAGGGGGTCAGGTGTCAGATCGGGCACCAGCGCCACCCCTGTTACGTTCGCCGCAGCAGCCGTTGCACCTCCGCCGTCAGGCGCAGCAACGCGGCGGCATCGGGCCGCGGCTGTTCTTCCAGCACGGTGATCAGCTGCACAACCTGGTGCAGACGCTGTTGATCGACCACGGCAATTTGTGAGTTCACCTCTGCCAATTGCGCCAGCGGCGTGTTGCCGGGCATGCCGGCGCGTCGCGCCACTTCCCGCCGCAACAAGGTGTGCACGCGCTGCAACGCGACATGCGTCGCCCCCGCGCGCTCCAGCAGCCCGGCCATGGAGGTCAGGTACTCGGCGCGCGAGCGCGTGAAGCGTTCGTCGTCCGGTAGACGCGGTTTCCCGAAACGCCATCCCAGCGAAATGAGCAACAGTGCGAGGGCCAACGCCACCTGCAGCGCCCCCAATTTTGTCAGTGTGGGCGCCAGCGTCCACACGCTCATCCCCGTGCCAAAGCCCTGGTGATACTCATCGAAAATCACCGGCCCCGCGGGCTGCAGACTCGCCAGTGCCAGCACGAGATCAAAATTGGACGCCTCGCCGATGCCGCGATTGGAGAAGGACCACGGGCTGACGCACCAGACAATTCCTCCCTCACCCACGGCGGAATAGGCGGCGACCACCCCCAGGTCATCGCGGTACAGCGGCACCACCCCGCCCACCCGCGCGGCGACCCTATCGGGCAGCAGAGCATCGGCTTTCAATCGCCTGGTTGAGCGGATGCGTAACTCCGGCGCAGCCTCTGCAAGAAACGAGGGGATCACCGGACGGGCAGTATACATTGTGGCCGATTGTTCGTCTTCCAGTTCGACCCCCTGCTCGTACCACCACTGCTCCACATCAACCGGCCACGGCTTCTCCTGCCATCCCTCCTCAGATGGCTCGTTCTCCTTTGCGGCATCACCGGTGTTCTGCTTGTCGTGGATGAACTCGATCAGGATATCCGGGTGGTACTCGATGAGGACGAGCGCATGATTGCCGCGTGCCAGCCACTTGAGCAACTGTTGTATCTCGTATTCGGTATAATCATGTTCGGCGACCGCATCGGCGACGATCAGTGTGCCGCGCTCCGGCAACAGCGGATAGGGCCTGAGCAGCCGATGTACGTCAAATCCCAGCTTGTCAAACGCCATGTACAGCGCTTTATATCCCTCGGGGAAGGTGCGGTAGCTGCTGCGCACGACTAGAGAGGGCTCGATTTGCTCGAGGTTGATATCTTCTCGGCGTGCCACGGCCAGCATGATGCCGAGAAACACCGTGACCACCAGCAGCGCCACCACCTCGTACCGTATCCGCATCAGGCGCCTCCCACCACGGCATCACGGAACTCCCGGCTCTGTTCCAGCGCCTGCGTAAACTCATCGGGCGCAATCGTCAGCAACCCGTACCAACTGCGGTCGAAGGTGCGCACCACCGGGCGCAGCCGGTCATGCACGCCGGCGCGTCCCTGGCGGCGCAATTCGCGCAGCACCTCGCCGTTCGCGCGGGATTCATCATAGCGCAGCACGCCGCGCGCATCCAGCAATACCAGGCAGGCGCGATACAGCGTGCGCATCGCTGCGCGCTGCTTACCCTGGTGCCACAGCGCCTCCGCCTGCGCCAGCGAGCGCTCCCAGTACGTCGGCTCCTGCCGTTCCGAGGGCAACGCGACTCCGCCATCCTCCTCACGCATCTTCGGCTCTTCCCGCTCCTCAAGGTGGCGCACCCATCGGCTGATCAGCACTCCGCTAAAGAATAATATCGCCGCAGCCAGCAATGCCAACAGGGTGTACCGGAGCCAATTCAACCCCTTGTCCATCCAGGGGGCACTATCTGGTTTGGGTTTTGGCAGGCGGTCGAATAATCGCTTGATCGCATCATTGAGACGCTTTAACTGCTTGTTAAGCCACTGTGTCGCTGCGCTCCACTTTGCCCGGATATACGTAAACGCACGCACTAACCCGGCGGGGGCTTTGCTTTTCTTCAGCGTGGCAAACTGCGGGTCGTCCAGCACACCCGTCAGCACTTTCCGTACATCAGCGGAGGGTCGGCTGGCGCCCGCCACGTTTTTCGCAACGGCCTGGCGCAGGGTGGCGAC
>JAGUZN010000386.1 GCA_020060775.1 Armatimonadota bacterium
CGGCAGGGCGATGTACAACGAGACCAATTACACGCCTTGGTGGCGGAAGAGCGCGGCCTGCTGGAGGCGGTCATCAACAACGCCCCGGTGGGTATCGGTATCCTGAAGGGCCCGGAACACCGGTTCATCCTGACGAATCAGTACTACGCACCGTTCGTGCGCGGCAAGGGTGAGGTTACCGGGCGCACGGTGGCAGAGGTCTATCCCGAAGTGGCCAACACGATCGTGCCACTGCTCGACAGAGTGTATCAGACCGGAGAACCGTACCGCGCCACCGATATGCCCTTCACCCTCATCCGTGATGGTCACCCCGAGGAGACTTTCTTCACCTTTGTCTATGCGCCCTGGTTCGGCGCTGACAGGCAGATCCACGGCATCGTCTCGGTAGCCTTTGAGACCACTGAACAGGTACATACCCGGCAGCAAGTCGAGGAAGAGCGCGCACGGTTGGCGGCCATTCTGGAGCAACTTCCTGTAGGCGTTGGCGTCACAGATACCAGCGGCGAGTTCGTCCTGAGCAATGCCCTGATGCGGGAGTTCGTGCCGGAGCGTATTCCTTCGCGAGATGCCGTACGGGTTCAGCGTTGGCACGCGACTGGTGCGGATGGGCGTCCGGTACCGCCCGAGCATTGGCCCGGCGCACGCGCGCTGCGCGGCGAGCACGTGTCGGGCATGGAGTTTCACTACGTCGATGATACAGGGCGATCGCACTGGAGACTCGTGACAGCACAGCCGTACCACACCGCGGATGGCGCATTCGTCGGTGCCATTGTCGTGGTCCAGGATATCACCGAACGCAAGCAGGCCGAGGAGGCGCTGCGCCGCGAGCGCGATCGGGTGCAGCAGTACCTGGACATCGCGGAGGTCATGCTGCTGGCGCTGGACCGCGAGGGTTATGTCACGCTCATCAACCGCAAAGGGCTGGAAGTACTCGGGTTTTCGCGAGAGGAGATTATTGGCCAATGCTGGTTCGAACTAGTGGTGCCGGAACGTGAGCGTACGAGAACCCGGGAGCTCTTTCAGCGCCTGATGGCCGGGGAGACGGCATTTCCGGGTTACAACGAAAATTACCTCGTCACGCGCGACGGCGAAGGGCGCCTGTTTGCCTTCCGCAATGCCGTGCTGCGCGACGACCAGGGGCAGATCATCGGCACGTTGAGCTCCGGTGAAGACATCACCGAGCGCCGACAGGCTGAGGAGGCGCTACAGGAGAGCGAGGCACGCTTCCGGGAATTGGCCGACGCCATGCCGCAACTGGTGTGGACCGCCGAGCCGGACGGGCGTGTGGACTACTACAACATCCGCTATTGCGAGTATGACGGCATCACCCCGACCGGCGAAGGAGAGTATCACTGGGCTCCCGTGTTGCACCCTGACGACGTGCAGCCCACCGTGGCGGCGTGGGAACGCGCGGTAGCCACCGGCGATATCTACCAGATCGAACACCGCGTGCGCATGGCGGATGGCAGCTTCCGCTGGCATTTGAGCCGCGGCGTGCCGGTGCGCGGCGAACAGGGGAAGATCGTCAAGTGGTACGGCACCGCCACCGACATCCACGACTTTCGTGTTATCCAGGAGGAACGGGAACGGCTGCTTGTTGAGGTGCAGCGCCGGGTGGCCGAACTTGACGCCACACTCGCCTCCATTGCCGACGGCCTCATCCTCTACAGTTCGCAGGGTGAAATTCTGCAGGTGAACGCCTCGGCGCACCGGCTGATGGACGGCATCCTCCTCGCCGAAGAGTTCAGCACGCACATGCCGCAGTGGGTGGGCCAACACGCGCGCACCCCGGCGGGCGAGCGCCTGACCATGGACAACTTGCCCGCCGTCCGCGCCGCCCGCGGCGAAACGGTGGTCGGCGAGACGCTGGTCTTCCGGCACAAGGATGGCACGGAGGCCTGGATCTCGGTGGCCGCCGCGCCCGTGCGCATGCACGACGGCCGCATCATCGGCGTGGTGGCCACCTACACTGATATCACCGAGCTATACCGGTTGCAGGAACAGCAGCGCATGCTCATCCACCTCATCTCGCATGACCTGCGCGCGCCATTGACCATCATCAAGGGGCATGTCCAGTTGCTTGAAGAGTTCATGACTCCGATGGAGGTCGATGGCATGGTGGCGCAGGGGTTGCATGCGGTGGACCGCGGCATTGCGCGTATGAATGCGATGATTCAGGACCTGGTGGATGCTGCCCGCGCGGAAGGTCGGCAACTCGAATTACAGCGTGAAGCGGTTGACCTGCGGGCCTACCTGCCTGACCTACTGCGGCGCAGTGCGACGGCAATGGAGACCGCGCGCATCATGCTCGACGTGTCCGGCGATCTGCCCCCCGTCGCCGCCGACTACAACCGGCTGGAGCGCATCCTGCTCAACCTGCTCACTAATGCGTTGAAATATTCCGACCCGGGCACGCCGGTGCTGCTGCGCGCCCGCCGGCGCGACGACATGGCCGAAGTGTCAATCACCGATCAGGGACGGGGCATTGCCCCGGAAGACCTGCCGCACCTCTTCGAGCGCTTCTACCGGGTGCAGGATGAACGCCGGGCGGAAGGCGTGGGCCTCGGCCTCTACATCACGCGTCAACTGGTGGAGGCCCACGGCGGCCGCATCTGGGCTGAAAGTGAACTTAGCAAGGGCAGCACCTTCACCTTCACTCTGCCGCTGGCAGACAGCACCCCATGACGTCCTCGGCGCGATGGTTGAACCAGGCGGAAGGTGTTCGACACCGGAGCGATGAATCATATGGTATTCGACTCGATCAGTTGTCATGGGTATGCGTGCCACTGATGAGGAAACGCACATGCAGGTTGACAGCCATATCCTCATCATGAACGGGAACGAACCCCTGCTCCGCGCCCGGGCGCGACTGCTGCGCGAGGCCGGTTATTCGGTGACGGAAGCGATGACCGGGCAGGATGGGCTGCGCCAGGCGCAGGCCGTGTCCCCGGATCTCATCCTGCTGGATATCGTCTTGCCGGATCTCCCCGGCAGCGAGGTCTACCGCCGGTTGAAAGCCAGCCCCACCCTCTCCTCTCCCTTCGTGATTCTCACCTCGAGTATCATCACCGACGCCGACATCCAGGAGATGGCATTGGAGATTGGTGCGGATGGCGGCATCGCCCATCCCGTAGCGGAACGCGGCCTGCTGGCGCGCATCGGGTTATTCATGCGACTGTTGCAGGCGGAACGCCGGCTTCGGGACGAACGCGCCATACATGAGCGACAATTGCAGGAACGCATCACGGCGCTCGAGGTAAGCGAGGAACGGCTGCGCGGGATTATCACCCAATCGCATGACGGCATCGTCTTTTTGGACCACGACGGGGCGATCACCGTGTGGAACCGAGCTATGGCAACGATCACGGGGCTGCCGTCGGAGGAGGTGATCGGCCGGCCCTTGTGGGACGTGCAGTACCAGGTGATGTGCGAGGAGCATCAGCGCCCGGAGATGCACGCCATGCTGCAGGCGCAGATCGTGGCGGTGTTGCAGGGCGACGACGCCCCCTGGCTGCACCGCCCTTCACTGCAGGAGATCCAGTGTGCCGATGGCGAACGCCGGCACATTCGCTCAACAATTTTCCCCATCACCACCAGTCAGGGCAGGATTCTCGCCTCCATCTCCCAGGATGTGACGAATGAGCACCAGGCTGAGCAGCGGCTGCGCGAGCAGGAGGAGCGTTTCCGCTTCCTCGCCGAGAATTCGCATGATGTGATCTGGACGCTGGATGCCGATGGGCATTTCACGTACATCAGTCCCTCGGTATACACGCTGCTCGGGTACACCCCCCAGGAGGGGCTCCAACTATCGCTCAACGACATCTTCACCCCGGCATCCCTGCACATCGTGCACACCGCGATGGCCGGCGCGCTCGCCGACATCGCTGCCGGGAAGCGGGATATCCAGAACACGCCCTACCAGCTCGAGCAGCCTCGCAAAGATGGAACGACCGTCTGGACGGAATCGATGGTGCGTCGTGTGTTTGCTGACGATGGGTCGCTCCAGTGTTTCCTCGGTGTCACGCGCGATATCTCCGATCGTAAGCGTGCAGAAGACGCTTTGCGGGAAAGCGAAGAGCTCCACCGCTCGTTGATCAGTGCCTCCCCGGATAATGTCACTGCCACCGATGTGCGCGGCGTGATTACCTTTGCCTCGCCCCGATCGGTCGCTCAATATGGCTATGATTCACAGGACGATGTGTTAGGTCGTTCCGCCTTCGAGCTCATCGCCCCCGAGGACCGGGAGCGCGCCGCCGCTAACCTGCAACACACCCTGCAGGACGGCATCATCCGCAACTGCATCTACACCCTCGTACGGAAAGACGGGACGCGGTTCATAGGTGAATTGAATGCCGCCGTGGTCTACGATGCCCAGGGCGATGCCAAAGGCTTCGTGGCGACGACTCGCGACATCACCGAGCGCGTGCGCATGGAGCGCGCGCTGCAGGAATCGGAGATGATGTACCGCATGCTCTTCGAAAACATGGCGCAGGGGGTCATCTGTCACGATGCCGAGGGACGCGTCATCGCCGCCAATCCTGCGGCGGAGCAGATTCTCGGCGTGACCTTCGAGCAGATGCGCGGCACCACCAGCATGGATCCGCAATGGCGCACCATTCACGAGGGAGGTAGCGAATACCCGGGGGAGTTGCACCCCATCGTCCGCGCGCGGAAGACCGGCATGGCGTTTCACGACGATGTGATGGGGGTCTACCACCAGCAGAAGGGGGATTACATCTGGATCAACACCCATGCCATCCCCGTCTTTCACCCCGATGAGGAGCGACCGTACCAGGTGTACGCCATCTTTGAGGACATCACGGACCGCCGCAACACGGAGTTCATGCTGCGGCGGTCGCGCAATGAGTTGCGCCACCTGGCCCGCCGCCTGGCCACCACCCAGGAGACCGAGCGCCAACACCTCGCACGGGAACTCCACGATCAAATCGGGCAAAATATTGCGGCGCTCGGCGTGCTGCTCAGTGCCATCAACGAGGTTGTCATCCATGCGCTGCCCGATCATGCGGCGGACCGCCTGGCCGCGGCCATGCGCCTCACCGGGGAGATCGCGGAAAGCGTTCGCCGGGTGATGCTGGACTTGCGCCCGCCGGTGCTGGATGACTACGGGCTGTTAGCCGCCTTACAGTGGATGGGCAGACAACTGCAGCAGCAAGCCGGGATCACGATCGACGTCCAGGGCATCGGCAACATTGAACGGCTGCCGGCCGATATCGAGACGGCGCTGTTTCGCATTACCCAGGAGGCCTTGACGAACGTCCTGAAACACGCCCAGGCCTCCACCGTCTTTCTGACGCTGCAGATGCACGACGATGTGGTGAACGTAACCGTCGCCGACGATGGCGTCGGCTTTGCCTCGTCACGAGCGCCGGCCGACGCGTCGCGGCTCACGGGCTGGGGGTTGATCAACATGCAGGAACGCACCCGCAGCATTGGCGGAACTTTGAAGATCGATTCACGGCAAGGCCAGGGCACCCGGGTGACCGTCATGCTGCCAAGGAGATGTGATGTCCATCACGATTCTCATCGCCGATGATCACGCCGTCATGCGCGACGGCTTGCAGTTCTTACTGGCCTCGCAGGAGGATTTCCAGGTCGTTAGCGGCGCTGGCGACGGCGTGGAAGCGGTGGAGATGGCTTGCCAGCACCGCCCGGATGTCGTGCTGATGGATATCGCCATGCCCGGGATGAGCGGGATCGACGCCACGCACGCGATTCGCCAGTGCAGCCCGGCGACGCGCGTCGTGATCCTCACGATGCATGCGACGATCGAGCACATCTACGCCGCCCTCGTCGCCGGGGCGCAGGGATACCTGGTGAAGGAATCCGCCGGACACCAGGTGCTCGCCGCCATTCGCGCCGTGATGGCCGGCGAGCGCTACTTCAGCAAAGAGATCGTTACCCTGATCACCGATGCCTTTCTCACCCTGTACCATCCTGCCACCTTCCCCTCGCCGGCCGTCGAAGCGCTCAGCCCCCGCGAGCGGGAAATCGTGCAACTGGTGATCGCTGGCAAAACGAGTAAAGAGATCGCACTGCTACTGCGCCTCTCCCCCAAGACGGTGGATACCTACCGGTCGCGCATCATGGACAAACTGGGCGTCCATGACCTCTGTTCGTTAACGCGCAAAAGCCTTGAACTCGGGATCGCCCCGCAGGAGTGATCCCAGCACTGCCCCCATACCAGCCTGACGCTGCCCCAGCCTATCAATAAGTTGGCACAATTGAGAAAACCCTACAGAAAAGATTCGGAGAGTATCAAAGATTCCTGACAGTCACGATCCTCTCCCCGGCGTAAAATATTATCATTCTAAATTCATTTGAGACATTTCTCGACTTGCTTTCCATGCGCATGCTGGATGGACCTGAGGCGATTCACCGTACCCCGGGTTCGACGTGTACCTCGCCTTGCTGTTGTGTCGTTGTTGCTGAGGTGTCGATATGGACATCACGTCATCCGTACTACTCATTGATCGTAATCCCGTTACACGGCGCTCGATTTCGCAGTTATTGCATGCGCACGGATACCTCGTGCAGGAGGCCGGCACGGCTGCTGAAGGCCTGCAGCAGGCGCTTGCGTATCAGCCGCACCTCATCTTGCTGGACATCGACCTACCGGACAACACTGGGGTCGAGTTCTGCCGCCAACTGAAAACCATGCCGGAGTTGGTGGATACCTTTATTGGATTGGTGGCGACGCCGGAGACCGATCCTGCCTGTCCGGCAGAAGCCCTCGCCAACGGTGCCGATGACTACTGCATCAGACCGATCACCAACCAGGAATTCCTCGCGCGGGTCGAGACTATGGTGCGCATCCGGAACGCCGAGGCGACCGCACGCTTGAAGGTGCAGCAACAATCGGTGCTGGCTGACCTGGGGCAGCTGGCGATGTCCGGGGCCAGTACCGAAGAATTATTTTCTGCAGCCGTCACCATGACCGCGCAAGTGCTGCAGGCTGAGCAGTGCCATATTCTCCACCTCTTACCTGATCGCCACACACTCGTGGTGGCTGCCGGCAGTGGCTGGTCCGAGGGATTGCTCGGAGAAACGATCCTGATTGACGACGAACTGGCGGCGAAAATGGCGACCCTGGATGTCACGCCTCCCCTGGTGCTGGAGAACGTCGCCCTGGGTGCCCTCGCGGACATGCCCGAGCTCCTGCTGGCCGAAGTCGCCGATTGCCTGTACACCGTTATTCGCGGTGAGCATGATCCCTACGGGCTCCTCGGTGTGCATGATCCGCGTTCAGGGGAGTTCACGTTTGACGATGCCCGTTATCTTCAAAGCGTCACGCACATCCTTTCCCTGGCGATGATGCGACAGCAGGTTGGCGAAGCGGTGCAATTTGTGACCATGCACGACGACCTCACCGGACTGTACAACCGCAGCTACTACCTGGAGGAGTTCCAACGGCTCAGGCGAGGCCGGCATTTCCCCATCAGCCTGGTGCTCCTCGATATCGAATCGTTGAAAACGATCAACAGTATCTATGGGCTTGCGATCGGTGACAACATTCTAAAGTACGTAGGGCAAGTGCTGCGCTCGACCTTCCGTGCGGAAGATGTGATCGCCCGCATCGGCGATGACGATTTTGCCGTCCTCTTGCCGCATGCCGGCGCCACGATCGCCAAGCTCAAATGCATACAAGTACGCGAGACTTTAGCCAGGCACCCATTAGTACTGCCTGACGCACTGCCAATCACCGTCTCGATGGGATTTGCCAGCGCCAATGACGCTGATGCGCTCGAGCTAATGCATCACGCGGCCGAGGCCATGATGCGTCAGGAAAAGCACACCCAGCTGTGACATACGGAAGTGAGGTCAAAAATGAAATCCGAGCTATTGGACACGATTCTCATTGTAGATAATGACGAACGCGTTCGCCGCATGACCGTACGGTGTTTGGAGGAGAAGGGGTACCAGTGCACCCAGGCTGAAGACGGTGTAGCAGCCCTGGATGCGCTGGCCATAGCGACTGTCTGCCTGATTATCGCTGACATGACAATGCCTGACATGTCCGGCCTCGATTTGCTGCAAGCCGCCCAACTGATGCAGCCGGATATTGCCGTGATTCTCGTGACCGATGCCGAGCACCATGATATGGCCGTCGAGGCCCTGGTTGAAGGCGCCTACGGATACCTGAGCAAACCGTTCCAACCGAGCGAACTGCTAATCAATGTCATCAATGCCCTGCGGCGCCGAGAATTGGAGCTGTTCTATGATGCGCACGAACGCCGACTCGATAAGATGATGCGAGACCGCACGGCCGAGCTGCGCTGGCGCGAAGAAGAATTGACACTGCGTCTCGTCACAGCGTCGGAGTACCGCGATGAAGAGACTCCTGCTCACATTCGACGGATGGCACGGTACGTCACATTGCTCGCGGAAAAGATCGGGTGGTCGCCCGAGACAGTGGATGACTTGCGCCTGGCCGCTCCCATGCATGACCTCGGCAAAATCGGTCTACCGGAAAGCATTGTGATGAGCCGAGGGAAACTGACCTTTGAAGAATTCTCCCAGATGAAGAAGCATACTCTCATCGGTGCGCGCATCCTTGACGGGTCGTCGATTCCGGTGATACGGATGGCGCACGACATCACACTCTGCCATCACGAACGCTGGAACGGTGCAGGGTATCCATATGGTCTTACCGGCGAGTCCATCCCCGAGAGCGCACGCATGGTGGCACTTGCGGACGTGTATGATGCGCTACATACGGACCGTCTCTACCGTCCGGCGTTTCCGGAGCAAGAGGCGGTCACCATCATGCTGGCGAGCAGAGAGCAGTTCGATCCACAGCTCTTTGCCTGCCTGCTGGACTGCTATGATGAATTCCGACAAATACGGCGCGAACTGACGGATTCAACGGGCGTCAACTGCCTGGACCGCGAGCGCAGCCTTGACGCGATCAGGGTGTAACCGCGTCCCCCGGCAGCCACCATCACACCGGGTGTGCCATGCTCACGACGGCGTCGAGGATGCGGTGGGCCATTGTCTCTTTAGACTGCAGCGGCAATTCCTCGCGGCGGCCATCGGCGAAGAGGAGGATGGCGCGATTGGTGTCGGCGGCAAAGCCGGCGTCGGCGGCGGTGACGTCATTGGCGACGATGAGGTCAGCCGCTTTGCGCGCCAGCTTCTCGGCGGCGTGCTCCAGCAGCTTCTCGGTTTCCGCGGCGAAGGCCACGATGAGCTGCCCCGGCCGCTTGGCCTGCCCGATCTCCGCCAGGATATCGCGCGTGGGCACGAAGGCCACGGTCATCCCCGCGTTGCCCTGTTTCTTCACCTTCTGCTCGGCCGGTTGCGCCGGGGCGAAATCGACCGGGGCGGCTGCGCCGATCACGATATCGGCTTGCGCGGCCGCCTGCAGCGCCGCCGCGGCCATCTCCGCCGTGGTGACCACCTGCCGCAGTTC
>JAGUZN010000164.1 GCA_020060775.1 Armatimonadota bacterium
GAGGTGGCGAATGCGGTGGGCGCGATCACCGGCGCGGTGACGGTGATGGTCGAGGCGACCATCACCCCGGATGACGACGTCTACCTGGCGCACACCCCCACGGAGCGGCGCGCCTTTGATACGCTGGAGCGCGCGAAAGCGTGGACATCCGCGTGCTTGCTGGCGCTGCTGGAGGAGAAGATCGCCCAGGCCGAACTGCAGAAGTTCGACCTGCACCGCGCGGTGGAATGCGTTGATCACCAGGGAGCCTCGACGGTGGGCAACATCTTTTTGGAATGTCGCATGCGCGCCACCGCCGTCGGCCGCCCGGAATTTGCCGGCCACCCTGCCGCCGTCAGCGCGTGATGACGCCGAAGCGGTAGGCCCCGCGCTCGAGCAGAAAATCGTAGCCCGCCTCCCGCCCGATCGAACAGAGCAGGCGTTGTGGATTCTCGTGCAGCCAGACGTCGAGGATTTCACCAATAAAGATGGTATGATCGCCCGAGGTCAGTTGTCCGGCCACCCGGCACTCGAGATTCGCCAGGCACTCCGCCACCAGCGGGGCCGACACGTGCCGGCCGCGCACCGGCGTCAGCCCCAGTTCTGCGAATTTATCGACGGCGTCGCCCCGCCGCGTGCCGCAGAACAGCGTGGCCGCGGCGAGATCCTCGCCCGGCCAGGCGAGCACGAACTCCCCTGACGTCACAATGAGCTCGTGCGTGAAACGTTCCGGCGCCACCGAAATGGCCATCATCGGCGGGGACATCGAGGTATCCATATGCCAGCCCAGCGGGCAAATGCTGCGTTGCCCGTGCGCCTCGGCTACCGCCCACGCGATGCGTTGCGGGTGGGCGCAGTATTGGCGAAACTCGCGCAAATCGGTCTGTCGCATAGGTTATCCTCCGCCCCCTCTGTTCGCCCTACTGACCGACCTTCCTGCAAAAAAGGACGGGGAGCATGCGCTCCCCGTCCACATAGAATCATTATCATATCCCGCACATCAGCGAAATCCCAGCAAATGCACCAGCCAGTAAAGCCCGCCGGCAAAGGCAGCACAGGTGGGAATGGTGAGCACCCAGGCCACCACGATGTTGCTGGCCACACCCCAACGCACGGCGGAAAGGCGCTTGGAGGCGCCAACGCCGAGGATGGAGGAGGAGATAATGTGGGTAGTGCTGACCGGGATGTGCAGTATCGTTGCGAGCTGGATGGTGCCCGCCGCCGCCGTTTCCGCGGCGAAGCCATGCACGGGCATCAATTTGATAATTTTGTTCCCCAGCGTATGAATGACGCGTTCACCACCAATCGCTGTTCCCAGTGCGATGACAAGGGCGCACACGATCTTCACCCACAGTGGAATCACCGGATCATCTCCCGGGGCTACGTGTTGAAAACCTGCGGCAACCAGGGCAAGGGTGATGATGCCCATCGCTTTTTGCGCATCATTCGCCCCATGCGAGAACGCCATGCTGGCCGATGAGAAAATCTGCCAGATGCGGAAGTGCCGATTCACCTTGGTCGGCATAGCTTTCCGGAACGCCCACATGATGCCCACCATCAGCCCCCACCCGACCAATAGTCCGATGAGCGGAGAGATTAACATCCAGGCAAAGATCATGCTCACACTCTTGACTTGCAGTGGCCCACCGGCGGCGATGACTACGCCGACGACCCCGCCGATGAGGGAATGGGATAGGCTGATTGGCAAGCCGAAGCGGGTCATTGACCAGCTCCACACGATGGCACCCAGCAGCCCGCAGAGGACCATTAACGTCGTGACATCGAAGCCTCCGCTGGTGTCGATCAGCTTGCCGGCGATCGTTTTCGCAACCCCTTCAAAGGCGAAAGCTCCTGCGAAGTTCAGCACTGTCGCCATAACGAGCGCCATAATGGGGGTCAACACCCTGGTGGCAATTACTGTGGCAATGGCATTGCCCGAGTCGTTCATGCCATTGATGAAGTCAAAGATCAGTGCGGCCAGGACCACGCTCATCAACAGCCAGAATTCACCGCTAAGCATGTTTGATAACCACACCCTCAATCACATCGGCCAGATCTTCACACTGATCAATGGCTTGCTCGATCTGCTCAAAGATCTCTTTCCAGCGCATGAGTTCCAACACGTCGCCGCGCTTGAATAACTCACTCATGGCATGGCGATAGATATGATCGCCCACATTTTCCAGGCGGTTAATCTCGATGCACAACTCACAGATCGGCTGGCGTTGCTCGAGGTTGCGGATGAAGCGCATCAGCTTTTGCACCTCGCCCGTGGCCTGAACCAACACTTGCACCAGTTCTATCGAATCCTCGTAGGGCGCTGTTGCGTGGTAGAGCACGATGCGCTCAGCGGCAGCTTGCGTGTAATCGGTGATATCGTCCAGCCGATCGGCGATCGCCCGGATATCCTCGTGGTCGAGCGGGGTGACAAAGGTGCGGTTGAGCTTATCCATCACCGCGTGGATGGTGGTGTCGCCGGCATGTTCGAGGTCAGCGATCTGCTGACGGTACGTCTCGACGTTCGGCATGTCCTGCAGCATCTGCAACAGGGTCTGCGCGGCCTGGTGTGCCGTATCCGTCGCTTGTTCAAACAACTTAAAGAAGGCCTCGTCACGAGGCAGTAGGCGGAAGAGCGCCACGATTACCCTCCATTAGTGGGAAAGACTGTAAAGACGGTCAACAATCTTAATAGGCGGTTAACCAACTCTTAATTCTACGATGTCGCCAAAATGCCTGCCAATTGTTTTCCCAGAAACACAAATCGCCTGAACTGTTTGCCGTACAGCCTTGACAGCGACATGGAGGCGACACCTGAGTGCAGGCGTACATTGACCAGACATGGTGACATACTCTGCAAGTTCCGGCAACGACGGCCGCATGTTCAAGCATGCCTGGAAGTGGGAAGATGGGGTGCCGTGGGCCTGGACGCTATCCTTGCGCCTGTTCGCGGCGCAGTTCATCGAGGAACTGGTTGGCCAGTTCGCTGATATTGGTAGGACGGATCGCTAACTGGAGCAACTCAGGAATGGCTTTTTTGACATAGAGCCGCTGCAAATACACCCGAGCGAGTTCTTCTGAGGGGCAGGACAACGCGGCTTCAACCAGACTATGCAGTTCAGCGACCTCGCCTTTGGCCGCCTGGTAGGCATCCATCAGCGTGGGACGCTCGCGCACCACCGTTTCGGCTACCTGTAACTGGCGCAAGTCCTTCAGTACGTGCAGCACTTCCTCGCCGACATGATCAACAGGAGTCTTCTCGAGTACGGTCGCCAGTTCACGGAAGGCGCGCACTGCGCCCAGTTCACGCACAGCCACACGGGCAACGGCCTGATGGGTAAGCCGTGGAGTAGAGGCGATGGCAATGAGCAGGCGGTTAATTTTGGGATCGCCACCGTCGGGGTGGCTATCGCGGTTCATGCGCCCGATTTCCAGTACGAGAATCGTCATGCGCAACGGGTCGATGACTTCCTGTGAGAGCGTCTGTTCCAGCAGGGCCAGGTACTCATGCGCCGGCATGATGGACACGGCCGAACGCAGGGCGCTACGCATGGCGTTTGGCGACCCCTGCGCAATCCACTGCGTGAGACTGGCAGCATCCCCCGTTTCCACCGCCTGGTTGATGCGATCTTCTGCAGACAATAGTGAGGCCATTCCCGTTGACGACATGGATCCGCCGGTGGCCTGTTCGTAGTTCACGTACACCGCGATATATGGCTCAGGGGGAAGTTCAGCGGGGAGAGCAGCCTCTCCCGAACTGACATGGCGGAATGCATCAACCAGGGCGCGCAACACCGTGGCGATCGTCGGCGGCGTGGTATCAATCAACTCATTGAGGAGCCGAAGGGCTTCCGGGTGCGC
Organism: Armatimonadota bacterium; assembly: GCA_020060775.1. Taxonomy (GTDB): domain Bacteria; phylum Armatimonadota; class Hebobacteria; order CAIYQO01; family CAIYQO01; genus JAGUZN01. The sequence continues at coordinate 3,838 of JAGUZN010000164.1, forward strand.
CTGGAGAAAATTGCATACGCGCGGTTGCTTGGCCTCCATCAGCGCCATCAAGTAGAGCGAACGCGATTGGACGTTCCGCCAGAGTGCCGGTACGCGACTGCTGCCCTGCTGCATGCTGGCAAAGTCGTAGAACACCCCCAGGGCATCCGTCGCTCGCAAATGGAATAACGTCTCGACGTAGGCGGAGAGGTCTCGACGCGCATCCTGCACATCCTGCGACTCAATCGCGGCATGCTCGATATCCAACAGCTTGTGCTTGGCGAGGAAAATCAGCGCGGCAATCTTCTCGTTCTGCTGATCTTTAAATAGTGTGGCGTAATCGGGCTCAATGCCCGCCTTCTTCATACGCTCGATGACGTAGAGGTCCGGGGTCACCAGGCGATGGGCGCGCCGGATGAGGTCGTCAGTCGGCGACCCGCTGGCTCCGGTGTCCGCGTTGGGTTGACGAAAAAAGGTCAACGCATCTTTTACCAGGAGCGCCGGATCATCCCAGGTTGGGGGCGTGTGAGGAACGCTCATAGATTTGCTCCCCGAAATAGCCGCTCATGTTACTGTGATATCATAGCGCGACTTGGGGGAAGAAGCAAGAGGATGATATAGCCGGTGGAAGCGATACTTACCAGGCAATTCGCCCCCGTCCCGGCACGAAGACAGGCGCATGCCGGGACGGGGAGTTGCCATCAAATCACTCGTCTTCCCAGTCTGCGGCGTCGAAATCGGGCATCTCCATCCCACCCATTTCCTTTTCCATCATTTTTCCGCCGAGCATGCCGGTCAGCGTCGTTTTCGTCTGAATGCGCGGCAGGGGTTGGGCTGTGCCTAATGCAGCGCCGGGTCCGAAGCCGATCATCATCAGCGAGACGGTATCACAATTGATAAAGATGCCTGCCGGCACATTCACGCTGATGCGGTCCGGTTTCATCATGTAGTTCGCCTGCACCAGCCGGCGCACGTCGGCCATCTGCATGAAATCCCAGTTCACTCCGACCATATCCTCGAGGTACGTCTCGGCGGAGCACCACATAATAAGGGTATTCTGTCCCTCCATGCCGTAAATGGCGGCATGCTGGCCGAGGAGATTCGGGATGGCCTTCCAGGCGAACTTGATGGACTTATCCATGGGGATAAGTTGCTTGAAGCTGGGGCTGCTGAGCTCATAGGGTGCGAGGAACTCGACGTTCCGCGGAGCGTCCAGCGCCACATTGCCGGTATAGTTGGTCGTGAGGCTATAGGTGCCCACCAGCGACGCCTGCGGGGAGATCTGTCCGGGTTGCTTGGGCGTCGGCCAGTAGCCGGTCGTCCAGTTGGGTTTATAGAAATAGGGGTCGGTATTCGCTGCTTTGCGCGCCTCTTCACGCATGGCTTCCTTCATCTCGGGCGAGAGACTGTCGAATTTGATGATCTTCGGCTGTCCCTGTTTCACGGTTTCCGATGACCCCCAGTAGATCTTGATGGTGAAGTTGGGCACCTGGTCGGGACTGACTTCTCCCTTGCCGCCGCGCTGTGCGGTGGGGCGATAGAGCTCGAGATTGAGCTTATCACCCAGTAACAGCCCCTTCGGAGGCACCAGATATGCGAATGCGGATTTGGGGGCAATGCTTGGCGACCAGAGCCGCACCGACAGCTTGCGCGCGGGCGCCCCCATGCTCGGCATCGCCGGCATACCCGGCATGTTCGCCATCCCGGGCATCGCCGGCATTTCCGGCATACCGGCCATTTTATGGACAGAGGTCTCGGCAAAAATTCCCAGGTAGGCTTGATCGCCCTCGGCTAACACAGCCATGGCCATACAGAGCATGACGAACAGAATACAGCAACGCATGGTCTCTCTCCTTTGCGCAGATGGTACTACGCTGTAATTCGCGGCCGGGATGAACGTTCCCTGCCGCCCAGAGTGCAGAGATGCATGACAGTTTTTGCCACCCACCGTCAAAGAACCGGTAGAAAAACACAAAAAATTAGCACTCTCCCCTTGACAGTGCTAAATGCATTGTTATAATACGTCAGGAGTTAGCACTCGTTACCTGTGAGTGCTAAACACTCCGCTTCCTGCAGTGTGTTCAGGTGGCCGACATCGTGCGCACCTCCCCTGCAGGTGAGCAGCGAGTATGCTGGTTGGCAGAGTACCGCCTCCAGCCGCACCCTGTCACACACCAATTTTCGAGGAGGTCAACCATGCTCAAACCACTGGGTGACAAAATTATCGTGAAGCCCAAGCCGGAAGAAGAGAAGACGGCGGGCGGCATCTATGTGCCGGACACCGCTAAGAAAAAGTCCACCGAGGGCGAAGTGGTCGCGGTCGGCCGCGGCAAGTACGTTGATGGCAAGCTGGTCGAGCCGGAAGTGGCCGTCGGCGACACCGTCATCTACAGCAAGTACGGCGGCACCGAAGTGACGGTCGGCGATACCGACTACGTCATCCTCGACGAGGACAGCATTCTTGCCGTCAAGGCCTAGCGCTTGCTCACGGCCGTCGTATCTGGCCGTGATGAACGTACCATAAGGAGGAAGACCATGCCGAAAATGATCGCGTTTGACGAAGAAGCCCGCCGTTCGCTGGAGCGCGGTGTGAATATCGTGGCGAAAGCCGTAAAAGCCACCCTGGGCCCACGCGGCCGCAACGTGGTGCTGGCCAAGAAGTGGGGCAGCCCCAACATCACCAAAGACGGCGTGACCGTCGCCAAAGAGATCGAACTGGAAGACCCGTATGAGAACATGGGCGCCCAGTTGGTAAAGGAAGTCGCCTCGAAGACCAACGATGTGGCCGGCGACGGCACCACCACTGCCACCGTGCTGGCGCAGGCGGTGCTGCACGAAGGGTTGCGCAGCGTTGCCGCCGGCGCCAACCCGCTGTTGGTAAAGCGTGGCGTCGACCGAGCCGTTGAGGCCGCCGTGGCGCGCATCAAAGAACTCTCCCACCCGGTGTCAGGCAAAGAAGACGTCGAGAATGTTGCCGCTATCTCCGGCAATGACCCCGAGATCGGTCAGTACGTCGCCGAGGCGATGGACAAGGTCGGCAAGGACGGCGTCATCACCATTGAAGAGTCCAAGGGCACCGAAACCGTGGTGAATGTGGTCGAAGGGATGCAGTTCGACAAGGGGTACATCAGCCCCTATTTCGTGACCGATCCCGAGCGCATGGAAGCCGTGCTGGAGAATCCCTTCCTGCTCATTTTCGAGAAGAAGGTCTCCAACGTGGCCGATATGCTCCCGCTGCTCGAAAAGGTTGCCGGCAGCCGCGCCCCGCTGATCATCATCGCCGAAGATGTCGATGGCGAAGCGCTGGCGACGCTGGTGCTGAACAAGATTCGTGGCGTGCTGCAGGTGGCGGCTGTGAAGGCCCCCGGTTTTGGCGATCGCCGCAAAGCGATGATGGAAGACATCGCCATCCTCACCGGTGGCACCTTCATCACCGAAGACCTCGGCATGAAGCTCGAGAATGTCACCGTCGACATGCTTGGCCGCGCCCGTAAGGTATCTATCACCAAGGATAACACCACCATCGTGGAAGGCGCCGGGGATGCCGCCCAGGTCAAGGGGCGCATTGAGCAGATCCGCCGTGCCATCGAGACCACCGAGTCCTCGTATGACCGCGAGAAGTTGCAGGAGCGCCTGGCCAAGCTCTCCGGCGGCGTCGCCGAAATTAAGGTCGGCGCGGCCACCGAGACCGAACTGAAGGAGAAGAAGCACCGCTTCGAAGATGCGCTGAGCGCCACCCGCGCGGCGGTCGAAGAAGGCATCGTGCCTGGCGGCGGCGTCACCCTGGTGAATGTGATCCCCGCGCTCGATAAGGTGTTGGAGGAGCTCGACAAGCTGCCGGTCGAAGTCGGCAACGACGAGAAGATGGGCGTGCACATCGTGAAGCGCGCGCTCGAGGAACCCCTCCGCCAGATCGCCGCGAACGCCGGCCTTGAAGGCAGCGTGGTGGTCGAAAAGGTGAAGAATTCCGAGAAGACCGGTTGGGGCTTCAACGCGTTGACCGAGGAATATGGTGACATGCTGTCCATGAAGATCGTGAACCCGGCGAAGGTCGAGCGCAGCGCGCTGCAGAATGCGGCCTCCATCGCTTCCATGATCCTCACTACTGAGGCGCTGGTGGCCGACAAGCCGGAAGAGAAGCCGGCGGCCCCGCCCATGCCCGGCGGCGGCGGCATGGGCGACTTCGGCATGTAATTGCCAACGATCCCTGGCCCGTACGCAGCCCCGACACCCTCCTGTCGGGGCTGCGTCTTTACGCAGGGCTGGCGCGCGGTTACCCAGCGTGTGAATGATGGCGCGTGAGAATTCGCACATGGCGCACCATTACATGCCGATGAAACTGTGATATACTGTCGCCAAGTGAGGTCTTGCCATGCCACGATTCGATGCCATCTGGAAAATGATGCAGTACCTCCCGCTCGTGCTGGAGGTTAGCCGCTCCATGCGCCATAAGGAACAGGACACAGACAATGTGATGCAACTGCATCAGGAGATGACTGATGGGCAGCAGCGCCTGCAGGATCGCACGGACAATATTGAGCAGGAGCAGGCGCTCTTGCGCACGCGCGTCCGCGAGGTCGAGTCGTCGCTCAATACCCTGCAAGTCATTACGCTGACCGTTGGCGTGCTGCTCGCCGTACTGGTCATCATCCTGCTCATCGTGGTGGTCAGCAATCGTTAGCCGTCAGCGGTGGCCAGCATAGCAGCGCGGCGGCCTGCCCGTCGCCGCCATATTGGCCTCCGCCCTTCCCCCTCCAGGCCCGCTCCGGTATAATAGATTCGGGTCATGCTCAACGAACTCTACATCCAGAACTTCGCGCTCATCGACCAACTCACCGTCGCCTTCTCGCCCGGGCTAAATATTTTGACCGGCGAAACGGGGGCGGGGAAGTCTATCGTCATCGATGCGATCAATGTGTTGTTGGGTGAGCGCGCCGGCACCGATCTGGTACGCACCGGCGCGACGCGCGCCTGCCTGCAGGCCACGTTTGACGTGGCGCTGACCCCACACCTGCTGCCGGCGCTGGCCGACCTTGGCGTGGAGCCGGAAGATGGTCTGCTCATCCTCGCTCGCGATGTTGCGCTGGAAGGGCGCAATGTCGCGCGCATCAACGGCCGACAGTGCCCCGTCAGCACGCTAAAACAGGTCGGCGATCTGCTCGTTGACCTGCATGGCCAGCATGAACATCAGTCCCTCATCCGTGAAGACCAACATCTGGCCTATCTCGATGCCCTGGGCGATGAGGCATTTATCCGCACCAAGGCCACCGTGGCCGATCTCGCCCGGCAACGTGCGCGCTTGCTCGACGAACTCGCCGCCTTGCACTCGGATGAACGCGACCGGCTTCGCGCCATTGACCTGATCGGTTTTCAGGTTGAGGAGATCGACCGTGCGGAACTCATGGATGGCGAGGACGAGCAACTGGCGGTCGAACGCAACCGGCTGGCAAATGCCGAGAAGCTGTATGCCGGCATGGCCGCCGCGTATTGCGGGCTGTATGAGGGCGATGACGAAGGACGCTCTGTGCTCGACATGCTGGGCGATATCGAGATGCAACTCGCGAGCATCGCACGCATCGATCCTCAACTCGACAATCTCGTCACCGCGATCCAGGCCGCCAGTGAACAATTGGCGGAGACGGCGCACGAGATGCAGCATTATCGTGACGGCCTGCAATTTGATCCCGAGCGGTTGTCCGAGGTCGATGAGCGCCTGACGCTGATCAATACGCTGAAACGCAAATACGGCGACGCCATCCCGGTGATTCTGCATTATGCCGAAGAGAAACGTGCGGAGTTCGACCGGCTGGTGCACTACGAGGAACGCATCGACGAGGTGCAGGCCGAGATTGCTCGGGTTGAGGCCACGCTGACTGAACACGCGACACGGCTTTCAGCAGCGCGCCGCGTGCTGGGTGATGCGCTGGCCGCGTCCGTGCAGGCCGAGTTGGCACACCTGGGCATGATGAAAGCTGTTTTTCAGGTGCACATCACCCGACAGCCGCAGGCTACCGGTCTGCTGGTGGACGGCGAACGGGTTGCCGTCACTCCGCGCGGCATCGACCAGGTGGCCTTCTATCTATCGGCCAATGCCGGCGAGCCTCCCAAACCATTGGCGAAAATCGCCTCTGGCGGCGAGTTATCGCGCGTGATGCTCGCGCTCAAAGCGGTCGCAGCGCGCGGCAGCGGCGTCCCTACTCTGGTGTTCGATGAGATCGATACGGGCATTGGGGGTCGTACGGCGGAAGCGGTGGGCGAGAAGTTAGCCCGCGTTGCCGGCACGGCGCAAGTGATCTGCGTCACCCACCTGGCGCAACTTGCCTTTTATGCCGATACCCATTTCCTGCTCAGTAAAGCCGTGGATGGCGCACGCACGGTGAGTCGCATGACTGCCCTGGATGAACAGGGGCGCATCGAAGAGCTGGCACGTTTACAGGCAGGAGGACGCGTCAGCGAGGCGGTGCTCGCCCATATCCGCGGCGTCCTGGAGGAGATTCGCAGCCAGCGCCCTACGTCAGTCTGACTTGTCCGCCCACCCGAGAAGGAATTCTACGTAGAGAACACGAAGTAACATTGTGCGAAGTTACGCTGTTTGGGGAAGAATGACATCGGGTTGTCTGCTCGGTGAATACGGCAGACTTGTTGAGCTAAGTTGGAGCGACATGTATGACGACAACGATCTTCTCCTGTCGGCTGTTGGTGGTGATGAGTGTGATCCTCGTGACCGCCCTGTCGGCAGTGCTTCCGGCATACGGCCAGATCCGCAGACCGGCCGAGGTGGAAAAACAACTTAACCGTGTTCCGCTAAATGCATCCTTCCTCGATGTGCTGAACATCATGGGAGCCCCGCATCTCATCGGCCCCGCTCTGCCGGATGTCGAAACGATCCAGGAATTGTTGAACCCCACACCGATCATTCCCTCTTCTACAGGGGGATCGGGCATGGGCATGCCCGGAGGCATGGGCATGGGCATGCCCGGCGGTATGGGCATGCCTGGCGGCATGGGCATGCCGGCAGTACCCACCGCACCTGTCGAGAAGCCCTACGAAAAATATGTGATCTGGGTCTATTACGCAGATGGCTCATCACAGGTTGACATCCACAACCTGAAGGCGCAGGCGGGTGTATCTTCTGGAAGCCATTCAACGCAAAATGAGCAAGCATTCGCTGATGCTTTCGTCGGGGCATTGTCTGGGATGCTCACCGTATTCTTGAAAATTGGCAACCAAGAACACTATATGATTAAAAAAGGTGGTTGGACTACCTATGTCATCTACAATCGCGACGGCAAGGTGATCGGCGTAGTCGTAATGCTGAACGAACCGGGTGCACGCCCTCCCATCAAAACAGAGAGCGGCATCGCCTTTGGTTCAACATTGCTGGACGTCGTTCAGAAGTATGATTGGCCTGAGCCTTTCGTGCGCATCGGCGGCAGCTACTTCTGTTCCTACCCAGATAAGAATATTGCCTATGTCATCGACACCTCGACGCGTCGAGTTATCGGTATGACTCTGGGTCTGCCGGTTGTTGCCATCCCAGCACCGACACAGCAACAGGGGGGTGAGGGACAGCCTGGCATGCCTGCAGGGTCGATGCCCACGCCGGGTGGACCTGCGGGACCACGTCCAGGCGCGCCTGGTGGCCTGCCCATGCCGGGCATGCCTCCCGGCATGATGCCGGGGATGCCGAACCGGTGAGAGGGAGAGGGGTAACCATGTTCAGACTACATTGGCCTGTTATCATTAGCGTGCTTCTCGCCTGCTCGCTCACCGCCATTGGGCAACAGGAGCAGCAACTCGCCGGGATTCGCTTGGGAATGAAGCCCAAGGACGTGCTCGCCAAGATGGGGCAGCCTGATGCCACCATACTTGCGCAACCCCCGGTCATAGTGCGGTCTGAAGGGTTGCGCAGTGCCGAAGGGCAGCCAGGCATGGGCGGCATGCCCGGCGGGATGGGCATGCCGGGAGGCATGGGTATGCCGGGAGGCATGCCAGGTGGGATGCCGGGCGGTATGGGAGGAGCGCCCTCCGCGCCACCCTTCGACCCCCAGAACAGCTTAATCCTGGTCTTCAGTGACGGGCGGGAGGTCCAACTCACGACAAGTGAAGTCAACAGCGCCGGATCCGGCACCGGGGGCACGGGCGGGGGCGGGGGCGGTGAAAGTGCATCAGGAGCGAACATGGGCCTGGCCATTGCCAACGACGTGGCCATTCCCCCCTGGGTGTATGCGGTCCGTGTGACAAAGCTCTCGCTCGATCAGCAAGAGCTTATTTACAAGATCAACGATACCTACTCTCTCGGCATTGTCTTAACTGGACAGGGGATTGAATCAAAAGTCACCGATATCATTGCCTGTTCGTTCGAGCCGTTGACGATCTACTTCAACAACCCGACCAAACAGATTAATCGGGGGATGTTGAACTTCAGAAACTCGTTAGGCCGCTCCATTCCCGCCGGCACTTCACGCGGTGTTGGAATTGGTTCAAGCATGGCCGAAGTGCTCAAAGCTCACAAGTGGCCGGATTTCTCCTTCATTTTCGAAACCCTGCCGGTATCACTGATCGTCAAAGATAAGAAAGTCAAGTCCTTCGATGTCCAGATGGGCGGCGGCGGTGCGCAAGGCGCATCATCGTCGAGCCCCGGCAGCGCGACGATGGGCGGCTTTGGTGGCGGGCTGGCGGCTCCCACAGGCGGCGGGGCGTCATCGGCAGGGATACAAGGCGGCGGCGATAACATCGGCGCGGAACCTGCCGGAGCCGATATCGTCACATTTACCAATGGTTCTGACCTGATCATCGACAGCGGTTTTTCCAACAACTGTCTGCTGCTCTACACCCGTGACAAAATTGCCTTGACACTGGTAAACTTCCGGGTCATCCGCATACAGGTCGGCAACGGCGTGCTCAAGCCCCCGGCGCGGCCGAAGCCCCCGGTCATGACCGGCATGTAGGATGCGCATCGGCACTTTCCACGCGCAGGGCGCGAACACGCCCACTGCACGTGAACGTGGACAGCGTGCCTGGCAGGCCATGCTTGCCGGAGCCGCACGCGAGGTATTCTTCAGGAAGAAAGCCTGTTTCCCAGGCCGGACGGGCATAACGGGCTGTACACCGGGGTATACCTGTGATCGGAGAGACGCCAGGACATCGACACCCATTGGCTTGTTCCCCCGGCAAATTGCATGACGCTCCAAATCGTAGAAGACTCGGCAAAGGACGATCGCATGAATAATCACTATCCTCGACACTTAACTGTTTTCCTCACGGTACTGATGTTGTTTGCCGCCTTCCTGATCGGCTACCAGGCGCGCGACGGCGGTTCACGCCTTGCGACACCGGTCTGGGCTTCGTTGGCGTCCAATGCCGGACGGAGCACGCTGGACGATGTGATTTCCCTTCGACCGGTACAACTCTTCAACGAAGCGTTCGAGCAGGTGCAGGCGCAGTATGTTGACCCGGTTACCGATCCATCCAAGCTGGCGTATGCCGCCATCCGCGGCATGCTGGCCGAACTGGATGACCCGTATACGCGCTTTATGGATCCAAAGGAATTTAAAGAGTTCCGTTCGGACAACGCCGGACGTTTTGCCGGCATCGGCGCCACCCTGAACATGGTCGAGATCCCTGCCATCGATACTCATGAGGGCGATGGGACCATTGCGCCGATCACCTGTCCGGTGTGCGGAACGACAATCGATGACTCCAAGCATTACCGGGTGAATATCGTGGACACCCTGCCCAACAGCCCAGCGCGCGCCGCCAACCTGCAAGCGGGCGACTTAATCCTGAAGGTCGGTGAGAAGCCCACAGATGGCCTGACCGTCAGCGAGGTCGCCGATCAAATCCGCGGTCCGGAAGGCACGAAAGTCACGCTCACCATCGCGCGTAAAGGCATTGAAAAACCGCTCGAGGTCACGCTGACGCGCGCACAGATTGAGGTGCCGGCCGTCGAGGTGAAGATGCTTGAGAACAATACCATCGGCTACCTCCGCCTGTACCAGTTTAACGAGAAAACCGTGGCGGAAACCAGCGCCGCGTTGGAAGACTTAAACAAGAAGAACGTGCGCGGCATCGTGCTCGACCTGCGCAGCAATCCGGGCGGTCTGCTCTCGGAGTGCATCAAAGTGGCCAGCCTGGTGTTGCCCAGCGACAACAAGGTGATTGTCTCTACCAAGGGGCGCGGCGGACATAAGGATACTTACACCCGCATCCATCGCCAGATTTACGCCGGCCCGCTGGTGGTGCTGGTGAACAAGGGCAGTGCCAGTGCGTCAGAGATTCTGGCCGGCGCCATCAAGGACTACAAGCGTGGCACCGTCATCGGCGAGACCACCTTCGGCAAAGCGCTGGTGCAGACCGTGATTCCGCTGGGCGATCCGCGCAGCCAGTCGGCCATGGCCGTCACCACGGCCCACTACTACACTCCCAGTGGGTACGACCTGGCCAAAAAGGGCATCCAGCCTGATCAGACCGTGGAGTTAGGCAAAGACTTCACCTCCATCAGCGAGAAGGATAACCAGGCGATGGCTGCGCTGAAGGCACTGAAAGAGGAGATCGCCAAAGCAGGTGCGCGTTAAGCCGTCATCTCATGATGATCGGGGAGGCGGGGTCGGCACCGACCCCGCCTCCCGTATTATCGGATCTGCGGGTGCGCATCCGGCGGTTCCACCGACAGCAAGCCCGGCACACCGGACCATTGTTCCTGCCCCCACCTCGCAGTGACGCCTTTGCCTCCGCATATCGGTCTCGATTTCCTGCGAAGCTGTGTTCACAGGATCTGTTCGCGGATCGCGCCGTCGAAGTTCACGGCGGTCTGCACCGGGACGACGAGGCGCTATCCAGGACCGATAGGGTGAGGATGCGCCCGGCACGGACAGCCGCGGAACGATCACGTGAGACCGGACAGAGACGGTGCACACCGCTGCTGAGCCGTAAGGGACTTACACACCCGGAGAACGGGCACATCACCCAGCATACCCCAATGACGAGACCGCCTGTCTGAACAGGCGGTCTCGTCATTGGGGTACATGCAGGACGTTTACATGATCACCAGTTCGGCCTGCAGTGCGCCGGACTGTTTGAGCGCTTGCAGGATGGCGATGATGTCGCGCGGGCTGACTTTCATGCCGTTCATGGTACGCACCAGTTCATCGATGGTGCTGCCGCGCACCTGCACCAGGCTGACGGTGGGTTCCTCGACATCCACATCCGCGGTGCGCACAGCCACCGTTTCTCCCTCTTTCGTCAAGGGGGGCGGCTGGCTGACGATGAGGGCGGCATTCACCGAGACGGTGAGATTGCCCTGGGCGAGGGCCACCGGGGCCACCGTGACCTGTCCGCCGACCACTACGGTGCCGGTGCGTTCGTTGATAACCACGCGTGCCGGCGTATCGGGCACGAGTGTGAGGGCGCCGAGCCGGGCGATGAGATCGACTTCATGCCCGCGATACTCCTCGGGCACCCGGACATCCACGGTGGCGGCATCGCGGGCATGGGCAAGGCCGTCAAACTGGTCGTTGATGGCGGTCGCCATGCGCGCGGCCGTGGCGAAGTCCGGCTGATTGAGCGCGAAGCTCAGGCGATTATTCACGGTGAGTTCGGTGGGGATCTCCCGTTCCACCAGTGCGCCGCCGGGGATGCGCCCCACGGTGGGGTGGCCACTGCTTTTCGACGCGCCGCGTGATTCGGCGGAGTAGCCGCCGAGGGAGACCGGCCCCTGCGCGACGATGTACACGCGGCCATCAGCGCCGGTCAACGGCGTTTGCAGCAACACGCCCCCCTGCAGGCTGGTGGCGTCGCCGAGGGAACTGACCGTGACATCGAGGCGGTCGCCTGATTTCACAAAGGGCGGGATAATGGCGGTGATCATGACGGCCGCCACATTTTTCACCTTCAGGCGCTCGGCATCCACTACGATGCCCAGACGGCGCAGCATGTTCCCCAGTGCCTGGGTGGTGAACTGGGTCTGGGTGGTGTCGCCGGTGCCGTTCAAGCCGACCACCAGGCCGTAGCCATAGAGTTGGTTGTCGCGGGCCTGTTGCACGCGGGCCACATCTTTAACGCGTGCCACCACCTGGGCCTGCATGGGGTGCACGACCGGGATGTCGTTAACGACCCGCGCATCGGGGGCAGGGATGCCCGGCTCCGCAGCCGTTTGCGCCAGCGCACATACCGCACCGACCATGACGAGTAGACTGATCAAACCGATTCGTGTCATCGCAGTATCCTCTCGCGTTGCAGACGCGTGATTTCTCGTTTACCAGAGGATGGAGAGCAGCGTGCCGATAATGCCGGTGCGCTGTTTTTCGGCAATGGGGCCGTTGCCTTTGGCCTCGATGAAGAGGTCGGCGACGGCGGTTGACGAGACGGTGTTATCGGGCTGGATGTCCTCGGGGCGAATGGTGCCGCTGAAGTTGAGGAGCAGTTCATCCTGTTCCATCTTCATGCAGCGGCTGCCCTGTATGCGCAGGATGCCGTTGGGCAATACCTCGGTAATGGTCACCGTCATCCGGTCCAGGAAGCGGGTATCGGCGACCGAGGAGCCGGAGCCGTTGGTCGTACGGCTGCCGTTCGTCCCCAATCCGGAAAAGCGGGAGAACCATCCGCTGCCCGCCTCGGCGCTGACATCGATGCCTTTGCTGGTGGCATGTTTGGCCGAGGTAGAGGCAATCGATTGCTGGGTGATGACCACCGTCAGCAGGTCGCCCACCGCACGGGCGCGGGTGTCCCGGCACATGGATTGGCTGTCATCCGTCCACAGACTCGTCGCGCCAGCGGCGGCGGCGAGCTGGAAGATGAGCAGGCCGGTCAGCAGATATGTGGCAAGACGTTGCATAGCAGTCTCCTTCATGCGGTTAGCGAACCATGACCAGTTCGCCGGGTTTGATCACGCAGGCGGTGAATTCCTGCCGGGTATCGAGATTGC
>JAGUZN010000272.1 GCA_020060775.1 Armatimonadota bacterium
GAATGCGACCTTCGGCAGCACCGGGGATTTCTATCGCCTCTTCACCGGCACCGGGGAAGAGCTGGACACCATTACCGTGTCGGTTTCCGGCATCACCATCAATGATGCGGCCGGACTGTACGAGAATGCGGCCACCGTGTTCGTCGACATCCTGGCGTTCTAACTTCGTTGTTGTCGTGTGCATGCCGGGGATATGCTGTGTCCGGTCTGTACACCAACCGTATGGGATGGGAATATTGGCCAAAAAGCAGGAATAATGGATGAGCATCCCTGTGGCCCATCACACTCCCGTACAACGGACCGCACATCGTCTGCTCGCGATGGGTGACAAGGAGGAGATATCGATGATGCGACATATGACCGTGTGCCTGTTATTGCTGTCCGTGGCGGTGCTGGGTGGGCTTCGCGCAAGCGCGGAACCGATCACGTACGACTCGGATAGCAGAGTGGTCACACTCGATATCGCCCGGTGGGTCATGATCCACTTCGAGGATTCCGATGAGTTCTACCTCGATGTAGAAGCGACCGAGACTTTGGGCACCGACCTGAAGAAATTCCGTGCGAACTATAACTGCAACGCCCATATCAGTGGCGCGTTCATGCCGCCTCCGGGTTCGCCCGGAACTTGGTCGTGGAACTTCACGCTGGGTGGTGGTCAGGGATACAACGTGGCCGGCCCCGGCGAAGACGTCCGCCACGTACGCGTCAAAGTTGAAAATATCAGCATTAACGAGCCCGCAGGACATTACGAGGGCGGGTTGATGGAGATTTTCATCGACGCGTTGTAAACCTACACGACCTTCGACTCCCGGCAATGTCCGGGAGTCGAAGGCTTGACATTGTGCATCGATGCGAGCGATGCAGAAAGGGGGAGCAGAGACCATGACCGTTGTCACGCGATCCATGTTGTTGGCTGTCGCGCTGCTGTGCCTTGGTGCGGCTGTTCCCGTTTCAGCGAAACCGACTCCACCGCCCCCGACGGCTGAGCCGTATGTGCATATTCAATTTGATGAACATGTGCCGATCTGGCTGGATGTGGAGGCCGACTATACCAGCGCGGCGCAGGTGGTCAAGTTCACCGTGACGCACACGTGCGATGCCACCGTGACCGCCAACGTTACCCCGCCCCCGAACGCGCCGAGCCTCCTCTGGGAGTGGTCATTTCAACCTGGGGGGGAGATCCTTCACCTCAATGGAGCTGGCACGCTTCGCAACGGCATCAAAGTGCATGTGAAGGGCGTGACCGTGCATACCCCTGCCGGGCGCTATGAAGGCGGAGTGTTGACGATCGATGTCGCGGCGATTTAGCTGCAGCGGCCACACAGATTTTTCGCCCCCAGGCGCAGGCAGATGCGACGGGTGCTCCCGATCATCTGCCTGCGTGTGCTCTTGAGACACGCGAAGTTACCATGAACTGGTGTTTCTCATACTCCTGATCGCTGTACTGTTACTGACTATTCGGAGGAATGGCATGCATAACCGGAACGTGATGAAAGCTGGACTTCAGTGGTTCGCGCTATTGTTGGTGATCATCAGCGGCGCCGTATCAGCGCAGGCGCAGGGGTTTATGGTGAAGCCTGCCGTGCTGGAACTCTCGGCGCGTCGCGGAGAGGCGATCGAGACACAGATCGAGGTGCGTAATGCCACCGAGCGGCTGCTCAAGATAGAGGTCATCTCGGGGGGGCTGGGACAACAGGACAGCGGCGGGGCGAAGCTGCTGGAACCGACAGACGAGCGTTCGACCACGGCGGCACGATCCTGTTTCCCCTGGCTCAAGCTCGACAGCACCGAACTCGACATCCCGCCGCTCATGTCGGGGAAGGTCAACTTGAAGATCAAGGTCCCCCTCGGTGTGCATGGGTTTTACAGCGCCGCACTGCGCGTGCGCAATAAACCGCCGGAGAACCTGAAGCCCAAAGAACTTGCGCTCGTGGTGCAGTTCACGGTGCCCATCCTCATTACGATTCAAGGTACGCCCGCGCGCGAGCGGATTGCGCCGGTCGATGCCTCCATGCGTTTCCACCCTAAAGATAAGGATCATCCGGCGACGACCCATGTGGTGTTGAGCGTGTGCAATTCCGGTGAGACGTTCGGGCGCGTCCATGGGCGGATGACGGTGTTCGCCATGGTGAAGAATGCCTGGCGACAGGTGCTGCAGACCGATGTCGGAGAAAATGTTGCCCTGCTTCCGGGCTATACTATCAATATTGCACAGGATATCAGGCGCAGTTTGCCGCCCGGAAAGTACAAGTTGCAGGCCTATCTGACGCTGGCCGGCCGCTATAAAGGGCGGGTGGAGCGGATTGTCGATTTCGCCGGCGACCCGAACGTGAAGAGTCTCATCGAAGACGCGGCGTTGACGTTCACCCCTGATAACCTGGAGATCCGATCGACGCCCAATGCGATGCGTTCCGCGGTGGTGACGGTGACGAATAATGGCGTGGATGTCGCCAATGTGCGGTGTGGATTGATGATGCCCAAAGAACTTGATGGGGTGACGATGGGCACCGTGAAGGGCACGGACTTGAGCTGTACGAAATGGGCCACGGTGGAACCACGGGAGTTCACGCTGCAGCCCGGGCGCCGGAAGGCCGTGCGCATTATCCTCAATCATCCGGAAGAGGAAACGGTGACTCCGAATTATTACGCCAACCTCCTCTTTGTGGCGACGAACAATGAAGGGCAGGGCACCGGAGACTGGCGCGTGCCGGTGTGGGTGCGCAATGGCAGGCTGCCCTCTACCCCCAGGGCCCAGGGCGTTACGATTGAAATTGATGAACTCGACACCAACAAGTACACCGTGACCGCCAAGTATGCCAATGTCGGGAACATTCATCTGGAGCCGACGGCGACCGCAGGGGTCACCACCTTTGCGGGTGACGGCGTGGCCAGCACAACTATGACCGCGGAAAAGGCTCGCGTGCTGCCCTTGTCGATGATTGTATTCTCAGGCGAGTTCAACCTCAGCAAGGTGGAAGAGGGTAACTATACCGTGACGGTGTACATGAAGTCGGAAGCAAAGATTACCACGCTGGAGCTGCCGATCAATGTGGTGGTGAAAGACGAGGTGCGGGTCGTCACGATCGTCGATAAGGAACAGCTCCCAGAGGCTGCGCAGCCGCCGGCCGACGCAGCAGAGGCGCCTCCGGCGGAAGTAACGCCTCCCGATGCAGCAGAGGCGCCTCCGGCGGAAGTAACGCCGCCCGCTGAAGCGGATGTGCCGCAACCAGCTACGGTTCCTGAGCCGAATACCACCAACCCGGTAGCGCAGTAATCGGTCGCGCTAAGCAGGCAGAATACGGTGCTCTCTCATCGTGCACCATTGTCAAAGAACGATGTGAAGTCTGCGGGACACACGGCTCCAGGGATGGAGAGATGTGCTCGATCACAAGGAATGCGAGCCGCACCTGTTGACGCGTCCGCGTCGCAGTTGAAGCAGCAATCGTCCCGCTATTCGAAGGAGTAGAGATATGCACATGTCATTTGCCGTTGTCAGCCGTACTCAGTCGCGTCCATGGCTTGGGACATGCGTACTCAGCTTCATGCTCTGCCTGTTCATGCTGGCAGGGGGGAGCGTGGCGCACACCGCGGAGATTGCCCGCAATGAGCAGGGTGAGCCGCTGGTGACCAATATCTTCGCGGAGTCAGACCTCCGGCAGGCGCTGGCCGATATTGCGGCGCAGACCGGCGTGTCGCTGATTCCCGACATGACAGTGCAGGGCTCGGTGAGCGCGGACCTGCAGCGTGTGCCGCTGGAACAGGCGCTGACCATCGTATTGAGCAGTGCTGGCCTTGCTTATCGGAAGATGGATGGGGGCTATTATTTAATTGGCGCTGCTGATCCGAGCAATCCCAACTTCTCTCTCCTCTGCACCACCGAGGTGATCCAACTCAACTACATCAAGCCGTCCGAAGTGATGAGCATGCTCGGCAGCCTGTACGGCAACTTCCTCAGCGCGGCGGGGTACTCTGCGGGGAAGGAAACCAAATCAGCGCCGGCCAGTCAATCCGCAGAGAAACAGTCACCGGTGCGCGAGTCGTACCAACTGATTATCACGGCGCCGAGAACGTTGCTGCCACGCATCAAGGCGGACATTGCGCAGATTGACCGTGCGCCGCGCCAGGTGATGCTGGAGGCGGCGGTGGTGGAGATTGCGCGCGATGACTTGAAAAATCTCGGCATCGACTGGAATTCCGAGCATTTCAGACAGGACCTCACGAGCGGCGGGCCCAACCTGGTGTATTCCACCATCGCCAACACCGAGATGGTGGCGCTCACCGCGCTGTTCACTAAAGGCGTCGCCCATTTGCGGGCCAATCCGCGCGTGGCGGCTGCCGACGGCTATACGGCGGAGTTGGAGGCCGGCAAGGAAAATTATTTCGTGATCACTTCCGGCCCCACGAATAATCCGTACTCCAGCTTACAACAGATTAAGTCGGGCATCATCCTGCGCATTACCCCACGCGTGCTTGCGGAGGGCAACGAGATTGCCCTGCAGGTTGCACCGGAAGTGCGCGATGTGACCGGCAAAGGCGCCAACGGGTTGCCGGAGATTACCGTGCGCCGTGCCAACACCACGCTACGCGTGCCGAACGGGCAGAGCATCATCATCGGAGGTCTCACCAACTCATTCACACGCGATACGGTGTCTCGCGTGCCCGTCCTCAGCAGTATCCCCTTGTTGGGTGGCCTGTTCAAACGCACGGTGCGCAGCGAGACGCAGTCGGAGGTCGTCATCGTGATTACCCCGCGCCTCCTCGCCGAGACCGCACCGATGGGCGGGGTTGAATCGCCGGTGCTCCAGCAGGACCTGGCACCCTACCTCGCGCCGAAGGAGTAACGCGCCTGCGGTAACAGTACCGCCGTGCTACCAGCGGAAGAGGGTTTGGGGATGGCTGGCTGTCACCGTACAGGGGCATTACTTGCCTGCGTTGGCCGATGATGCATCCCGGTAGACGATCTGTCGCGTGGTGTATTCATCATTCGTTTTGATCCTGCCATTCTCCATTATTGGATCGTGACCGCCATAGGCACTCACCCTATGTCGGATCAACGACACCCAGTTACCGTGATCGTCATACGTGTAGCCGTAATACTGTGGAGATGCATATGCTCGCCAGCCCGCAGGGATGTCCCTTTGCGCATCACGCCAGGCGCACCGGGTGATGATGTTGAGATTGCCGCGTGTATCATACGCATATACAGACATTGACTGCAGGCCTGAAGGATCACTGGTAACTCGCATTAGTAACTTGTCAGCAACATCGTAGTAATCTTTATGCGTATAAGTTGATTCCACCGTGCCCCCGCGCAGGTTGATAAACTCACGAGTCACTTCCTTGCCCTTATCGGAATACGCTGTCACTGTGCGTTCCTGCTGTTCTTGCTCATCATACAGGTGCAATATCCGAGAGGTTTCAATCGTCCGTCCCCGGGCATCAAACCGTTCAGTTGTTTGACTTAGCCGATCAGTACCCTCGATCAGGAGACCACCATCCTCAGTATACGTCCTGGTCACCCTGCCTGTCTCATTCCCCTGGTGGTCTAAGGTGATTTGCGCAATTTCTCTCCCTTGACCGTCATACTGCCATTTGACTCGTCTCTCGACCGCCTGACCCTGGGACTTTCCGTTATCACGTATGGTCTCGGCTTCGATGCGCCGTCCATGCTGGTCATAGCGAATAACAGAGATCAGCCAGTAGGTAAACCGATGCTCCTCTTCCGCAGGCGATGTTAGGCTCGGCATTTGTATCGTTTGAAATATGCGAACTAATTGCCCATCGCTTCCGTAGGTGTAGGCGACGTGATCTGTTCTCGGGGATACTATGCAACCATGTGTAGGACCGAGACGTTGATGGTATCGCGTGAGCATGCGACCTTCCGCATCGTAATGGTACTCATCGATGCTCCCGGTATTGTAGAGTTGATGCTGTCCACGGTAGATCAGACGACCGGCATCATCGTAACGCCGGAGCAACGTCGTTCGGTCAGAGGTAATCACCCAACGGTCATCCTGCCAGGTGCTTCTCCCGCTCTCTTCCCGCACCTCACGCACGGGACCTTTGAACCCATCACGCTGTGCGGTAGGCGTCACGGGAGGGGCATAAGGGTCTGCATAAACTATCCCAGCCAACAGCACGCTCAGGAGAGCGGTGATCATGTGCCTCACTGCCATGGCAATCGCTCCTTCACCTAATTGTACCAGATCGCCAGCGGAAGAGGGTTTGGGCGTTGTGCCAGAGGTGGGGGACGAGGTGGTCGGCGGATTCGCCGCGCAGGGCGGCGACGAAGTCAAGCACGCGGGTGAGGCAGGCGGGCTCGCTGTGCTCGGCGGGAAGATCCTTCATGGCCATGTAGGGCGCATCGGTTTCGAGCAGCAGGCGGTCGAGGGGCACATGTTGCGCCGCTTCATGCGCGCGGCGGGAATTGCGCCGGGTGACCATGCCGGCAAAGGAAATATAGAGCCCCCGGCGCACGCACAGATCCAGCACCTCACGGCTGGCGGAGAAGGCATGGGCGACGCCGCGCACGGTGGGGAAGTCATACAGACCGGCGAGCAGGCGATCCCACCCGCGGTGGGCATGCAGGACGATCGGCAGGTCACGCTCGGCGGCGAGGGTCAGTTGTGCGCGGTACACCTCCTCCTGCAGTGCGGGATCGGTGGCCGCACTGGTGTCGATGCCGATCTCGCCGACGGCGATGACGGCGGGGTGGTCGAGCAGGGCGGGCAGCCAGTCGAGATTCGGCACGGCGTCGGCAAACCACGGATGCAGCCCCACCGCCGGATAGATGCCGGGGTAGGCTTCGGCCAGCGCGAGCGCGCGATGGGCGCTCTCCTCATCCCAGGCAGGGACGACGACGCGCGTCACGCCGGCTGCGTGCGCCCGTGCGAGCACGGCGTCGAGGCGTCCGGCGAAGAGCGGGCTGTTCAGGTGGCAGTGGGCATCCACCAGTGTATGCATCCGCGCGACTCACTCCTCAATGATTTCCACGTTGGCGCGCGGCACCTGTACGGTCTGACCATCCTCCAACATCACATCAGCGACGCGCACCATCGCTTCCGTTTCAATGCGCACGAGTTCAGAGGGCAGTGCGGTGATGGTGGCAAACTGCCCGAAGTACGGCTCGCGAATGAGACGCACGCGAATGCCCGGGCGCAACTCGCTGCTGCGTTCAGCCTCGGTCTCCTGCACGTCGGTCACCTGTTGCTCGGGCACGATAATCTCGGGGCGGATGACGCCGGCGCGGATTTGCGTGGCGCCGTTGATGGAGGCTTCCAGCCCCTGCAGCGCGGAGAGCAACTGGAAGGTGCGATCGGCCATGGCAAGGCTGCCGAACCCCTCGGTGAGGATCACGGTGAGCGGCACATCTTCCTGGCCGGTGATGGCCACGCCGATGTCGTAGCCCAGGTAGGCGCGCAGCACGGCATCGCTGACCGCGCCGA
>JAGUZN010000083.1 GCA_020060775.1 Armatimonadota bacterium
CTCCGGGCCGCTCTCGGCCGCTGGCAGGTTCACCCACCCCAGCATGCCGCCGTTCGGACCACCGTAGACCGGGCCCGCCAGCGCCACCGAGCCCCGCCGTGCCTTGATGGACACCACCAGCCAACCGCTGCCCGGCATACGCGCCGCGGGGATGGTGAGCTGACCGCGGAAATGCACGCCCTTGCTCCCGTCATCATCGGTGAAGACGCGCAGCACGCCATCGCGCCCGAGGGGAGCCCACCCTTCAGGCAGTTCGCACGCCTCCACCGTCCATCCGGCAGTTTGCCACGTCCCGATCTGCGCGGTCGAAACCTGCGATACATGGGCGGTTGGCAGTGCCTGCTCGTAGAAGACGGTTGCCGAAGAGATGACGGCCGTGGCGAGACACAGCACGACAGTGAAGCTACGCGAGAGCGTCAACGCGTTCCTCCCAGGTACGGGATAAGTCTCCGTGCATCGCACGGACATTTTCGGGGCAGCATCTCACCAGAGGGGCAGGCCGGCGAGCAATTTTACCTGATTGTAGTTATGCGGTTAAGTGCTGTCAATAGGTGGAGGATATAGCGCCGGCATGTGGAAGCAGACGACAAGGCACCGCCACGCTATCTCCACGAGGCGGTGCAAAAAGTTATGCCCCACAACTGTAGACGCGTTATCCGCGAGGTTCGTAGGTTTCGCAGTCCGCGTGGTCGGCGTGATGCGTCACGACGATGCCGTTGGCGACGCAGGTGAGATCGGCATTATACTCACACTGGCTGACGTGGCATGCGCCGACGGTGCCGGTGCCCTGGCGTCCGATATGGTTGCCCATCGGGATGAAGGTGTCGCAGTTCGGGTGCTCGCCGCCGACATTGATCGCCGGAGCGTGGCACTGCAGGTCGCGGTTGTAGAAACAGTTCTCGACTTCGCATTTGGTGACCGGAGGCATTCCGTCCATCACATTCCCCTCCCGAAACAAACTTCTGGGGACAGTGTAGGCGATGAACGGCGCGGGTGGAACAGCAATCCACGACCACGTGGTGGCCGCTGTTCCCGTTCTGCTACACGCGTGCCGCGAGTTCCGCCCTGTGGTCAGGCGTATCGGGCTGCCGATCTTTGAGCGAGTGCTGCGCCCCTACTCGCGATGGCTACACTTCATTGCGCAGCGAGGGTTCAGGAATGGCAACCTGCTTGGGCTGGTTGGCCAGCCAGCGATACCACGGCGTATCGAGGTACTCCTCCCACAGCGTGCACATGGCGTCCGGCTGCTCGCACCTGATCATCCAGGCCAGGAGCTGTTGCGTGAGCTCCAGCTTCACCGGGGCGCAGGCGGGATCGTCCCAGCGGTTGGTCGTTTCATCGGGATGCGCGCCCATGCGGAAGAGCTGCCCGCGCTCGGGGTGGCGCACGTAGTAGGTCAGCTTCCAATCGCGCGAGGCGATGGTCTTTTCCATGCTCGTCTCGGAGAAGATATACCGTCGTGATGAACCGGGGTAGCCGTCCAGCGCAGGAAGGAAGCTCTGCCCCTGCACGGTGGGCGGGATGGGGAGGTCGAGCCGGTCCAGCAGCGATGGGAAGAGATCGACGTTCTGATACATCCCTTCCACGACGCGGCCGTCGTCGCCGGTGCGCGTGGGGTCGCGGTAGATGAAGGGGATGCGGATGATATCCTCATAGCCGGGGATCTGCTTGCCCAGCATGCCATAATTCCCCGCCCAATCGCCGTGGTCCGCGGTGTAGACGACGATGGTCTCGTCATCCAATCCCTGGGCGGCCAGCGCGTCCATGACGCGTCCCACCTGCCGGTCGATGAAGGTGACGAGAGCGAGATACCGGCAGACCGCTTTCTGGAAGATGGCGTGGTCATGCCGTACCGATCCGACGTTCCAGAATTCTTCAATCATCGGACGGTTCATCAACTGGCAGGCCTGCAGGCGCTCGAGCCCCTCCCAGTCGATGGGGATATCGTCCGGATTGTATAGGGCATCGTAATTAGCCGGCGGACAGTAAGGACCATGTGGGCGCTCGAAGCTGCACCAGATGAAGAAGGGCTGGCGTTTGGCCTCGGGAGACTGCAGAAAATCAATGACGCGGCTGGCGGTCCATGCCTCGCTGTGCTCCTCTTCGGGCAGCTCGGAGACGTAGGAGGTGAACTGCTTGAGCAGCGTGGGCGTCATACGATTGGTGTGGGGGATAAACCCGTCGAATCCGGGCGTCCGCGCGACCTCGCCGAACCCGTTGGCATCGAGGTAGCGCTCCCAGGTCTTCCAGCTCCACATGGTGTCGAAGTCTTCGGATGTTGCCGGCGGGAGGTGATCTTTTCCCGCCTGGATCGCCGTGTAGCCCGCCTGCTTCAGCTCCGAGGGGATGGAGGGCAATTTGCGGAAGAGATCGCCGTCATTCTGGTAGTGGCGATGGGTATTGACGTACGTGCCGGTGAAAAACGAGGTGCGGCTCGGGCCGCAAATCGGGCTGCAGGCGTACATGCGGTTAAATGATACGCCTTGCTGCGCCAGGGCATCCAGGCACGGCGTCTGCACGAGCGGATGGCCGGCGCTGCCCAGACAGCCAGCGTGGTGCTGGTCAGACATGAAGAACAGGACGTTCATCGCGTAAGTCTCCCGGAGCTGTACACTGCCTTATTCTAGCAACTTTGTAGTACATCGACAATGCGGGCGCTCCCCGGAGGAACCGCCGGATGAGCGGATGCCATGTCCACCGACCGAACTATGGTTCACGGATGGCGGCGCCGCGGGGGAAGCTGCCCACGGTCAGCACCTTTTCCACTTTGCCGGTGCCGGCATCGACGATGGTGACCGTTTTCTTCAACCGGCTCAAGTCCTGCACGGTATCGGCGACCTGCGCCGTTTGCTGTTGCGGCTCAACCGCGACACGGTTGCGCGCGGTGTAGCTCTGCTGGACACGCTCTTCTTTCTGCGGGTCGCCGGGGGTGCCCACCAGGTAGAGCTTCTTGCCGTCGCCGCTCACCAGGAGGGTGGAGAGGAAACCGAAGTCGCCATACTGTTGCACTATTTTTTTCGTGCGCACATCCACACTCACCAGCGTGTATTGCTGGTCAGCGGATGCCTGTGCTCCTGTCTCGGCGCGCCCGTACAGATACAGCCGCTGGTTATTCGGGCTGACCGCCGCCGCCAGCGCCTGGCTGATGCCCGCAAAGGGGAACTTTTCAACGGCATTGGTGGCGGTATCGATTTCCCACAGGGCTGTATCCCCCGCCGTCTGCACCTGTTGCCGCACATTCGTCTGGGCATTGGCAATGTTTTGATTGAAATTGGCGGTCTGTTGGGCCACCACCGGCAGGCGTTCGAGCAGGGTATAGAGCTTGCGGCCGTCAGGGCACATGGCGAGCACGCGCGTGGTGGCCATGCCCATGGGGATGCTGTCCTGCAGACGTGCGGCCTCCAGGTCCACGACGGTGATGGTACGGCTGCCCCAATCCGCGGTGTAGAGTATGCGGCCATCCGGGGTGATGGCGCTGGCTAGTGGATTCAACCCAACGTTCAGCGCCTTCGCCACTTGCTTCGTGGTCACGTCCACGAAGAGCACCTGCCCGCGCTGCTCGTTGCGCAGGCCGGGCGGCGCCGCCGTCACCACCACGGCCTGCTTGCCTGCGGATCGCACGTGGACCGTGGCGAGCGGCGAGATGGGCAGTGGGATGGCATCTTTCACCTGCCGGGCGACGAGATCGACGACCAGCAGCGCCGGCGGCGTTTTGCCCTCCTGCACGGGCGCGGAGGTGATGTAGGCGATGTTGCCGTGCACCGCGATGTCGTAGCCGCGCATGCCCAGCGGGATGGCCCCGATGAGCGCCTCGGCCTGCAGGTCGATAGCCGAGACGTCGTTCGACAGTGAGTTCACCACGAAGAGTTGCGGCAGATCATCCGCCGAGAGCACGGCGGTGAGACTCACGCTGCAAATCACCAATAATCCGCAAATCGTCAACCACGTCCGCATGACATACCTCTTGGTCGAATCGTTTATGGGATCTCCATCAATGCCGCCAGCACCGCCGCCTCAGGCTCTGGTGGACAGGCGTGCGCGGCGGCATCGGGCAGAGCTTCGTCTGGACGCACTTCACTTCGTAACATTGGCGCATCCGCATCCACACGGGAGCTTGTGGTGGTTGTCGTGCGTATAGCCGGGCTATCCGGCACGGCGCAGGCCACCGTCACCGACGCCCACATCACCGGATCAATTTCGGCCAGATGCTCTTCCAAAGCGACCGTCGGGTCGACTTCGACCGGGTCGCTCTCCCGTGGCAGGTTCGTCGGCACGCGCCGCGACCGCCGCACTACCGTCGTGTTCGGCGCGGGGGGCGCGATCACCTTGTCCGGTGGTTCCGTGGACACGGGTGCGGAGGGCGCAACAGCGGGCGTGGGCACATCGAGCGTAATTGTCGGCGGCGCGGTCACCACCGTTGTGGGCGCCGGCGGCCGCTGCAGCCAGCAGGCCAGCGCCAACGCGAGATCGGAAGAGC
>JAGUZN010000229.1 GCA_020060775.1 Armatimonadota bacterium
ACCAAGAGTGCCGGTCGGGGTAACGACGGGCGGCGGCGGCGTGGGCGGCGGCGGCGTGCTGGCCACCATCACCGCAACCGTGCCGGTGCCGGTGGTCAGTGCGCTGCCGGTGGCCGTGGTACCTTCAATCACCACGGTGTACGTGCCGTTCGGCACTACCTTGCCGTCATTGCCCTTGCCGTCCCAGTCGCGCGTCTGCGTGCCGGCGGGCATATTCTTGTAGGTCACAAGGCCGCGCACTTCCGTGCCCGCGCTGTTGCGCACGTACATGCGGAAGTTGGCGGTTTCCGGCACGGTGTAGGTGACCTTCGTCATTTCACCCTTGCTCGGGTCGAAGGGCGACGGGCTGATGCCTGTGACGTTGAACGCACCCGTCGGATCGGCGGGAGGCGGGGGGGCAGTGGCCACAGAGACACTCACGGTGCCGGTGCCCGTGCTGAGCGAGGTGCCGGTCGACGTGGTGCCTTCGATGACCACGGTGTACGTGCCGTTCGGCACTACCTTGCCGTCATTGCCTTTGCCGTCCCAGTCGCGGGTGTGCGTGCCGGCAGGCATGTTCTTGTAGGTCACAATGCCGCGCACTTCGCTGCCCGCACTGTTGCGCACGTACATGCGGAAGTTGGCGGTGGTCGGCACGGTGTAGGTGACCTTCGCCACGTCGCCCTTGCTCGGGTCTATCGGCGACGGAAGCACACTCGTCACCGTAAATCCACCGCTAGGATTGGGCGTCGGGGTGGGTGTGGGCGTCGGGGTAGGCGTGGATGAACCGCTGCTCACCATAATCGTGCCGGTGGCAGAAGATGTCGGATACCGACCATCGAACACAATGGTGTAGGTGCCGTCCGGCACATTACGGCCGTAGTTGTCCTTGCCGTTCCAATACGTCGTATAGGAACTGGCGCTCATGTTGCGATACGTCACGATGCCGCGCACTTCGCGGCCAGCGCTATTCCGCACATATATGCGGCAATAACCTAATTTTGTCGAGACCTGATAGGTCACTTTGGCAGTTTGCCCGACCGAAGGGTTGATCGTGCTGGGCGAGATTCCGGCGATCCGAATGACCGCCGTTTGTGCGAGTGCCGGGATGATCGCCATGAGGGGAAGCATCAGGGCGAACAACAAGACCGGCCAACGCAGGCGACAAACAGACATGTCTCCTCCTTTGTCTAGTGCTGACAGTGAGACCGCGACAACGACTGCGAGGGAGACGCGTATTGCTCGGAAACCGGGTCAGCGAACATGCATCGCGTCACCCATACCATGAGGGGGAACATGTGTGTTGGGTGAGGTAACGTCACAGCATTACTACCCTACCCGACTGAGCCTAAACCCAAATGCGAGGCGTATGAGCGAAAGAAAAATGCGGAATGAGAGGGGTCTGCTGAATGCATGCGAACCCACCGCAACAGCAAAACGCGGGGAACGCATGCCGCTCCCCGCGCTGGAAATCGAAGTAGAAAACGATGGTTACGGCGCAGATGAGATAACGAGATCGAGCGTGCCGTCAGGCTCGACATGTAACGCCGTCAAGGCTGCCGGCGCCAGTAAGCTATCGCCAAAGGCCAGCCGCATCTCTCCACCGGGCCAGCGCAAAGTCCCCTGCCCCTGCACCACGTTCACCACGTGAAAGCTGCCGCCATCGAAGGTATAATCATGCCCCCGGTCGAGGGAGTACCACTCCACCGCGAAGTACGGGCAGGTGGCCAGCAGCGCCGTGCGCACCCCATCCAGCACTTCGACCGTTGGATGCGCAACATCAGGGGCATAGTCCTGCCAGTTCGTCACCGCCAGTGCTTCCTCCACGTGCAGCTCTCGCGGCTGGCCATCCAGCCCCACGCGTCCCCAGTCGTACAGGCGATAGGTGATGTCCGAGTTCTGCTGAATCTCCAGGATCAGCAAACCGGGAGTGATCGCGTGAATGCGGCCGGCGGGGATGGAAATGGCATCGCCCGCCTGCACGGGCACGCGGTGCAACAAAGCCGCGGGATCGCCGGAGTTCAGTGCTGCGCGGAACTGCTCGGCCGTGACACCGGGTTCGAGCCCGGCAATCAGCGTCGCACCCGGATCAGCCGCCAGCACGAACCACATCTCCGTCTTCCCCGGCTCACCCGCATGCGCCCAGGCGTATTCATCGGCAGGATGCACCTGCACGGAAAGATCATCCGTCGCGTCAATATATTTGATCAGCAGTGGAAAACGGTCCGCCCCTTGGCGCATACCGCGTGTCCCCAGCACGCCTCCGGGATCGGCGATGATCAAATCGTGCAGCGACTTGCCCTGCAGGGGTCCATTCGCCACAACGCTGCGCCCATGCGGATGATCCGCCACCTCCCATGACTCGCCGATGGGCTCCTCGGGGGGCAACGCACGGCCCATTACGGACGCCAGGCGTCGCCCGCCCCACACTTTCGCATGGTAAATCGGTGTAAAGCGCAAAGGATAGTAATCCATGGGCCGTCCTCGCCTCCCAAAGGAAATGCATGGTCATTCTAGCGGAAAACCCACGACGGTTCCAGCATTCCGCACTCCCATCCCGGCGTCGATGCACGACATGCTGGCCATCGCGCCTCACGACCATCCTCCGCGCATGGGCCGGACAAAGGTGACATTTAGCCTCAAAGGGCGTATACTATGCCCCTATCACTGCGGCGCAGCGGGAGAAGATGCACCATCAACAGACAGCGAACGCACCCGCTTCACGCCGTGACTATATGCTCATGTGCGAAAAGTACACCATGGCCCCTTGACACGCGCGGAAAGCTGTGCGATACTAAGTACGACATCGCGGGGTGGAGCAGTCCGGAAGCTCGTCGGGCTCATAACCCGAAGGTCGCAGGTTCAAATCCTGCCCCCGCTACCATTATTAGAGAAGACCCCCTGTCTCAGGGGGTCTTTCTTTATTCTGCGTAGCGCGTACCGCCCGGTACGCTGCGATAAAGAGCAATCCTCGATTTTACGCTCAAATCCCCTTTTTATTGGTCGCGGGTTCAAAGCGGGCGAGCCGTTTTGGTCGCGGGTTCATCGCGGGTGCGATTTCGAGCGGTTCAGCTAATCTTCTTCCGATGGGTCCCGCGGGGCATCGTTTCATCCCCCAACTGGGCAATTTGCTGTGAGCCGACGTGCTATACTGACACACTTGCGGGGGCAATCGGCATCCAACAATGCCCCACCTGTTGAAGAGCCCACATTACTTGCACATCATTCCGGGTTGGGCGCCGGCTGAAGCAGGTTCGGCCGGTAGTATGCTTCACGGTACTCCGCGCCCGGGTACAGTCGGTCACCGGCGGCTTCCGTCACGCGCCAGCGCAGGTAGCGTTCGACGCCCGGGGAGCCGGTGTAATATCCATCCGGCGTGTAGGCAATCCAGGCCGTGGCACGCGCGCCGGCGGTAACCGTGCTGTCGAGGATGCACAGCGTGGCGCGAAGGGTAGCGGTATCGACATCCCAGAGCTGGACGCGGCCCAGGTGGCAGGTGGCCAGCAGGCGGTCGCCGGCGGAAAAGGCATTCGGGGTAAACTCGCACGGGACATCGGGGAGGGTTCGCCGCACCGCGCCGGTGGCCGCGTCCCAGAGGGTAACCGCAACCTCCTGTGTATCCATCCCGGCCAGCGTGCGGCTATCGCGCGAGAAGGCCAGCGGGCCAAGGGCATGATCGATGGTCACCAGTGTCCGGCCATCAGCCAGCGCGAACAGATGCGTCCAGGCGGCCTCTCGCTGCACGTGAAAGGCCGCAACGGCCAGCTGCGTGCCGTCGGGCGAAAAGGCAAGGTCAATGAGCCCGTTGCCCTCGAACAGCCGCTTCCAGGCCAGCCGCCATGGTTTGCCGCCGCGTGGCGCCTCCCACATCTGCACGTATTCGCGCTCCAGCTCGCCGAACGTATGGGGCGAGAATCCGGCGACGGCCAGTTGCGAGCCATCCGGCGAAAAGGCCACGCGATGCGGGGCCCAGGGTGCTTTCGGGTTGACCGGCTGCACGGGGGGCAGCGTCTGCTGCGCGCCGTCGGGAAGATGCCAGACCGACAACACTTTGCCCGAGCCATCGCCAGCGACAACGGCCAGCCACGTCGTATCGGGGGAGAACGCCATCGCGAAGACATGACGTTTTTTCAGCGAGAAGGTCTTCAGTGTCTTGCCGGTGCCGAGCTCGCGCAGCG
>JAGUZN010000109.1 GCA_020060775.1 Armatimonadota bacterium
GCCGGAGGGGTGTCTGCTGCGCGCAGGCGCGCTGACCATCACCGCGGCACAGCTGGCAGCCGAACAGGAGAAGGCCCCCGAACGCGCCAGGGGTATCTGGCAAACACACCCCTTCTTCATGCTGGAGCAGTTCGCCATCCGCCAGTTGCTCGTCGCGGAAGCGCGGGCATGGGCCGCGAAGGCGAATGGCGAGACGGCCGATCTCACCGAGGAGCGCCTGATCAACACGTACCTGAACAGTGTCGCCGACTCCGCCGTCGTTTCAGATGCGGAATTGACAGCCTTCTACGAGGCCAACACGGCGATGATGGGGGGCATGAGCTACGAGCAGGTGGCCAAGGACCTGCGCGCTTACCTGCTGGATGAAAAGCGCCAGGAAGTGGTGGATGGCCATATCCGAACGTTGAGTGCGCGCACGACCGTGGAGCTGGATGCCGTCTGGGTGGCGGCACGCGCGGCTGCGGAACTGAACAATCCCGTCGATCAAGCCCGGCGCGCCGGGAAGCCTGCGCTGGTCAAATTCGGCGCACAGGGGTGTCAGGCCTGTGACATGATGGTCCCCATCCTGAAGGAACTCAAGGAAACATATGCCGGGAAATGCCCGGTGCTGGAGATCGATGTCCGCGCCGAGTCCATCCTCGCCGCGCGCTACGGCATCTCCTCCATCCCCGTGCTGGTCCTCTTCGATGACAAAGGCCGTGAAATCTACCGGCATGTGGGGTTCATCGCGAAAGACGCGCTGGTCGAGCAGTTGGCACAGCATGGGGTGCGGTAACCGATGGATTCGACCTTTTCAGCGCTGTTCACCGCACTGACGACCGCCGTGCAGGGAGCGCCGGTCATCGCGCTCACTGCCGCACTGGTATGGGGCGTGTTGAGCGTGGTGCTCAGCCCGTGTCACCTGGCGAGTATCCCGTTGATCGTTGGCTACATTGCCGAACAACGCGAGCTGACCCCGCGCCGCGCCCTGGCCCTCTCCTCCCTCTTTGCCCTGGGCATCCTTGTCACCATCGCCCTGCTCGGCGGGGTGACGGCGGCACTGGGGCGTATGGCGGGCGATATCGGGCCGTACGGCAATTACCTGGTGGCGGGCATTTTCTTCGTGGTCGGGCTGCACCTGCTGGATGTGATTCCGCTCTCCTTTAACGGAGCCGGGCAGGTGGCCAGACCGGGGAGAGGGCTGGCGGCCGCTTTCCTGCTGGGATTGCTCTTCGGCATCGCCCTCGGGCCGTGCACCTTCGCCTTCATGGCTCCCGTGCTGGGGGTCACCTTTCGCGCCGGGGCGAGCGATCCGCTCTTCGCCGCCGGGCTGCTCACCGCCTATGGCCTGGGGCATTGCGGGGTGATCGCCGCCGCCGGCACATCGATCGAGGCCGTGCAGCGCTACATGCAGTGGAACGAGCGCTCTCCCGGCCTGCGCATCGTAAAAAAATCCTGCGGCGTGCTGGTGCTGCTGGGCGGGTTGTATATGCTGTATACCGCGTGAAGTGTGTAACCACCGCAACGAAAGAGGCTCCCGGAATTCCGGGAGCCTCTTTCGTTCAAGGAGAACACCTACCGCTGCAACAGGTAGATGCGCCCGGTCTGGTCGCCCAGATAGATGCGCGCGCCATCCTGGCTGGCGGCGAGTTGCAGATCGGTGCCCAGGTTGCCCAGGTCGTCAGCGGACTGGCCTTCGCGCAGGGTGATGGACGATCCGTCGTGAGTCGAGAGAATCTCCAGCACCGGCACGCAATGCCAGTCCCAGCGGTTCGGATACGTCTTATAGGCCAGCGCCACTTCGTTGCGCCCGGCAAAGACGCACATGTCATCGATGCGGTAGGGGCGGCGAACCGACCAGAGCACCTGGCCATCCAGCCCGTACATCTGCAGCAGCCCCTGCGTGGTGGCCACCAGCAGGCGCCCGTCGGCGAAGAGATGGCGGTGCAGGGTGTAGGGCGGCAGGTCGATGACGCTCACCTGCTTGGCATCCTCGAAGATGCCGACGCGGTTGGGCAGCGGCGTCACCGGTCCACTGATAATGCGCGTACTGTACTTGCCGTTCGTCTCCAGGATGCGGCGGTTGAGTTGCTTGGGATCGAGTGGGGTCACGGCGGCGGTCGTCGGATGTACGCTCACCGGCGTCATCTTCTTGTCCGCGCCCTGTTGATCGACCTCGATCGTCCCATCGGCGCGGAAGGTGGCCGGGGTGTCCCAGAAGCACTCCAATTTGCCGAGCGGCTTGCCGGTGGCTGGAGCAAAGAGGGCGAGCACGCCGGGCTGGTAGCTGCCCTTCTCAAAACGGAAGGTGCGCGCAAACGCGGTCGTTCCCTCAGCGTTCACCCCCACCTGTTCGATATTGCGGCCGGGGCCGAAACGCTCCTGCTGCCGCCGGTATTCGC
Source organism: Armatimonadota bacterium (assembly GCA_020060775.1). GTDB lineage: Bacteria > Armatimonadota > Hebobacteria > CAIYQO01 > CAIYQO01 > JAGUZN01. The sequence continues at coordinate 2,382 of JAGUZN010000109.1, forward strand.
CCAGATGGTGATCCCACTTCACCGTGCCGTTGGGGGCAATCGCGTAGACCTTGTCCGCGCCGACCATCACCCAGGAGGCATCGGCCGGGCAGGCCATCGTTTCCACTTGCCCGCTCACCGTGGCGATCACCGGCAACTTCTGGCGCGGGGCCGGGGTGCGCAGCGGCGAGGCGATCACCCAGCCGGACATGCCGGCGGCGATTACCTCGACACGCGCGGCATCGGCAGGCAGGGAGAGCGGCTTCGCCAGCGTCCACGCGCGGTTATCCTTGCTGTCTAAACGCTGTTCGGCCACCAGGGTACCATCGGCGTTGCGCGCCTCCACCCACACGCTGTGCGCCTGGCTATCAGTGGTGACTGCCAGTTGCATCAGGCTGTCCTTGGACAACTTATGCCGCAGGGTGGCAATACGGAAGGGCTCCAGCGCACCGCACGCGGCGGTCGCCGCGGCCTGCGGACGCTCTTCCGCTGCCAGATAATCGCCATCCGCGCTCGGCGTGGCCTGGTAGCGTAAATAGACGTAGGCCGTGAGCGCTTGCCCGGCCGGTACGGCGGCGGGCGCCTGCAGGTAGACATCCGGGCGGCTCTTGGTCTGGCGGACTTTGCCGAAGTGGTAGTCGCCGTTATAGACCTGACAGGCCAGCGAGATGTCAACCGGTTCGGCATTCGGGTCGGCGGGGTCGTTCTTGCCCTTCTTCTGGTTATCCTGCAGGATGGCCTCCTCGCGTTCCCGCACGAGCTGGCGTAGGTTATTGCGCGCGTAGCCGGTCACCTGCTTCCCCTGCTCAACGCTCCCGGGATGGGTATACAGCCGTGAAACGCGCGACTGTTTTTTCCCATCAATGGTCACGGCGTAACTGAACATATACGCTGAGTTTCCCAGAATTAACGTATCGGTTTCGAGCACGTCGTACGCCGGGTCGAGCGGCTGCTTGAGGGTGAGGCGATGGTATTTGCCTTCCGGCAATTGTGAGCTTATTTGCAGTACGCCATCCACCGTGCGGAAGCGGGTGCTGTTGGCATCACCGGTGTAGGCCCAGGCATCCACGCCCTGGGCGGGATCAAAGGCCAGCCGGGCGAAGTCCAGCTTCGACGGCACCGCCTTGCCGTTGGCAAAGGCACGCACCGATCCGGGCTCGAGATAGCCCAATGGTCCATACGGTCCGAGTTCGTCGAGCGGCAGCGATGTCTTCACCCAGGCGCCGGCAGCCACTGGCCCTGTGATCTGCACCGGGAAGCGCAGATCGGCCGCCGGCATATCCCACGCGCGCTTCGGCGCGTCGCCCGGTTGCTGCACCACATCCGGTCGCAGCGGGCTGCCGGCTACAGATGGTTTGACCTTCTCTTTGATGCGTACGGTGACTTCGCGGACTACCTCCTCGCTCGGGCAGATGAGCAGGGTAGTGGCCGTGTCGAGGGCATCGATGCGTATACGGATTGACCCGTCCAGCGCCTGGAAGGAGAGATCGCGCAGGCCGCGGTCATGATCAAACGCCAGCACCTTCGCCGGCTTAATCCACGACGGCAGCGGATGGGTGATAACGAAATTGCGATACGGCTGCAGCTTCACCCCGCCGTAGTTGCCGCCCTCCGGGAAATCGCGCGGGTAGAGGCAGCGTAAGTGACGGTTCAGCACGGTGGTCATCACTACGTCGTCCTTGCAGAGGATCGGCAGCACCTCCACGCGGTCGGGGCGCAGGTGTCCCGGCAGGCGCGCGCTGGAGGCGATGTACGGGGCCATTGCCGTGAAAAAGCCGGCGATGTTGCCGATATGCCGCCACAGCGGGGTATTGGCGGTCGCACCCTCCTGGTAGCGCATGGGACGGGTGGCGCACCCGTCAATGCCGCCGCCCCAGCCGCTGCCCTGTTCCCAGACCGAGGGGATCATGAACCAGCCGTTATGCTTGCTGCCGCGGCCGAGCATGGCATAGCTGTGGACCTCCTCTTCGGCGGGGGTGATCCAGCGTACGCCCTGTCCGACGGAGTCCACCAGATAGGCGAGCGGCGCCGGTTCGTTCAGCATGAGCATGAGATCGATGGACCGTCCCCCGCTAAAGTACGCCGGGTCGCTGCCCTGGTGGGTGACCAGGTAGGAATAGTTCACCATTTGTTCCATGAGCCAGGCGTAGCGTTCGTTGTCCGCCGGATTGCACAGCGCCTGAATATGCATCGAGCCGTTGTTTCGCAGGAACTGACTGAGTTCGATGAGCTTCTGCGGGTGCGGTCGCCCCCAGCCGGCGTCATCCTGCATATACCAGGCCCAGCTCTTCGGATCATCGATCACGGCCTTGATCTGCCCGAGCGCCCGCTTCACCATCGCCTCGGGGTAGTTGCCATCTTTCGCATTGTATAAATCCGTGACCCAGTAGGGGTGAGGTTCGTTGACGGTTGATCCCACATCGACATTCTTTTCCGCGAGGTCGCGGGAATCGGCGTGGTGCGCCCAGAAGCCATACGTGTAAGCGCCGGCGGGATGCGCGCGAAACCAGGCGGTGGCCGTGCCGGTGTCCGCGGTGAGGAAGCAGGAACAGTCCTGGCCGAAGGGCAGCGGTTCGGCAAACGTTAAGGTCACCGTGCCGAGCATGCCCGGCGGCACCGGCGAGCCCGTGATGTCCGCAGAGGCCGGGCGATGGCTGAAGACGATGCGCTGCAGATTGGCGGGCGCAGTCCCATCATTGCGCACGTACAGCGTGAGTCGGTTGCGCTCTTGATTGAAGGCGGCGCAGGCGATGCGCAGCGTTTCGAGTTGCGGTGTGGGGCAGGTGAGGTCGAACTCACCCTGATCGGTGACCGCGACCAGCTTCAGGTGCGGCTCGCGCAACGGGCGGATGACTGATCCGAGCATGATCATCGTCGCGCCGCCGGGCGGCACCGTGCGCGGGCGCGCTTCGCACCAGTCGACGCCGATGCCGTAATTCCGGTTCTTCGGATCCTGCACCATATGCTCGGCAATCGCTTTGCCGTCAAGCCGCAGGTCAGTGATGGTGATCGGGGTATTCCCCGCATTGCGCGCCATCACCATGATGGACGAGCGATCACTCTCCCGTTGGGCGCGGGCAGAGACAAACTGCAGTTGCGCCAGACAGGGCGTCATGGCCAGGCCGCAGAGTATGAGCACGATCAGTCGAATGTTGCGCATGTCGACCCCCTTTGCGCTACCAATCCGTATGGTACCCTCATGTGAAGTTTTCCACCGGCGAGGCGTTGCCTGCGAACTTGCCTGACGCTGGGCATATGCACGGCGGTAGCGCTACTCACCGAGGGGAATATTAGACCCGAACGCATTGACATCCCGGGCGTTTTCCCGCATCATCCTTACGCGCGATGGCTGCTCGCTCGATAACAGGCATAGCGTTCACCGGGATAGAGGTGGGACACCGATGGATGAAGCCTTGCTGTTCAGTGTGGCGGCGATAGTGATTCTGGGGATTGGCGCGCAGTGGATTGCCTGGCAGTTGCGCTTGCCCTCCATTCTCCTGCTGCTGGTGTTCGGCATTCTCGCCGGTCCGGTCTTCCACTGGGTGCATCCCGATTTGCTGCTGGGCGACACCCTCTTTCCCCTCGTCTCCATCGCGGTTGCCGTCATTCTCTTTGAAGGCGGCATGAGCCTGCACTTCCGCGAGTTGCGCCATGCCGGCCGGGCGGTGCGTAATCTCATCACGGTCGGTGCGGTGATCACCTGGGCGGGCAGCGCCCTCGCCGCGCACCTGCTCCTCGGCCTCGATATGACGCTGGCCGTGCTGTTTGGCGCCATTCTCATTGTCACCGGGCCCACGGTGATCGGACCGCTGCTGCGGCAGGTGCGCCCGGTTGGCAAAGTCGGGCACATCCTGAAATGGGAAGGGATTCTCATTGACCCCATCGGCGCCATCGTTGCGCTGCTCGCTTTCGAGGTGTTGTTCCTCTCCAGCGCCGGTGAGGCGACCTGGCACCTGTTAAGCGGTCTGGGGCGCACGGCGCTTATCGGCGGCCTGCTTGGCGTGGCCGGCGCCGGCGTGCTCATCATCCTGTTGCGGCGTTTCCTCATTCCGGATCACTTGCACAGCCCGGTCACGTTGATGGCGGTGGTCGGGATGTACACGGCATCGAACGGGATGCAGGCGGAGTCGGGCCTGCTGGCGGTTACCGTCATGGGCATTACGCTGGCCAATCAGCGCTGGGTGGATGTCCGGCATATTTTGGAATTCAAAGAAAACCTCCGCGTCGTGCTCATTGCCATTCTCTTCATCCTGCTGGGGGCTCGTTTGAGCGCACAGGATGTCACGCATATCGGATGGCCGCACCTGGTGTTCCTGGTTATCCTGATCGTGGTGATTCGTCCGCTCAGCGTCTGGCTGTCAACACTGGGCGTCGATATGCGGTTGCGCGAGCGGATCTTTCTGGCGGGCATGGCGCCGCGCGGGATCGTCGCCGCCGCCGTGGCCTCCGTCTTTGCCCTGCGCCTGGAGCATGCCGGCATGGCGGGGTCGCATACCCTGGTGCCGCTGACCTTCTTCGTCATCATCGGCACGGTGCTGGTGTACGGCTCACTGGCGCTCCCCTTTGCGCGCCGGCTGGGCATTGCTGAGCCGCATCCGCAGGGGTTCCTGATCGTCGGCGCACATCCCTGGGTGCGTGAGCTGGCGCAGGCGCTGCAGAAACTGGACATCCCGGTATTGCTCGTGGATACGAACTATCCGCAGGTCGCGGCCGCGCAGCTTGCCGGACTCCCCGCCGTGCGCGAGAATATCCTGTCCGAATCGGTGACCGCCAATTTGAATCTGGGAGGCATCGGACGCCTGCTCGCCTGTACGCCCAACGATGAAGTGAATGCCCTGGCGTGCCAGCACTTTTCACCGATATTCGGACGCCGGGAGGTCTACCGCCTGGCCATGAAAAATACCCAGCACACGCGACAGGAAGATCCTCTGACCAACCAGTATGGCCGCATCGCCTTTGGCACCGGTCTGGGGTATGAGCAGCTGCAACAACGCTTGCAGGCCGGCGACATCAAGGCCGTCACCCTCACGCCATCATTTGACTACGCCAGTCTCCTCGCGCATCATGGCAACGCGACACTGCTGCTGTTCACCATCAGTAAACAGCACCGCGTAGAGATTGCCACCGCCGATACGAAAGCGACCCCACAGCCGGGCGCCACTGTCATCTGCCTCGTCCCCCAGGCCGACGCGGAGACCGCGACCACCCTGGATAGCCATGCCGACACGCCGCGCGCGTGAAACTGCCGGGGAACGGATGGTGACGGCATCTCGTCACGCCCGGGTTTCTCCATCGCACGGTACCCCCTCGCTCCCTGTCAAGATCGACGCGTTAAAAGCTCATCATGCCCGGCATTGTGTCACATCCCGGCCAAGTTGCATCACGCGCGCGCATGGAAAACGGGCATGACTCAGGTAGAGCGGACAGATGAAGCAAAGGCGATACCCGGACAGCCGTGCTCGCATCATCAAGCCTCCCGAAAGGGGACAGAGGAGCTACGAGCGTTAGTGTTCTCGTAATCCCCGTATCAGTCATTGTAGATTACACTGTGCATGCGGGAAATCAGGTGTGAGGTGCTGTTGTCCGGGGCGCAATGGCCGTCCCGCAGAGCAATGGAGGCAGTGAGGTGGCGGTCCCGGTGCGTGTGCTGGTGGTCGAAGACTCGGAAGATGATACCCTGCTGATTCTGCGCGAACTGCGCGAAGCCGGGTATGCGCCGGAATTCACCCGCGTCGAAACCGCCGAAGCCATGCGCGCCGCACTGGCGGACCACCGGTGGGACCTCGTGCTGGCGGATTATCGCCTGCCGCATTTCAGCGGGTCGGCGGCGCTGGAAGTAGTGAAGCAGAGCGATCGAGATTTGCCGTTCATCATTGTCTCCGGGACAGTACGCGAGGAAGACGCCATCGCGATGATGCGGCATGGCGCGCATGATTTTATCTTCAAAGGTGCGCTGGCCCGATTGGCTCCGACCGTTGAGCGTGAATTGCGCGAAGCCCGTATGCGTCAGGAACGTCGCCAGGCATTGGAACAGATGCGGGAGAGCGAAGAACGCTACCGCTCGATTTTTGAGCACATGACCGAGGGGTTCGCCCTGCACACGCTGGTGTACGATGAGCAGGGTAACCCGGTGGACTGGCGCTTTCATGAAGTGAATCCTGCATTTGAGCAGTTTACGGGCATCCCTCGCGACAAGCTGATTGGTCGATGCGCCAGTGAGATTTTCGGCGATTGGGTACTTGATTACTTACCGGCTGTTGTCAAAGCGGTATCCACCGGCCTGCCTGCACAGTTCGAGACGGATTACCCAGCACAGCAGCGTTATGCGCTCGTCTCCATCGTCCCGCTGGCCACGCCGGAGTTCGTCATCATTTTTGCCGATATCACCGAACGGAAGCGCGCGGAAGAAGCCCTGGAAACCGAGCGGGCCTTTCTCTCATCGGCGATCGAGCTCTTGCCGTTTCCGATTGTCTTCAACACGCCGTCGGGTGAGATTATCCGGGCGAATCGCGCCAGCCATAACTTCTTCGGCGAGGTCGATCCGACCGCGTGGTGGAACGCCGAACTGGTCACCGCAGACACGCACGTCCCGATCCCGCAGGAACAATGGCCCATGCACCGTGCGGCGCGCGGCGAAGTGGTGCCGGCAACTGAGGGTGTTCTCCGCCTTCCTGATGGCCGGGAGGCGCCGGTGCTCTCATTCGCCTCCCCTGTCTATGTGAACGGGGAGTTGGTGGCCACCGTGGTGGCTTTCCAGGATATTTCCGCACTCAAAGAAGCTGATCGCGCGAAAAATCAATTTCTCGCCGTGCTCTCCCATGAACTGCGCACCCCGCTCACCAACATCCTGGGATGGGCGCGCGAGGCGCAATCCATACCGGAGATCGTACCCCAGGCCCTGGAAATTATCCGCCGCAATGCTGAGAGCCAGCGCCTCATGCTGGAAAACCTGCTGGAAGTGTCACGCTTGATGCACGGCAAGCTCGAGCTGCAGCAGGAATCCATCGACCTCTGGCAGCTCACCGAAGAAGTCCTCAGCGATATTGCTTCACGGGCCCAGGAGCAAGGCATTGCGCTGAAGGTGCTGCCGCCCACGCAACCGCTCCCCGTTTTCGCCGATCGGAAACGGATAATGACAGCCATCAGTAACATTCTGGACAACGCCCTGAAGTTCACGGATGCCGGCGGCGTCATTACCGTCGATGGCGCGCGCACCGATGACGAGGCGATGATTACCGTGCGTGACACCGGACGCGGCATCGCACAGGACGAGCTCAATGCACTCTTCACGCCCTTTGCGCCGTCGCCTGACGATGAGGCGGTGCGCGGTCTGCGCATCGGCCTGGCCACCGTCAAAGCCATCGTCGAGCTGCATGGCGGCCGCGTCACCGCCGTCAGCCC
>JAGUZN010000091.1 GCA_020060775.1 Armatimonadota bacterium
CGCATGCCGAGGCAGGCCTGGCGCAACGGCTCGCCCCAGTTCTCCCGCCGGTGCGCGGTGACCAGCACCAGCGGTCCCTCCTCGTCATCCGCCCAGGCGAACTCCGGCGACAGCGTGCTGGTCTCCGCCGCGGTCAACAGGGCATCGATGACCGTGTTGCCGGTGACGAAGACCCGCTCGGGCGGAACACGCTCCGCCAGCAGGTTGTCGCGCGACCCGGCGGTGGGCGCGAAATGCCAATCGGTCAGCACGCCCGCCAATTGCCGGTTCATTTCCTCCGGGTATGGCGAATACTTATCATACGTGCGCAGCCCGGCTTCCACATGCCCGAAGGGGATGCGCGCGTAAAATGCCGCCAGCGCCGCGGCAAACACGGTTGTGGTATCGCCCTGGGCGAGCACGATGTCCGGCTGCAGTTCCGCATAGACCTGGCCCAGCCCCTCCAGCGCGCGCACCGTGATCTGCGTCAACGTCTGCCGCGGTTGCATAATATTCAGGTCAACATTGCCGGTGAAGGCAAACTGCCGGAGCACCTGGTCCAGCATTTCGCGGTGTTGGGCCGTCAGCACCACTTGCACGGCAAAGTCGGCATCCTCGCGCAGTGCGCGCACGACGGGGGCCATCTTCACCGCTTCCGGCCGGGTGCCCATGACAGCGACGACTGTGATCGGCATGTCTACTCCTCAACGAAAACAGGTCGGCACACGCCTCCCTGTCATCATCTCACACCACCGGGCAAACGCGCACCGGCGGACGTCAACTTTACGGTAAATTCGGGGAACGTGCGCTCAAGGCCACAGGCGCGCCCGTGCGAGCAGCAACGCCAGCGTGCAGCCCAGCGCCGTGAGCAGGTAGATGGTCACCACCACTTGCTGCTGATTGAGCCCCATATTGAGCAGACGGTGATGCAGGTGCCCCTTATCCGGGCTAAAAATCGGCTGGCCGCGGCGCAGGCGGCGCACGATGGCGAAGGTGGTGTCGAAGATCGGCACGGCGAGAATGAGCAGGGGCACGGCAAAGGCCACGCCGGTGGCCACTTTCCAGTTTTGCAGCACGGAGAGCGCGGCAATGGTGAAGCCCAGGAAATGACTGCCCGCATCGCCCATAAACACTTTCGCCGGGTGGTAGTTGTAACGCAGGAATCCCAGGCAGGCGCCGGCCAACGCCGCTGCCAGAATGGCGAAGCCGATGGTGCCCTTCATTGTCACACTGATCACCACAAAGGTTAACGCCGCAATGCCCGAGATGCCCGCCGCCAAGCCGTCGAGCCCGTCGATGAGATTAATGGTATTGGTGACGGCCACCACCCAGAGGACCGTCAACAATGCGCCGAGCAGCGGGTGAAGGTCAGCATCAAACGCGACCACCATGCGCACCCCGAAGACCGGCAACACGAGCACGGAGGCCGCGAGGATCTGGCCGAGCAGCTTCAGCTTTGCCGGCACCTGGAACTTATCATCCAACGCGCCGAGCGCCGTCACCAGCACCGCGCCGGCAAGAATGCCGAGCACGCGGGGGTTGAGCAGGTTGTTGCCGTCCATGTTCCAGTGGAAGGGGGCCATGATGAACACGGTCAACGCAAAGGCGGCGAAGATGGCCAGCCCGCCCCAGCGCGGCGTTGGGTGCGTATGCACGCGGCGGGCATGCGGGTGATCCATCACCCCGGCACGCTTCGCCAATCGCATGGCCACCGGCGTGAGCACAACGGCCAGCAACATCGCCACCAGCAGCGCCATGCCCACCAGACCTAACTTCTCGTAGTCCACCGCCGGCGTCAACAGTGCCGGCGGCAGTCCTGGAAAATTCATCACGCGTACATCCAATCAGCTACGAAGGTTGTGACTCCAGGAGCGCTTCCGCCTCGGCCAACATGCGTACACGGCGGGCGTGGCGTTCGTCGCCGCTGAAGGGGGTGGTCAACCAGGTGCGCACGATTTCGGACGCCAGGCTCAACCCCACCACGCGCGCACCGATACACAGCATATTGGCATCATTGTGCTCGCGCGACATGCGCGCGGTGAAAGCCTCATGGCAGAGCGCGGCGCGAATCCCGCGCACTTTATTGGCGGCGATGCACCCACCAATGCCCGTGCCGCAGAGAAAGATACCCACATCAGCCTGTCCGTCACGCACGGCATGGGCCACGGCGAAGGCGATCGTTGGATAGTCGACCGAGGCAGTGTTCTGCGTACCGCAGTCCACCACGCGGTGGCCTAATGCTTCGATGTCCTGGGCAAGCGGCTGCTTGTATGGGAAGGCGGCATGGTCAACGCCAAGGGCAACGATCATCATCTCTCTCCATTCTGAGAAACTGTTTTGCACGTCTCTGTCCAGTCTCGCTTGATCTTTCCGCGGTGGGACCGTCATGGAAATCTTCGGCGTGATCCGCGAACAGATCCTTGCACCACACTTTCTGGGGCGCCGAAAGGGCGAAGGCGTGTCGGCAGGAAGCAGGCCGCAAGGCTGCCGACCACCACCGGTGAATTGTACTCTATTGTCTGGATGATTGCCAAGGATGAGCGCCCGGCCGTAGCACGCCGGAACATCGGCAAAGCGGTTGCGCATCTCGGCGCCCGATCGCATGGCAACACCCTGTCCGCATCGGTGTGGCGTGCCGCCACCATGGCTGTGATCGGCAACCGTATCGCGCAGCGCGTGGCCCTACACCCCGGCAGGCTGCTGGGGCAGCGGGATGGCCTCTTTCTCGTGAATCCGGTACAGGCCCTGCGGGGTGAGGACGGTGCGCGTCAACTCCACCGGTTCGTCCAGGCAGGTGTGCGGCCACACCACGCAATCCGTGAGCACGCTGCCCGCGGGAATCACCGCGCCGCGCCCGACCACGGTGCGCTCCAGGGTGGCGCCGTTGATGAGGGCGTCAGCGGCGATAAGGCAGTTCCCGATGCGATCGCCGTCGCCTTGATCGGCGATGGCGCCCTCCAGGAAGTCGAGGTTGGCCTGCAGGTAATCCCCGGGATTACCGATATCCGTCCAGTACCCTTCCAGCGGCAAGGCATAAAAGGGGAGTTGCCGGTACAGAATTTCGGGGAACACATCGAGCGCAAAATCGCAGAACTGGCAGGGTGGGATGAAGTCGAAGATGGCCGGTGCGAAGAGGTAGATGCCGGTGTTCGCCTGATGGCTGATTTCAGTTCCGGGCGCTGGCTTTTCCTGAAAACTGGTGATACGACCATCCCGATCGGTGACCACGACGCCGTACTGCGAAGGGTCGTTCACCGTGATCGTCGCGAGCGTGGCAAGTGCGCCATGCTGCTCGTGGGCCTGCACCAGCGGGGCGAGGTCGAGATCGAGCATGGCGTCGCCGGACACCACCACGATGACATCATCCTGCAGGTACCGCTCCATCAACTTCAGGCCGCCGGCCGTGCCGGTCGGCTCCGATTCTACTGACCAGCGCAGGTGCAGGCCATAACAGTCGCCGGCCATATAGCGGTCGAGAATCTGCTGGGCGCGATACGCAATATTCACGCACACGTCGGTAATGCCCAGCCGGCGCAACACCGCCATTCCCCGGTCCATCACCGGGACGTTGGCCACCGGCATCAGCGGTTTGGGCAGTGCGGCAGTCAGCGGACCCAGGCGCGTGCCCCGCCCTGCCGCAAGAATCATTCCTTTGGGCATCCTGATCTCCTCGAAGGTCGCATCAAGTCACAACGTGTCCAGGGTAAATCCGACAGACGCGCAGCAGGGGGAATAACACCCACCGTACATGTTGCGGTTTACGCGCCTTTTCGCCCGGTTTGTGCCGCTTGCGCACGGCGATACCGGCAAAACGCCGCCATGGGGCACGTTGCGCAACGCGGGGTGCGCGCCGTGCACTGCATCGCCCCGAAATCCATCAGCGCCGAGTTAAATTCCCAGGCCTGGCCTTTCGGCAACACGCGTGCCGCCACCTCCCAGAGGTGGTGTTCCATCGCCGTGCTCTTCATCATGCCGGAAGCGACGAAGATGCGGAAGAGCACGCGACGGACATTGGTGTCCAGCAACGGCTCATCCTGTCCGTAGGCAAAGCTGGCAATAGCGCCCGCCGTATACCGACCGATGCCCGGAAAGCGACGCAATGCCTCAGCGGAGCGCGGCAACTCACCACCGTACGTCGCCACCGTTTCCCGCGCGATGCTGTGCAGCCGCACCGGGCGGATATTATACCCCAATCCCTTCCACGTCTGCTTCACGTCGTTGAGGTCGGCATCGGCCAGCGCCTCGACGGATGGGTACTTCTCCAGCCACTCCCGGTACTTCGGCTCCACGCGATCCACCTGTGTCTGCTGCAGCATCAACTCCGACACCAGGATATGATACGGGTCCGACGTATGCCGCCAGGGCAAATCGCGCCGATGCTCGGCAAACCAGGCGAGGAGGGCGCGTTGGAACTTGACTTTATTAGGCAACCGGAACTGATGGCGACGAGACATGACTGCCTTCCATTGTACACGATTCATGCGCGCACGAGAATTACCCAGCGCAGTTCCGCGCTGCAGCACCATCACCGTGCGATGGCGTAATGCGAGTCATACGCATTATGTGGCGAGAACAGGTGACAGCTATCGGCAGTATACGGTATGATAGGGCACTGTCCCGCGGCAGCGACAAGAGGTATTCGCCGTTGCGCTGTCGAATCGGACGAAGCATCCTGAGTGCTTTCTGCTGTGAAAGCACCATCCCGCGTGAAAAAGGAGCCCTTATGCCTGACCGACGCATCCATTTACCGGGCAACAACATGCCGACTGCCTGGTATAACATCATGGCGGATATGCCCATCCCGCCCGCACCCTACCTGCATCCGGTCACGCAGGAGCCGCTTACCCCGGATGCCCTGACGCCGATCTTCCCCATGTCGCTCATCGAGCAGGAAGTCTCCACTCAGCGATGGATCGATATCCCCGGGGAAGTGCTGGACGTGCTGCTGCAGTACCGTCCGAGCCCGCTGCACCGTGCCGTGCGCCTGGAAAAGGCGCTGGGCACCCCGGCGCGCATCTACTATAAGTATGAGGGCGTGAGCCCGGCGGGCAGCCACAAGCCGAACACCGCCGTCGCCCAGGCCTGGTACAACAAGCAGGCGGGCATCAAACGCCTCTCCACGGAAACCGGCGCCGGCCAGTGGGGCTGCGCGCTTTCCATGGCCTGCCAGTGGTTTGGTCTGGAATGCATGGTCTACATGGTGAAGGTGAGCTTCCATCAGAAGCCATACCGTAAAACGCTGATGCGGATGTGGGGCGCCAACGTGATTGCCTCGCCGAGCGACACCACACAGGCCGGCCGCGATATCCTGGCACAAGACCCGGAATCGCTCGGCAGCCTGGGCATCGCCATTTCTGAAGCGGTGGAGGATGCCGCCAGCCGCACTGATACGAACTATGCGCTGGGCTCGGTGCTCAACCATGTGCTCCTGCACCAGTCCGTGATCGGCCTGGAGGCCCAGGCCCAGTTCGCCATCGCCGGCGACTACCCCGATGTGATCTGCGGATGTTGCGGCGGCGGATCGAATTTCGCCGGCCTGGCCTTCCCCTTCCTGGGAGAGAAGCTGCGCGGCGAAGCGAAAAAGGCGACGCGCTTTGTGGGTGTGGAGCCCGCGGCATGCCCGACGCTCACCCGCGGCGAGTTCCGCTACGACTTCGGCGATGTCGCCAAGTTCACCCCGCTGGCCAAAATGTACACGCTGGGCCACAACTTCATGCCGGCCGGTATCCATGCCGGCGGCCTGCGGTACCACGGCATGGCCCCGCTGGTGAGTCATTTCGTCCGCGACGGCCACATCGATGCTGTCGCCTACACGCAGAACCCGGTGTTCGAGGCGGCGGCGCTCTTCACCCGAGCTGAAGGCATTCTTCCGGCACCCGAGAGCAGCCACGCCATTCGCGCGGGCATCGATGAAGCGTTGAAGGCCAAAGCGGAGAACAAGGACACGGTGATCCTTATCGGACTCTCCGGGCATGGGTTCCTCGACCTCGGCGCCTACGAGAACTATCTCGAAGGCAAGTTGGAAGACTTTGCGCTGCCCGACGCGAGCCTGCGGAAAGCCCTCGACGAGTTGCCGGTGATCCCGGACGCCTGCGTGCAGGCGTAGTCGGGCGCAACCAGGACCAACACAAACACCGGGCGTCCCCCACGGGGCGCCCGGTGTTTTTTGGGTTGCCGCACGGCGATCAGCGGTTGTGCAACTCCTGAATGAGCGCACGGCCGATCTCGTCGCGCTGGATCTGGTTGGTGCCCTCGTAGATCTGGGTGATCTTGGCATCGCGCATGTACTTCTCAATGGGGTATTCGCGCATGTAGCCGTGACCGCCGAAGACCTGGATGGCATCCACAGTGACCTGCATCGCCATGTCGGAGGCAAAGCACTTGCTCATCGCGGAATACAGCGTGTAGCGCTCGCCGGGATGGGCATCGATATGCCGCGCGGTGGCGTAGACGAGTGCGCGGGCCGACTCCACCTTCATGGCCATGTCGGCGAGCATGAAGCGCACGCCCTGGAAGCTGGAGACGGGCACATCAAACTGCTTGCGCGTGTTGGCAAATTCGACGGCGAGGTCGAGCGCGCCGGCGGCAATGCCCACCGCCTGCGACGCCACGCCCGGGCGGGACAGGTCAAAGGTCTTCATCGCGGTGATAAAGCCCGTGCCCTCGCGACCGAGCAACTGGCGCTTATGCACGCGGCAGTCCTGAAAGACGAGTTCGCGCGTGGCACTGGCGCGAATGCCCAGCTTGTCTTCTTCCTTCCCGAAGGTGAACCCCTCCATCCCCTTCTCCAGGATGAAGGCGGAAATGCCGCGCGCACCCTTCTCCGGGTTCGTCACGGCGAAGACGGTGTAGATATCCGCTTCCCCGCCATTGGTGATCCACTGCTTCGTGCCATTGATGATGTAGTGATCGCCATCCTTCACCGCGCGGGTCGTCATGCCGGCCACGTTGGAGCCCGCATTGGCTTCCGTCAGGCCGAAGGCCGCCAGCTTCTTGCCCGCCGCGATCTCCGGCAGGTACTGCTGCTTCTGCTCTTCTGACGCGGAGACGATGATGGGGATGGTGCCCAGCCCGGTCGCCGCAAAGGCGAGGGAGATGCCGCCGCACGCCTTGGATAGCTCCTCGGTCACCAGCACCATGTTCATGATCGGGCTGGTGCCGCCGAGTCCGCCGTACTGGTCGTCGATATACACGCCGCACAGGTCGGCAGCGGACAGCGCCTTCACGACCTCCCAGGGGAATTCGCCGGTCTCGTCACAGTGCGCCGCAAGCGGGCGGATCTTTTTCTCGGCGATGTCGCGAGCACAATCGCGGATAAACAGTTGTTCTTCGGTCAAGCCGTAGTCTAGCATCGCTGTGTCTCCTGTGACGGCTCACGCCGTCCGGTGATGGTACGTTTCGTCGATCGGGTGACTGATCGAAGGAAGCGGATCGAGGTTAGCGATCTCTCATGCGAAACCGCATTAGTATACCGAAAGGGTCAACACCCGTCAAAACCGGACGCAATAGCGCGCGCATCCGTGCGGATTCACCAGTGGATGACGGAACGACCGACGGTGTCAGAGGAAGTACTCTGCGACGTTAATGTGATAATCATTCGGGTCGAGCGTGCGCAAAATCGTGCGCGTGAACTCCTGGGTGACATCATCGCGCTCGGCGAGATCGACCGTGGCGTCGCGCGTGTACTGTCCGTCCGCATAGTTGAGCAGCAGCACTTTCGGGCGGTGGAGCATTTGCGAATCTTGCGGCACCTGCACGACGACGCCCATCTCCTCGGTGCTCAGGCGCACCAGGCTGCCGAGCGGGTAGATACCGATCATGTTGATAAAGACCTTCACCAATAGCGGATCGAAATCTTTGCCGCTGCGCTCCAGCATCATGCCGAGGATTTTTTCCGACACGTACGGATGCTTGCGGTACACGCGCGGACGCCCCAGCGCATCGAAGCAGTCCGCGATGGTGATGATGCGGCTGAACAACGCGGTCTTCCGCGGGCGCGAGAGCCGGGGGTAGCCGCTCAAATCGTACTTGACGTGGTGTTCGAACGCCACGGCGATCATGCGCGTGGAGAGTTCACCCCACTCCTTCAGCCCCATGATGATTTCGGCGCCGAGCAGCGGGTGCCGGTGAATGACCTCCCACTCATCGCTCTCCAGCGGCCCAGGTTTGTTGAGGATGTCCTTGGTGACGCCGAGTTTCCCCACATCGTGGAACAGCCCGGCCATGCCCAGAAAGGACAGGTACTTCTTCGGGATGCCGATGCGCTGCCCAAGCGCCATGGCGTAGATGGCGACGTTCACGCAGTGGTTGAACGTGTAGTCGTCGTAACTCTTGATATTGGCCAACCCCAGCAGGGAGGACTCGTCCATCATCAGCAAGTTCACCGCGTTCAACATCAGGCGCTTGATCTTGCGCACTTGCATCACGCGCGAGGTGCGCGCGTTATCCATCGCGGTCTTCAGAAAGTCGAGTGTTTTGAAGTACACCTCTTTCGACAGCCGTCGCCGCGATTCGGAATCGGTGACGGCCAGTTCGTCCTTGAACAAATCCAGCTTGCCGACGTCGATGCCCGGCAGGCCGCGGCGCTCCAGTTCCCGCTTCATATACAGGAAATTGCCCTCGTTGTTATCCTCCAGTTCCAGCAGCAGGAAAATGAGGTCGCGCAGTTGGGCGGGCGTGAGTTCACTGCGGAACTCGATTTCGCCGATCCAACGGCGGCGCATCTCCTTAATGAAAGCCTTGAACAGCGCAAACTGATCGGCCGAGACGTGTATGCGCGTGTTGTTGAGGAAGCAGACGTCACGGATGATCTTCAACGACAGATGCCCATGCGCTTTGACGATGCTGTTTAACGTATGCAAGCACTGGCCGCTCAAGAAATCCACGCCCTGCGTGTAGCGCTTATAGAAGGTGGCTTCCTTCAGCAAGCGATAGAACGCCAGTACAAACTCTGAGCTGATCTGGCGCGCCACCCGTTCCTGCGGAGTCTCCCGGGGTGGCGATGCTTCATAGGTTCGCGTGTTCGATTCCATCACCATCGCTTCATCCCTCGCGGTCTCGCTGATCGTCAGTGCTCTCGCCAGGCCGCAGGCGGTGCTGGCTTAACGCCTGCTCGCAGGCCTGGCGCACCTGGGCATCCGCCGCATGCAGGGCGGCATCCAGCACGGAACGCGCTTCCGGCGTATCTACTTTCGCCAGGGCTTTCGCCGCGCCGATGCGCAGTGGCTGCACGGCCTGGCCGGAGAACCAGCGGCGTTGTGTTAACATATCACGCAGCACCGGCACGGCATCGGACGATCGGGACAAGCCGATGCCGTCAAATACGGATTGCACCTCGGCAGGATCGCGCTTGGCAAAGCCGCGCGACTGCACGAGTTGCAACAGTGCGTTCACTCCCTCGGGCGCGCCGACCTTGCCCAACGCCACCGCCGCCAGACTGCGCACCCCGCTGTCGTCATCCTGCAAGGCGCGCATGAGATACACCACCGTGCGCGGGGAGCCGATCAACCCCAATGCGCGCACCGCCTCACGCCGCACGCGCGCATCAGGATGCGCGAAGGGACGCTGCAGGTAGGCAATGCACGCCTCGGTGCGGATCTGTCCGAGGACGTAGGAGATATTGCGCACCACAAACCAGCGGCTGTCGCTGAGATACGGGGCCAGCAGGTCCAGGGCGTCCCGCGAGATTTCGGCCAACGCATCGCAGAGCGCCCAGCGCGCGCGGATGCTGTGCAGATCGCCCAGCAAGGCGGTCAACGCCGGAATCGCATTACGATCCAGCAGCATCAGGTACTCTTTCAGGTCGTCCAGCCGGATGAGGCTTTCCTTTTCCAGAATGCGCCCGATGCGCTCGATGCAGGTGGGTTGCCCGGCCTCCTCCACAATGCGATGCAGGACCACATGCTGCCAGTCGGGAAGGTCAGGGTTGCGCGTCAGGTCGACCACGCGGCGCAACAGGTCGCGCGCGCGGCGGAACTCGCCCAACGTCACCAGCGCATCCAGGCACTTCTGCAGGAAGATCGCAGCATCTTCAAACGGACCGCGTTCGTTCTCCAGGGCGAAGATGTCGAAGAAGATATCGGTGATCGACAGCACGAAATGCGGAGCAATGGCCTCCTCGATATCAAGCCGCAGTTGCTCGATCTCCTCGGCGCTCAGCGTGTAAATGCCCTGCTGCAGATCACTGGTGGCCACTGCCATGAACGAGGAGGCGTCCAACTGGCTGCTTTCAGGCGAAGGCTCCTCCGGAAGGCCGCCGGAGATCTCCACCTCCACCTGGTGCGCGGCCGGCGCAGCCAGCAAGTGCTGGCGGAACTGATCCAGACTGTCAGGCACCTGCAGGGGGGCGTCGTCCAGCACATCATCGATCGCCAGGAAATCCACGTGAATGAACTCCCGCTCCCACAGCAGGGTCACCAGATCGTCCTCGCTTTGGTTGAGTTCACTCGCTGCCGCGATGATGTCGGTGAGCGCCAGGATCTCCCACTCCTCCGTGCCGCGGTACAGACGCAGTTCGCGCATACCATCTTTGTAGAGGAGAAAGGCCATGCTCGCCTGCGTCTCTTCACCCTTGAGCACGGGAGTCCCATCCAGCAGCAGCTCCTGCTCGGTGATCTCCACGATGAGCGCTTCGTACTGTTCGAAATAGCGGGTGAAGCTGTGCACAAGCTCTGTGCGGAATTGTTGCGTGATGGGGTGCTGGGCGGGATAGTACACCGAGACCTTCAGGGCTTTGATGAGCGCACTCAACGCCTCAGTCGCCGCGCGCACCTCTTCCTGAAGTTGGGCGTCGTCCGAGGCGTTCTCTTCTTCCAGCTGCCAAGAGGAGCCCAGATTGAAGTCGTCACGAGTCACGAAACGTGTATTCCTTATTCCCCATCTTCCCCAATGGGAGCAAGCGCCAACCCTGCCGTTGAGCTGCTGGGGGTCTGCATGCATTCACCGTGTCTCTGCTATTTCATTCCATGTAAAGGCGCTTCTCTTTCGAACTCTGTGAGCATTGATGGGCAAATTCCTGGCGATGCCCCCTGTCTCGTGTATCGGCCATCCTGCCTGGATGCATTAATGGTTCACCTTTCTTTAAGGAGAAAAAGGAAGGGGTCTGCATGATGTCGAACCGTACAGTACTAGGAGCATGTACGGCCCCCGGATTCCGTCCGGTCGCTTGCCCCCTGCAACGCCGGCCCGGACCACCGCATCTCCCTCTCATGGCGTAGTCCTGACCCACCGGGAGATACCACCGGTGGAGTCGTGCCCCGCGCGGTAGATGCTGTACACGCACGGCCATCACAGGTATCATGAAAACACCGAGGTCAGACTGATGGATGATTTATGTATCCTCACCGGTACGGCAAACCCGAAACTTGCCCATGCCATCGCCGATCACCTGGGCGCGAAACTCTCTAACACCCTGGTCACCCGTTTCAGCGATGGGGAAATTCGCGTACAGATTCAGGAAAGCGTGCGCGGCATGGATGTCTTTCTGGTGCAGCCCACCTGTCCGCCGACCAGTGAAAACATTCTGGAACTATTGATCATTCTGGATGCGCTCAAGCGCGCCTCGCCGCGGCGCATCACCGCGGTAATCCCCTACTACGGGTATGCCCGGCAGGAAAAGAAAACCAAGCCGCGTGAACCCATCGCCGCACGCCTGATGGCCGACCTCATCACCACCGCGGGCGCCCACCGCGTATTCCTGGTGGACGTCCACGTGCAAACCATTCAGGGCTTTTTCAATCTCCCGGTCGACCATGTGCCCGCCGGCCCCCTCTTTGCCGATTACTTTCGCAACCACGGCTTTGCTGACGGCAACACCGTGGTCGTCTCCCCCGACGTGGGGGGCGTGGGACGCGCCACCTCGCTGGGCGACCGTCTCGGAGCAACCCTGGCGATCATCGCCAAGCGCCGGCCCGAGCCCAACGAGTGTGAGGTGATCGATGTCATCGGTGATGTGGAGGGCAAGCGCGTGGTGTTGATCGACGACATCGTCGACACCGCCGGCTCGCTGGTCTCCGGCGCACAGGCATTGATCAATCACGGCGCCATCGAAATCTACGCCTGCGCCAGCCACGGCGTCCTCTCCGGACCGGCCATCGAGCGGTTGCAGCGCTCCCCCATCAAAAAATTACTGATCACCGATACCATCCCCCTCACCTCGGACAAACAGATTCCGACGATCGAGGTGCTGTCCGTTGCGCCGATGCTCGCCGAGGGCATCCATCGCATTCACAGCGACCAATCGCTCTCGACGATCTTTGACCGCTTCTGGGTGCAGGAAACGCGCTGAACCCGATATGCCGTCCGGCGCAGGCTCCCGGAGACGCCGCAAAGTCCCCGGGAGCCTGCCGAATCCGTCTCTGCTCGGCAACCTGCTGAGTGGGGCCCGGATACCCCCTGTTCACCTCAGCCTGCATTCCGGGTATAATAGCGTACAGGCCGCAACGGGTCAGCCGTGACACGAGCTGCCTGCATCATTCCGCTTCGGCCCGGTTATACTCGCCAGTACACCTGGTGTGGAGGTTGTGCGCGTATGCGATCTTCAACGATCTTTATTGTGTTCGGTGCCCTGCTGGCGCTCGTTCTCTTGTTCTCTGCCCTGTCGTCGCTGACGGTCACCAAAGATCCGGTGATGAAATCGACCAAACAGTTCATCACTGCGGTGTCCAATCGCGACGCCAGAGCGGCCGAGACATTAATCGACGGCAGCACCGGCAAAGTCATCCAGTCCGCCGGCAAAATCACCGGCGTGCGTTTCAGCGAAGTTGCGCCCTTCGAAGGCGTCTATGCTAAACGTCCCGCCATTCTCTGGAGCGTCACCGACCTGGCCAAACTCCAGGTGAGCCCGGCCCTCACGCCCTTCGTTGATGAGGAAACCAACCTGGCCACCGTGCCCACCACCATGGCCGACAAGTCCGCGGGCAATATCTATTTCCGCAAGGTCGATGGCCAGTGGAAAATCTTTTACATCTCCAAAGAGGAATCGAACACCCCGTGACCTCGTCATCTCTTCCCGGCGAGGATGCGCTCATCAGCCTCCTCGCCGGGCTGTTGCCCCCGACGCGCCACACGACATTGTCGATCGGCGATGATGCCGCGGCTATCGCCCTGCCCAATGGCGAACTGCTGCTGGCCACCACCGACCTGCTCATGGAAGACGTGCATTTCCGCCTGCGCTGGGGCGATCGCCCCGCCCTCGGCTGGAAGGCGCTGGCGCAGAATCTCTCCGATATTGCCGCCATGGGCGGCGTTCCCACGCATGCGCTCATCAGCATCGCACTGCCCCCCGCCTGGCCGGCAGACGAGGCCGCCGCCCTCTATCGCGGCATGGCCGAACTCGCCCGCCTCACCCAGACGGATGTCGTCGGGGGCGACACCATTACTTCGCGCGGCCCGCTCACCATCTCGCTCACCGTGCTGGGACGCGTGCCCGCTGCCGAAATGCTCACACGGCGGGGCGCAACACCCGGACAGGCCATCTTTACCACCGGTCGTCTGGGCGCCGCGGCCGCCGGACTGCATCTGCTGGAATGCGCGCAGGATATCCCCGAGCATTTTCACGCCCTGGTGCAGGCGCAACTGCGCCCCACCCCGCGCCTTCAGGCTGCGCGCACACTGGCGCGCAGCGGCGTGGTGACGGCGATGATGGATCTCAGCGACGGCGTCGCCACCGACCTGCACCGCCTGTGCCGCGCCTCCGGCGTGGGCGCTCTCGTCGAGCAGGAACAACTTCCCCTCCATCCCCTGCTGTCCGAGGCGTGTGTCTGGCTGGCGGAGCAGCCCGCGCATGATCCCCACGAATTGGCACTCTATGGCGGCGAAGATTTCGAACTGCTCTTCACCGCCCCGGCCACCGCCGAGGCCGACCTGCGCGCGGCGATTGCCCCGCTGCCCCTTACCGCCATCGGCGTCATCACTGCCCAACCGGAACTGCTGCTTCGCCGGCGCGATACCCTGGCCCCGCTCCCCTGGGGATTCACCCACTTCTAAGAGGCTGTGTATGCAGCATCGCACGAGCACTCTGCCTGCATGCGACATAACGCTGGATTGTTGTCCGATTTCCAGCACACCTTCCGCCTATCAACACCACAATTCCACGCCCTGTGTGGCATCTATCCGCCATCAGTTCTGCAATCGCATGAGTACACACACCAAAAACGCCGCGTCTTTGGTGCACAGTTCGACACATCCTGTCACAGGTGCGGAATTCCTGCGCCCTCCTGGCGGAGGGATATGGCATCATGGTGGCGTCAATACCGACCTGTCAGGAGGTACAGTATGAAGGTTTGGTCGATTGCAGTGGCAACACTCATGTGCAGCAGCACGCTGGCGCTGGCGCAGTTCTGCCCGCCCGGTTCCGAGGGGAATCGCGTATGCCTGGTACCCTCTCCCACGGCGACGGGACAGCCGACCATCGTCGGCGCCGCACCAATGACCGGGACCGTCACCGTGCCCTATTCCGGGGCTACGACGATCAGCGGCGTGCCCGCCACGGGGACGATGCAGGGTGCCTGCGCCAACATCACCCCGGACACTGCCTGCCTGGCGAACCAGATTGCCGCGTTGCAAAATGAGTTGCGCCAGACCCGCGCCGACATCCGCGCAGAAGGGCTGATTATGCGCGGGACACAACTGACCACACGACTCGACCAACTCATCGCCGAGGAACTGGCGTTCCGGCAGCAGTTGGCGGCGAATCCGAACTGGACGGGCGCCCAGGAAGTGGCGCTCCAACTGGAGAGCGAGGCCAATGCGCTCAACCGCGACATCGCCGCGTTCAATCGTGAGCTCGGCATGATTCCGGCAGATCAGCGCCCGTTTCTGGCCTCCCGCGTGAACACCTTTGACGTGGTCTACTGGGATCCGGCGTTGCAGCGCTTTGCCCAGTATCGCCAGCAGTTCCCGCAGACGGCCACCGTCTACCAAACGGCCTCCACGCAGATGCCCTGGCTCTCTACCTGGCGCAATAATTACCAGGCATCGCTGAACAACCTGTCCACCACCCAGCAGGCCATTGCCACTACGCGCTGGTGGACGAGCCCGCAAGTGGCCGGCACCATGGAAACGCTGCCCGCCGGCACCATGCAGGCGCAAGGGACGATGATGGCGCCGGGCGGCACCGTGATGATGCTGCCGCAGGGCACCGCGCTCTATATTCCGCCCGGCTCGATCCCCACGGTGAGCACGCCGACAGACATCGCCGGACTCCCGAGCGGTACGACGATGGGTGAAACACCCCAGCCGGATGGCATGGCCAACTAACACGAACCCCGGTATGAAACACGCGCCCCGGGCATCAACCCGGGGCGCTGCGCGTCAGCTGTAGGATGATATCAGGTCAAGCTAATGGGCAAGCGGTCCGGCTCCTCGCCGTCATCGAGAATATCCCCGTCCACCTTGTACTCCTTCAGCACAAAATGCGTGGTGGTGTTCAGCACCCCCTCCAGCGTGGCCAGCTTGCTGGTGACAAAGTTGGCAATGCTGCGCAGATCCTTCCCTTGCAGCACGACGTGCAGATCATAGCTGCCCGACAGCAAGTAGAGCGAGCGCACCTCGGAAAAGCGCATGATGCGCTCTGCCATCGCGTCAAAGCCGAACTCGCGCTGCGGGGTGACCTTGACCTCGATGAAGGCATTGGTCGTTTCATCCTCCCCCACGCGTTCCCAGTTGATGATCGCTTTGTAGCGGCGAATAATGCCGCGCGCCTCGGCATCGGCGACGATCTGCCGCACATCCTCGACCGGGCGGCCGCTGCGCTCGGCCAACTGCTCCGGCGTCAGGCGCGCATCCTGTTCCAACATACGTAGAATATCAATCACAACGGCAACCTCCACCCCCATTGTACTCGCGACGCCTTCCCGTTGACAATGTGCGCCAGGCCCCCTAGCATTGAGGGATGTCGACGCGCCGGCGCGCCTATCTCGGATTAGGGTCCAACCTCGGCGACCGCCTGCACCTGCTGCAGGAGGCCGTCGCACGTCTCGATCATCTGCCCGACACGCGGGTGATCGCATGCTCGTCCGTCCACGAAACGCCGCCCTGGGGGTACGCCGAGCAACCGGTATACCTGAACATGGCCGTGATCCTTGAAACGACACTCTCGCCGGAAGCCCTGCTCACCGCGACACGGGAAATCGAAAGCGCACTGGGACGACAACGCACCCTGCGCTGGGGACCGCGCACCATTGACATCGATCTGCTGGTGGTGGAAGGTGAAACCCGCAACACCCCGGAGCTGCAGCTGCCGCACCCGCACATCACCGAGCGCCGATTCGTGCTGGAGCCATTGGCTGAGATCGCGCCCGATCTGCTCATTCACGGCCGCACGGTACGCGCGTGGCTGGCAGCATTATCCAACGAACCGCCCGACGCCTGATCTAACCGCCGCCGAATCGCTTTGGCTGGGCATCCTTCATCACCAGGTACATCAGCGGCCCAAAGATCACAAACACCAGAATAACGATCACGAACATCACCCGCAACAAGCCGGGGAAGCGCGGGTTGCTCGCCAGGTGGATCACCGCCCAGATGGCCAGCACGAAATGGATGATGATCAGCGTCCACCACACCCAATCAGGCATCATCACCGTTCCCCTCTCTCACCGGTTACACGTGCACCGCGTGTCCCAGCGCCGCTTCCACCGCTTCGTGAAACGCTTCGGCCAGCGTGGGGTGCGGGTGGATGGTGCGCAGAAAGGCTTCCGCCGTCATGCGATGTTCCACCGCCATCGTCATTTCCACGATCATGTCGGTCACGTGTGGCCCCATCGCCTGACACCCGACCACCACGCCGTCCGCGCCGTTCACCACCACCTTCACTAGGCCTTCGCGCTCACCGATGGCCAGCGCTTTGCCCAGCACGCGGAAGGGGAAGCTGCCCACGCGCACGTCCATGTCCATCGAACGGGCGCAGGCGTCATGCAGCCCGACGCTCGCCACCTCCGGATGCGAATACAGCGCGGTCGGCAGCGCATGGTAGTGCATCTGTCGGCGCCGTCCGATGATATTATCCACCGCCACCCCGGCCTCTGCCGAGGCTTTGTGCGCCAGCAGCATGCCGCCGATCACATCGCCGATGGCATAGATCTTTTCCACGCCGGTATAGAGATACTCGTCCACCTGCACGGCCCGGCGCTCGACGCGGATGCCCTGCGCTTCGTAGCCGCACCCCTCGGTGAACGGCCAGCGCCCGGTGGCCACCAGCACGACATCGGACGTCACGTGCTGTTCGGTCGTCTCGTCGCCGCTCCCGACAGCAAAGGTCACCACTTTTGTGCCGTCGGCATCGCTGATGCCCTTCACCATGGCGCCCGCATGCACCGTCACGCCCTGGCGCTTCATGCTCTGCGCCAGTTCCGCGGCGATCTGTTCATCTTCCTGCGGCAGCACGTGCGGCAGCGCTTCGAGCACCGTCACCTTGCTGCCCATCGTGTTGAAGAACAGGGCGAATTCCAACCCGATCGCGCCGGCGCCGATGACCGTCAGCGATTTCGGCACGTCCGGCCAGAAGAGAATCTCGTCACTCGTCACCACCCTGGCGCCATCGATGCCGGGGATGGGCGGGCGTGAGGGCACCGACCCGCTGGCGAGGATGACGGCTTCGGCGGTGAATTCCGCCTCCGCCTCGCCGGCGACGCCGATGCTGTGCGCGCCGGTGAGCGTGCCGGCGCCGGTATACACCGTCACCGCGTTTTTCTTCATCAGGAACTCGACCCCGCTGCGCAATTGCTTCACCACGCGGTCTTTGCGCGCCATCACTTTCGGGAAGTCGATGGACATCCCGTCAACGGTGATGCCGAAATCGCGCGCGCCCTTGATCGTGCGCACGGTGTCAGCCGCCGCCAGCAGCGCCTTGGTGGGAATGCACCCCACATTCAAACAGGTGCCGCCCATGTACTGCTTCTCTACCAGCGCCACTTTCTTGCCCTGTTGCGCCGCCTTAATCGCCGCCACATACCCGCCGGGACCCCCGCCGAGAATGGCGATGTCATACTGGTACTCCGCCATCGGGATGCTCCTTTATCGCACATCGGACTTGCCGATGATCAACAAGACGGCCTGCACTGGGCAGGCCGGAACACGACTGCATGTCTGATATTCTTCACCTTCCTCGCCGCTGCGGCACTTTCCTGCCACATCTCCGGCACGAAGTGCGCTCACGCGTCGCGCTGTGCCTTAGCGTGCTCAACCATGTCGAGGAACAGGCGATGGATGCGGGGGTCATCCGTCAATTCCGGATGAAACGCCGCGGCGAGCAGCGCCCCCTCGCGCACGAGCACCGGGTGGCCATGCGTTTCGGCGAGCACTTCCACCTCCGGCGCGACATGCGTGATGTACGGGGCGCGAATGAAGACCGCGCGCACCGGCGCACCCTCGATGCCCGCGATCGGCAGATCTTCCTCAAAACTGTCGACCTGGCGGCCGAACGCGTTGCGGCGCACGGTGACATCGAGCAGGCCCAGCCGCGGCTGTTCGCTCTGCTCGATCTCTTTTGCCAGCAAGATCATCCCGGTGCAGGTGCCAAAGATCGGCTTGCCCTCCTGCGGCAAGGCGCGCACCGGATCCATCAGGCCGAAACGATCGAGCAATTTGCCCACCGTGGTGCTCTCGCCGCCGGGGATGATCAGACCATCCACGCGCGCCAGTTCCTCGCGCGTTTTCACCGGGACAGCCTGGCCTCCCGCGCGTTCCACCGCGGCAATATGCTCGCGCACATCGCCCTGCAAGGCCAGCACGCCAATCAATACGGACATCGGGTCACTCCATCAACAAATCGCGCGTGACCGAGCGTTCGGTACGCGGCAAGAATTCTTTCGCGTTCATCGGGGCAGACTCCTTCCTTCACGCATCACGACTGACCACACTTTGACACCACCCCCCCGCATCGGTAGAATGGAACAACCCCGGAGACGCAAGGAGATGCCCGTGGCCCTCATCGACGAACTCACGCAACTATACGAAGTCCAAAAGATCGATGCACAGATCTATCAGCGGGAGCAGACGCTGAAGGCTTTGCCCGATGGTGAGGCCGAGAAAAAGGCCGCCATCGAACTGCTGAAGCGCCACGATGCCGCCGTCGCCCAACTGCAGAAAGATGAGGCGGCACAGCGCAACCGTGAACTGGAACTCAAGAGCATCGAGCAGAAGCGCGCGGCAGTGCATGAGAAACTGTACAGCGGGCGCATCACCAACCCCAAAGAACTCGGCGACCTGCAAAAAGACGAAGAAATGTTGGATGCCCAGATCGGCAAGCTGGAAGAATCGGTGCTCGAACTGATGGAGCAGGCTGAAGCCTCGCGCACGCACGAAGCGACTATCGGCCGAGAGTTGGCGCGCGCGAAGCGCGCCTGGCAGGACACGGTGGCGCGCACCAAGGCGGAAACCGCGCGGCTGCAACAGGAACTGGCGGCGTTGCGCCCGCAGCGCACCGAGGCGGCCACGCCCGTGGATAAAACGCTGCTGCGCCGGTATGACGACATTCGCCAGCGCCGGGAAGGCGTGGGCATGGCCCTCACCCATGGTGAGAGCTGTTCCGCCTGCCATATCAAAATCAACAACGAAGAAATCCTGCGCCTGCGCGAAGGCATCGAACTCACCAACTGCGGCAATTGCGGCCGCATCCTGCTCTGGCAGCAGGAGTAACGATCGCCATCGGGGTATGCCGCATGTCGCGTCGCCGCGAATTCGGATTATTGCTGCTGGTCTTCGCCATCCTCGGCCTCGGCCACTGGGTAGTCTGGCAGGCCTATCTGCCTGTCTGGCGCGCAGGGTACCCCGGGCAGGACTGGCTGGTCTTCCTGGGCCCGGCGCTGATGGCGCTGGGCTGGCTCGTCCTGTCAGGCATCCTCACCGTGCGCCGATGCCCGGAGACGCTGTTGCTCCCGCTGGTTGCCCTGCTGTGCGGCATCGGCATCCTCTTCCTGCAGCGGTTGGCGGGCGGCGCTGCCGAGGCGGAATTGAGCAAGGCGCCTTCGCTGCTGCGCGATTACCATAAGCAACTTGTCTCCTTCGGCGTGGGGTGGCTGGCGCTGGCGGCCATGCTCGTCGTGAAGTGGGACTACCGGGCGCTCAGCCGCTTTAAATACTCCATCGCCTTTACCGCGCTCGGCCTGTTGCTCATCACCACAGTGTTCGGCGATGCCGCGAATGGGCAGCAACTCACCCTCAACCTGCGCTTCATCGCCTTTCAACCCCATGATCCAGTAAAACTGCTGCTGGTCGTCTTCATGGCGGCGTATCTGGCGGAAAAGCGTGAGTTGCTCTCCTTCGCCGCCGGACATCGCGGCCTGCTCACCGGCCTCGACTTCCGCTACATGGGCCCGCTGGTCGTGCTCTGGCTGCTGGTCATGGCCATCATCTTCGTGCACAAAGACCTCGGCACCGCGTTGCTGCTGTTCGGCGCGTTTCTCGGCATCCTCTACCTCGGCACCAATCGCGGGCGCTACGTCGTCATCGGATTGTTGATGTTCCTCGTGGGGGTGGGCGTCGCCTACACGAAGTTCGAACGCGTGCAGACGCGCGTGGCCATCTGGCAGAACCCCTGGGAGGATTCCAACGGCGCCGGCTACCAAATCTGCCAGGCATTAATGGCGTTCGGCAACGGGCGGGTGATCGGCGCGGGGCTGGCCGGGGGCTATCCCGAGCGCATCCCGGCGGTGGAAACGGATATGATTTACGCGGCGATCAGCGAAGACCTGGGGCTGGTTGGCGCGGCGTTGCTGCTGGGCGTCATCCTGACGCTGGTCGGTCGCCTCTTTCACATCGGCCTGCGCTCGCCTGATCCCTTCGGCAAGTTGTTGGCCGGCGGGCTGGGCGTCACGCTGGCCGTGCAGGCCTGGGTCATCCTGGCCGGAGTGACCAAGCTCATCCCGCTCACCGGCGTCACCTTGCCCTTCATCAGCTACGGCGGGACAAGCCTGGTCGTCAACCTCGCGCTCATCGGCATAGCGCTCAATGTGGCGTACACCACACCGGCCGTCGACACGCCCGCGTCCTGAGGCTCGTCAGGTCACCGGGCTGAACGTGTCGCAATCCGCCTCGTTCCCGTGCAGGCCGACCTCAATGCCCGGCGCTGAACACAACAACGCTTTATTCCAGCGGCACTGGCTCATGTGACAGGCCCCCACCACGCCCTTCGCTTGACTGCTGGTATGATCGGCTTCGACGATGAAGGTATCGCACATCGGATGTGAACTGCCGACATTGATCGCCGGCGCGTGGCACTCGGCATTGCGGTTGTAAAAACAGTTCTCGGCGGTACAGCGCACCACCGGCGGCAATTGTTCCATGTCCCCCTCCTGTGTGACAGACATGCCGGCAACGTGAATCGCCGGACCTGCACACAGGCTACGCTATTCGGGGGTGATGGACGGCGTGCGTTTCATCACATCTCGGGGTTCGTGTCGGGGAGTTGCGACGCGACGAGGTCGCGAGGAATGGCATTGTCCGGCATCTCGGATACCGGCTTGCGCTTCATGCGCAGCGTCAGCACATACAGCCCCAAGACCACAGCCACCATCACGACTGTCGCCCAGGTGAGATTGCTGAACGCCTGCTGATACGCGGCGGATTCGAAATCGCCCTTGCTGTTGATGACCACCGCCATCTCGTTCACCATCAACAGGCCGAACACCGTGAGGGTGGTGCACCAGAGCAGCGAACCGAAAAATGTCATGATGAGGAAGGTGCGGAAACGAAGATCCATGATCCCCGCGGGAATGGCGTTCAAATGGCGGATCACCGGCAACAGGCGGGAAACAAAGATCCCCATCGCGCCGTAGCGCACCACCCACTGTTCGGCGAGCTTCAACTTGGCCTCAGGCACCAGGAAATATTTCCCGTACTTGATGATAAACGGGCGCCCCACCACCCGGGCAACCCAGTAGGTCAACCCGGAGCCGATGCAGCACCCGATGGTGCCGGCGAGAATGAGCAACACCGCCAGGTGCGGCGCGCCGCCTTTGGCGTGAATCTCCGTGTACGCCGCCGGGGGAATGACCAGTTCGCTGGGCACGGGGAAAATCGAACTTTCCATGGCCATCAGCACAACCACGCCCAACAGACCAAACTGCCCCAGCACATCAAAGTACCAGGTAATCACGGGATGGATGAGTTCGTGCACGTTTTGCTCCCAAAATCATATTACACGGGGGCCGTACGCCAGTGATGCCCCGGCGCTGCCGTCCGAAGGCAGCCATCTCCGGGTCGGAGTATCATACCATGTATTCCCACCACTGGCGAGGGATACCACATCAGTAAATCGATGAGCGGCAGACCGCTGCCGTGGGTTTTCACCCATACGCCGTTGGGGTAAACATGGTATCATATGGCACACTGGCCGAGCCCTGACATCTTGCACGGCATGCCGGTTGGATGTGCTGTCTCGTGCATACCCCCGGCCATGCTGCGGCGCAAACGCCACCCGCGTGCCGCATGGCTTCCCAGATAAACAACGAAGCGACACGATGCAACGCCAAGAACAACGATGTGGATGGTGGTTCACTGCGCTGGTATGCCTCGCCCTGGCAGGAATGCCGGCGAGCGCGTACCGCCTGCCGTTTCACACCTACCCCAACATCGAAATCAACGGCAGCAACACGCTGTCCTTCAATGTGAATGAGATCGCCGGATCGCAGACCAGCTTTCGCGACGACAACTACGGTGAGGATCAAACGTTCACGCATACCTCGAGCCTGTTCCTCACCGGCGAGTTATACAAAGACCTGTACTTCACCGCGCAGGCCTCGGCCAACCCCTACATGCCCAACCGCTTTACCTGGAACACGCGCTATGACGGCAATGACGCCAAAGTAATGCTCGGCGAGTTCACCGTGAATCTGCCGGGCAATGAATTCGTCGGCGTGAGTCGCCTGCTCAAAGGTATACAGGTCGATACGGGGGTAAAATCAGCGAAACTGACCTTCATCAATAGCGAACTGGAAACCCCTGTCCGTACCGACACCTTCTACGGGCGCAACTCCAACGGGCCGTTCTACCTCACGGTGACGCCCATCGTGAACGGCAGCGAAATCGTCCTGTTGAACGGCGTGCCGCAGGAACGGGTGAAGGACTATACTCTGGATTACGTCAGCGGCATCCTCACCTTCGACCCGAGCATGATCGTCAGCTCGTCCGATCGCGTGGTGGTAAGCTACGAAGCGGCCATCGACGGCGTCGGCGGGGGCAAGCTCTACGCGGTACGCGCCTCGTATCCCGTAAACGAACGGCTGACCGTGGGCGTCAACCATCTGGAATTACAGGGGCGCGGCGTCGGCGCCAGCCAGCGGTCGGCGCGCGATCAGTTCCTCGGCAACAACGATCTCGGCCCCTATTACCTCACCTACCGTCCGGTCGTGCCCGGCAGCGAAACCGTGAAGTTCAACGGCCTCCTGCAGGAGCGCGACGTGGTGTATACGCTGGACTATACCACGGGCCGCCTGCAGTTCAAAGCGGGCTATGCTCCGGATCAGCGCACCAGTGTGATCGTCGATTATCAGGTCTCCATCCCCGGCAGCGATGGCTCAAGCCGCACGGTGAGCGGCGTCGACCTGCAGTGGTATCCCCTGCGCGGCCTCTCCATGAAACTGCAGGCCGCACGCAGCGGCGGTGAATCGGTCAGCATGAAGGCGGCGGAGCAAATCCTGAACGAACCGCACGTGGTCACCGCCGGCGTCCCCCCCACCCTGCAATCCTTCACCCTCAAACACACGCCCATCCGCGCCGGCTCGGACAGCGTGCGCGCGCTCACCCGGCAACTGGTGCGCGATGTCGAATACACCCTCGATTACACTACCGGCGCGCTGCGCCTCCTGGTCGATGACATCCCCATCTCAGCCACCGGGGCGACGCTGTTTGTCACCTATACGACCGCTCCCACCACCGTACAGGCCGACGGTGATGCCGCGCTCGCACTCTCCGCGGAGTATGCCCGACGCGGCATACGCTCCAGTATCGGATTTCGCCAGGTCGATGGCGGTTTCACCCCGCTGGAGCGCGTGGGCTACCGCAATACCCGGCGCGCGCTGGAATGGTCGGCCAGCTACCAACCGATCGACGCCGTCACCCTCGCCATTGGCGGCGATGATACGCGCCTGCCCTACAATCCTTACTCAACGAGCAGCGGCGTGCTCATGGAAGAACAGAACCGCCGGTACGAAGTGCAATACCGGCGGCCGAATTGGCCCACCTTCGCCTTGCGGCGCACCACGCGCAGTTCCAGCCAACTCGGCGACAACGTCTTTGGCGATGATTCCTCGGTGGACAGCCTGATCGTGACCTGGTCGCGCATGCCGTTCTCGGCCAACTTCTCCCTCAACCATTCGGCCTATGATCGTCGGTCGCCGAAAAACACCACCGACCCCTACGCGCCGGTACCTGATGACCCGCAACCCGGCGATCCGGTATACCGCTTGCAAGGCTCCACCGACAGCGCCAACCTCGGTGTGCGCTACCAACCGAATGAGCGCCTGGATGTGAGCGTAAATCTGGCGCAAAACCGCACCGATCAGGATGGCGACCATCAACCGGCGCGCGACAGTTCCAGCCTCGCTGCCGATGCCAGCTATCGCCTCACCGACGCCCTCACGCTGTACGCGAACTGGCAGAGCCGCGCGTCCGACTCCACCGTCAATGCCTCCGGCAGCGCCGTGCCCGGCCAGGAGAGCCAGTACCTGTCTCTGCGTGCCAACTGGCAGGCCTGGGCGAACATGAATGTCGATTTCCAGTATGCAACGGACCGCGCCTCCGGTGGTGACTACGCCAACACCGATTCCCGCATGTTCTCCACCAATATCGCCTGGCAGCCGCGCGACCGTCTCTCCCTGCATGGATACTGGACGCACCAGTTGCTCACCTATCTCGATGGCGTGGGCGACTCGACAAACAATATGCTGGGGCTGGGATCGGAAATCGGCCTGGGCAAGCTGTCGTTAAGCCTGGATGCCCAGCGCATCTGGGGTGACAACTCCTTCTCCGATGCCGCCATCAGTAAGCTGGATGCGCGCGGCGTCACCCGCCAGCAGGCGCTGACCGGCCCCATGGTCACCGGCAACGAGTTGCTGCGCTTCTACGCACGGCTGACCTATCCAATTGCCCAGCGACAGGACCTGTTCATTTCCGGCGAGGAGACGCGCAATACCGGGTATCCGAGCGAGTCACTGAAGCACGTCTTCAGCCTGGGCTGGAACTATCACTTCAGTCACGGCCTGACATTTACGCTCGATGCATCGCGCCTGCTTTACTATGACTACGCGTATGAAAATCTGAATTACCAGGCCAACCGCTTGAATGCGCGCCTTTCCTGGAATTTTTAAATCCGCGCGTTCCTGGGTATACATGAGCAGTGAGCGCTCATGCCCCCATGGAGTGCCTGCCGTATGGCCGAATCAATCCCTGGTAGAAAGAGACTCCACCGATGAAGCACGTTGCTGCGATGCGCGCATGCCCGCGATTTCTGATCGGGCTCCTTGTCGTCTGGCTGCTGGCCGGCTGTGGAGGCGGCGCAAGCAACCCCGTCGTAACCCCACCCACGCCGGATCCGATCGAATTCCGCGATCCGGTCGAAAACGCCACCCTGCCCGGCTCGGTGGGCGGCACCGTCTTCACCCTGGAGAGTCAGATCATCGACCAGGCATTCAACGCCCAGTTAACCCTGACCGGGCTCACCGACGACGGGCAGCAATACACCGCGCGCACCGCCTCCACCGTGCGCGGCGGCTATCTCTTCCGTGACGTGCCGGCAGGCACTTACGAATTGACGGCCTATGTGAAGGCGCCCTCCAATGCCAACGAACTGCTGGTCGGTCGTTTCACCGGCATCCGTGTGCGCGGCAACATCCCCACCCTCATGCAGAACATCCTGCTCGGGAAAGAGCTGCAGCTCGCGACCTTCACCGGCGTGATTACCCGTGATGGAGCGCCGGTCAATGGCGCGGTCGTCACCATTGACGTCACCGCCCACTCCCCGGCACTGCTGGAGGGTGATCCCGAACCTGAAGCCTCCGTATTGATCTCTATGCTCACCGATGATCAGGGTCGGTATACGGTGCAAATTCCCACGGGAGGCAAGCGCTATTTTGTCGCCGCCCATGCCAGCGGGTCATCCATGAGCGAAAGCGAGGAGATCAACCTGCTGAACGCGGGGGAAACGCGAACCGTCAACCTCGCCTTGAGCGCGCCGGAGCAGGCGACGGTCTTTCCCTATCTGGTGCTCGACATCATCGCCGCCACCCTCCCCGCACCCACCGCCGAGGCCAGCAACCAGGTTATGATCACCCGCCTCGCGGCGGCGCGCGCCCTGCAGGCGCCCGCCAATCGCATTGCCTGGCTGGAGAAGATGGCCGCCGCGCGCCACAATACGCGCAACACCGGCAGCTTCGTGGAAAACGATCTCTACTGGTTCATCTACTACTCCCCGGAATGGGAAGCGGCGCACCCCGACCTGTATGTCGATCCCAATGTACGCGGGTACAACGTCTACCGCAGCGCTTCCGTGCAGGGCCCCTACACGAAAGTCGGCATCGCGCCGGACCCATACCAGCAACAGTTCTTCGATAACGATCCGGCCCTGCAGATTGGCAACACCATTTACTACACCGTGACCAGCTTTGCGTCGGATGGCGCTTCCGTCTACGCCAGTCCGATCGTCGCCAAATCGCTGCCCGTACTGACGGTGTCGACCCCGACGCATGGACAAATCGTTGCGCGCGCTGACGCTAAAGTGCACTGGGAGCCGGTGCCGGATGCGCTTTCCTACCTGGTGCTGATTTTCAACAAGGAACCAACCTATAACACCAACCCAGTGCAGGTGCGCACGCTGGATGCCGGCATCACCGAATCCTCGCTCTCCTCGCTGCTGCCTGGCGACTACTGGGTGTCCGTGTCCGCCTACAATATCGACTCCACGAAAATCGGCTATGCCACGGCTGCGTCGTATTCGACCTTCTTGAAAGTGACGTTAACGGAATGATCGCGTACCGCTACTGGCTCATCCTGGGCATGCTCTGCCTGGGTATGGGGGCCGCGCTGGCCGCACCCATGCCCAGCAACACCCTTTATTTCGATGGCGCAAGCATGCGTGGCGCATCGCAGGCGCTGTTGACGGCCCACCGGGCGCGGCAGCGAGACCGCGCGCGCGCCATCGAGCAGTTCCGCCAGACGCTGGTGCAGCACGGGGCCGTCTCGCCGCGCACCGTCGCCCCGCGCCTTGACACCTTCATCGTGGAACGGCAGGCCGCCACCCGCACGCTCCCCACGCGAAATGCCTACGGTAATGGCACGCTGACCTTTGCCTTTGAAGGGTGGACGGACCAGGAGCAGCAGGATCTGCAATTATTCCTCAGCCTGGCCTATCCCGTGCTCGTGAATATCTACGGCCCGCCCGCGGCGGATGGCACGCTCACTCTGGTCAAGGGGGGATACTTCGATGGCATCGAAGGGGGCGAGTTCGCGCCCGATACCATGCGCCTCACCATCGAGCCGCTGCCTGCTGACTTCACGGATGGCGCGCACACGCAGTACGGACCGGATGCGTCGCACTACGGGTTGAACGTGCTGCACCTCATCCTGCACGCCTTCCATGTGCCGGTGCTCATCGGCCTTGATGCCTGGGAAGAAGGGATGGCGCGCGCCGCCGCCGCCATCACCATGCAGCAGATCAATCCCGCCTTCGAGATGATCTACGCGCTGGATTACCTGCTGCCGTTGTACGATTACCTGAATCAGCGCGCGCTCGCCACGCCGCGCTTCTTC
Source organism: Armatimonadota bacterium (assembly GCA_020060775.1). GTDB lineage: Bacteria > Armatimonadota > Hebobacteria > CAIYQO01 > CAIYQO01 > JAGUZN01. The sequence continues at coordinate 27,724 of JAGUZN010000091.1, forward strand.
GGGAGCGGTCTGCCGCAGATGACCGTCTGGCGCGTGGGCATGGCCATGTCGGCCTGGATGAAAATCTACGCCGAACAACCCGACCTCTTCCGCGCGTTCAACGCCGCGTATTACCAGCGTGTTGCCACCGACCCCGCCGCCTCCGGCAATCAGGAAACGCTCAAAACGCTCCTCTTCGGCATCGTGCCCGCGGTGGAAGGCGTGCCATTCATGGACTGGTTCGCGCAGCAGTACGTGCTGCAGACCACCGTGCAGATCGGGCTGCAGGTCTACCTCTACCCCGTCCCGTTGCATGACAACCTCTCCCTGCAAATCTACTACTATCTGGTCGGCGCTGACGGCAGTGAGACGCCGCAGGCCGGCACGGCCACGCTGGAATACCTGAGTTTCGACAATATCCCGCTCTACCCCGAAGAGGGCAATCAAGTGAGCATCCTCGCCACCGGGTACTTCCCCGGGGTGGGATTCATCAATCCGAGCTTTTACAACATCGGCGAAACGCCCACGCAGCGCATCACCGTGCGCGTGACCGTGCCCGGCCGCAGTGCGATCACCTACTACCCATTCTACTCACGCGGACCAGACGAAAGTGAGAATCAGTTCTTCGGCGTGGTGTTGGGCGCCAACAGCGGCTCGCTGGGCATCGCTGTGCCGGGCATCGTTGTGCCCGCCACCTCGATCGTACAGGGTGCGTTCGGCCGCCAGTTAGCCACCGGCGACCTCACCTTCTTCTCGCCCGTGCTCTTCAACTACACCCCGGACAGCGGCGGTGCGCCCATCACCCTGCGACGCAATGTCGGCCCGGGCTTCTATGCCCCGCTGTTGTCCGTGCGCACACAATCGGAAGAGACGCTCACGCAAACATTCCTGGCCGGCACGTCGCTCATTGCCTTCCCGTTCACGCCGGACAACATTGACATCGCCACGCTCTTCGGCTATGCCGCCAACCCGCAAGACCTGCAGTTGGCCGAGTGGGATCCCCTCCTCGCCGGAGACGATAAGTATGTGCGCTACCCGCAGATCACCACGCTCACCCCGGGCAAAGGCTATTGGTTGAAGCTGCCGGCGCACAAGACCATACAGATCACCGGCATGCCGTTGGCCTTCGACGACCCCCATGCCGTGCGCCTGGAGCCGGGGTGGAATCTGGTGGGCAACCTGTATAACAGCACGCTCAATCCCTGGGCAACCATCGTGCTCTCCAGCACCGCATCCTACGGATTCTCCAATGCCATTCTTGCCGGCCAGATCTCCCCGTGGTGGACGTATAACACCACCAAACAACGCTATGAGGTGAAAACGACGATCGCGCCCTGGGAAGCCGGCTGGATACACAATGCGACCGGCAACGTGCTCACGCTTGTGCAGCAAGGGGCCAACCGTGCTCTGGCCCGGGCGACCGGTGATGAAATGCAGCGCTTGCTCGGCGGCGAGGGAGGCTGGTTGGTGAACATCCAGGCCGCCACCCCTGACGGCGGCGGCGACTCGGCCACCTTCGGCGTCTCCCGTTCCGCGCGCCGCGGCCTGGACGGTCTGGACTGGATGAAGCCCCCGGCCATCGGCGAGGGCGTACGATTGGCATTGGTGAATCCGGATCGCCGCATGCATGGCGGCGCGTATGCCACCGACCTGCGCGGCGACCTCGGCATGCGCGGCGACGACTGGGAATTCGAGGTGCGCAGCACCCAGCCATCCCAGGTCACCCTGCACTGGCCCTCGTTGCGCGAAGTCCCCCCGCAATACGAATTGCGGCTTGAAGATCTGGCGACGGGTGAACGATCGTATATGCGCACCACCGGCGCGTACAGCTACATGGCGGCCGGTACGCCCGAACAGCCGGACGTGCGGCGCTTCCGCGTCGCTGTCACGCCGCGCGGGGCCGAACGCCCGCTCAGCTTCCTCGATTGTCGCGTAGTGCAGAGCCGCGGCGGCGGAGCCACCATTCGCGTGGCGCTCAATGCCGATGCGGACATCACCATGGATGTGCGCTCCCCAACCGGCAAGCTCATCCATACCATTCGCGTGCCCGCGTCGCGCGCCAACGAGCCCATTGTCATCCCGTGGGACGGACGCAGCGTGGATGCCAAGCTGGTGCCCGCCGGCACTTACCTCATCCTGATCACCGCGCGCAACCGCGAAGGGTTCACCGTGCGGCGCAGCCAGGTGATTTACCGGCGCTGAACGAACTATACTACCAACAGCAATGGCCGGCTCATCAGAGCCGGCCATTGCTGTTGGTACGCTATACCGCGTCAGCGGGTCTGCAAATATACGTCGATCGCTTTCGCTGCGCGTTTGCCATCGCCCATGGCGAGAATGACGGTGGCCGCCCCGCGCACAATGTCGCCGCCGGCAAACACGCCCGGCAGGCTGGTCATGCCCTGGTCATCCACCTCGATATTGCCCCACTTATTCAGTTGCAGATCGGGGCTGGTGGCGGTGAGCAGCGGGTTGGCGCGCGTGCCGATCGCCACCACCACAATGTCGCAGGAGACAATGAACTCCGAGCCCGCCACGGGCACCGGACGGCGGCGGCCCGACTCGTCCGGCTCGCCCAGTTCCATGCGAATACACCGCAGGCCGGTCACCCAGCCCTCCTCATTGCCCAGCACTTCCAGCGGTGCAACCAGCAGTTCGAATTGAATGCCCTCCTGCTCGGCGTGGTGGACTTCCTCCACGCGGGCGGGCAGTTCCTTCATGCTGCGGCGATAGACAATGGTCGCCTCATCCGCGCCCAGGCGCTTCGCCGTGCGCACGGCGTCCATCGCCACATTGCCGCCGCCCACCACCGCCACGCGCTTCCCCTTCAACACCGGGGTGTCGAACTGCGGGAAGGCGTACGCGGCCATCAGGTTCACGCGCGTCAGGTACTCATTGGCGGAGTATACGCCCTTCAAATTCTCGCCGGGCACGTTCATGAACACCGGCAGGCCCGCGCCGTTGGCGATGAATACGGCATCGAACTGCTGGCGCAGTTCGTCCAGCGTGTACGTCTTGCCGACGATGACATTGCATTCAATCTTCACACCCTGGCGCTGCAGGCGCTCCACCTCCTGTCGCACGATCTCCTTTGGCAGGCGGAACTCGGGAATGCCATACACCAGTACGCCGCCCGGCGTGTGGAACGCTTCGTAAATGGTCACATCGTGACCGGCCTTCACCAGTTCGCCGGCCGCGGTCAACCCGGCCGGGCCGGAGCCGACCACTGCCACCGTCTTGCCGCTGGCGGGCGCCTTCTCCGCCGCCTCGCCC
>JAGUZN010000024.1 GCA_020060775.1 Armatimonadota bacterium
GAGCGTCACCCCGTCCTGCGCGCGCTCCCGCACGCGCACCGCCCCCCACGCCGGGGCCAGGGCAACCAGCAGCACGAGTGCTATGGCCGCCCAGTATCGTAAAACATTGGTCATTCGGCTACTCCTCACTATACGAATACATGGTGGAATGGAGGTGTATCGACACATCCTGGTGGGGCAGATAGCTTCTGGGGGCAACGCGTTGCAAGGTTAGTTGCAATATACGCGGTGCATGACAACACTTGCCGGCATCGAGGACAACGTAATCACAGAGTAATGCCCCCTATTTCCTCAAGTATCCGGCACGTCCCCTTGCCAGTCAACAGCGAGTAAGACTATAATGCTGAAACATGTTTCGGGAGAGCCGCAGATGCTGTCACTCCGTCAACTGGCTAAACTGGCCGGCGTATCGCCGGCCACCGCGTATCGCGCCCTGAACGGGCTGGCGAACGTGTCTGCCCCAACGCGCGAGCATATTCTGCGTCTGGCTGACGAACACCACTACGTGCCTCTCCGACGGCTCTCCTCGCGCATGGCATGCGAGCATTACGTCATCGGATTCATCGTGCCGTCGTTATCCTCACTGGAGACGACGTGGGTAGTCAAAGCGCTTGTCGAGCAAGGCCTCATGTCGCAGACCCTGCTGCACACCTTCGAAACCTTCTCCCGCCTGAACCGCACCATCGACGCCGTCCAGCAATGCATGGCCATCCCGGTGGACGGCATCTACATGCATTCGGGGTTGTACTGGCCGCTCCCGTCCCGTATCATCCAGCGCTTGCACGAGCAGCGAATTCCGCTCGTCACCCGCGATGTCGCGCCCACTGAACTCCCGGTGGATTGGGTCGGTCATGATGAAAACGCCATCGGCGAAATGGCCGTGCAGTACCTGACCGAGTTGGGTCATCGAGATATTGCCGCCATCGGGGATATCTGCAAAGGGATCACCGGCGGACGCCCCCTCGCCGTGAAGAAAGCGTTGGAAAGTCGTGGGCTCTCGACCGACAACTTCCTCGACGCCGGCTTTATTTCCGAGCGCGACCAGCAGGTGTGGCGGCACCAACTGACCGCCCTGCTGCGTTCACCCTCACGACCCACGGCCATCATCGCGCTGGGACATATATACGGGATGGTGGCGTTGCAGGCCGTGCGCCACGTGGGATTGCATGTCCCGCACGACTTCAGCGTGCTGGGAACCGGCAATAACCGCCTCGATGCCTTTGCCTTCCCTCCCTTGACGACGATCGAACAGAGCGAGGATGATGTCCCACAGGCGATAGCTTTGCTCTTCGAGCGCATTGCCCGGGTGCGGCGCTCCGAACCGTACGAAGCGAAACGCATCACCGTCGATGCCCACCTGGTTATTCGCAAGTCCTGCGCGCCGCCGCCGATCCACGTTTGAACCGTCGCTGGCGTAAAAACGCAGCCGGCAGTATCCTAACGGTCGATATGGCATCATAGCGCATTGTCGTTTTAGCTCCGCATACCCCGATCTCATCCTCGACACGGGCGACCGTTCCATCGTGTCATCCCTCCGCGTCCCGCTCGATCAGAGTCTCACCGCGGATTATGTGGAGCCCCGCGCAGACGGGGTGGTGCGTTTCAACAGCCGCCAGGGTGACGACCTCCAGTGCGTGCTGCCGTCCTGAGAAGGGCAATACGCCGTCTGTTGGCACCTGCGCGAGCCGATCCTGACGTGCGCGTTGCGCAGCAACACGCCTCCGCCGGTGGTCGAGCGTCTCGAGTGCCGGCCGGCCATGCTGTAGTTTGGCGGCATGGGATCCGGCTATGCCACTGCCATGAGCGACTGAGCAACGTCATCAGATGGCATTGCTGAGCAGTCATCGGGATGGGAATACAGGTACTCATCAATGGGATTACTTGCAATGGATCGGGGATTTGGAGAGTACCCGGCTGTCAAACCGCGCAAATGTGGTTGAGCCAGCGTGATCTAGCAGGTAGCTGCGCCAGAGCTGGTTGTACTGCATGTCGTTGAAATGCACCTCGGCTGCGCCGGGCTGCCACCAGTACGATTTGGCACCCCACCTGCGCCTCCAGCACCTGGTTCGACACGTTTGTGAGCAACGCCGTAAATCCGCCATTGCGCTGCAACACCTGGACGACATTAATCTGATACTCGGCCACGTCTTCTCTCCGATGGTAGAGATTTGGCAAACAGCATCTATCCAGAGAGGCGTGGCCGTTGCGCGTGTGGAAAGGCTTCCTACGACCACCCCGATTTTACGCCGTTATATGGAGGTGACCCTGGAGGGATCGTAGACCTGTTTGAGTCTTTGGTTCCTAACGAACCAGTACGGTGCTCACCCGCCTTTTCCCTGTCCGAACACAGTCGATACCTCACACGCCTGGAATCTGTGCTTCCAGGCTGAGTCGGCATCGAGAACCGCGGGTTTTACCTCCCCGGCACGCATGCCACGCGAGCGCAGGGTCTCCGTATACAACACATGGGCGTGTGCGGGGGCGACCGGGAGTATGTTCACCTCGGCTGACTGCAGCTGCCCCAGTCTGCTGCAGTAGTCGTAGTGGATGTTCTCTCGTAACGCCGACTCCAGGGCGCTGGTGAGTGCGTGTTGCTGTCCCTCGGTAATAGGGGCATGGGTGGCGATGAAGAGAGCGTAGTGATCAGGCCTGCCTTGTCCATCGGGCGCCAACAGTGTGAAGCCGGGCTGCACGCCGGCAGCCTGGCATGCCCGGTCGATAGCAGACGCGACGTGGGCCTCGTGGAGTTTCTCGCCATAGAGGTCGGAAACACGGCCATGCCGGCCGACAAAGTCGATGAGGGGGCACGCGCCAGCGAAGCCCACCACGCGAACCATATCCCCCAGTTGGTAGCGGTAGAGGCCGCCACCGGTGGTGAGAACGACCTGGTATTCCGCCCCCGCCTGCAACTCCCAGGCACAGCAGACACGCCCACCATCAGCCGGCACGAATTCCAGGAAGTGGGACCGCACCGCAAGGGCGCTTCCCGGATGACCCGACAGCGGGAAGGACACGACCCCCTCGGTGGCCAGCAGACCCTTCCCCACGATGGATACGTGCGGAAAGAGGCGGGCGAGGTCTCGGGCCGGGCCGGCAGCTGCCGCCGATGTCCAGCAACTGATGAGCGCCAAGCGCGGCCAGAGACGGGTGAAGCGTTCAGCATCGGTCACGGCACCCAGGGCCTCCTCCACTTCGCGCGCGCGCCGGGGATTAGGCCTGATGGCACACCGCAGCGATGCCATGATTGCCGGCGGCACCTCGCCGGGTGGCATGAGGGTGCCGGTGGCCAGGTCGTGGATCAACGTTTGCTCCCACCCTTCGAGGGAGGCGAGGAGCAGCGTGAGAAAGGTAGGGTTCCACACCGAGATGAAGCGCAACTCGCGGGCGGCCAGCAAGCAGCGTAGCGTGACGTAGCGGAATGCCGCCATGTCGTGGATGCGGGCGACCACCGGCGGTACAGCCATGGCCTGACCAAGCAGCCTGGCGATGATGGGGTGCAGGTATTCGGTATCATCTTCGCAGCCGATGGGGATGCCACCAGGCGTACAGCGTTGCTCCCATGTCGCCGGCGAGATGGACCAGTACGCTGGCCCACCCTGCAGCGCCGGGCAGGTGCGAAACATCTCTGCAACCCACGCGGCAATGCCTCGTTGGAACTCGTCGCGGAGGGCGTCGTTGTACGGGATAAGCTTTGTCGCCGCGGTGGAACCGCTGGTGGGCACGAAGTAGCTGGGGCGGCCGGGAATGAGCACATCGGGCTCACCCGCGGCCATCGCCTCGATCTCAAGGCGCAGACCCTCGTGTGTCACCAGCGGTACGCGGGCCTGATACGCCTCGGCGGAGGTGATATCGGCAAAGCGGTAGCGCCGTCCGTATGCGGTGCCGGCATTGATATGTAAGATGCGTGCAAGCCTGGCGCGCTGTGTCACCTCGATATCCGTCATGGCCCGCGTGAAACGTCGCGCTTCCGGCCGGGACGCGAGCCGCCAGACGCTATTCGCCACCCATGCCGCCAGCGTCATCCCAGAGGGGCCTTTCCCAGCATGCGGAAGGCACACCGTTTCAAGTTGGGGTGACACAGGTCGGTCAAACAGGCCAACTCATCCCCCTGCCGCCAGCCAGGATTGCGCTGTTCGAAAAAGGCAATGCGCGGGTCGCGGCGCTCGTGGTCGGAGATATCGCCGATCCCTTCGCGCAGGTGATAATCGTGCCGGCAACGGATGATGCCTGTCGCGGGGTCATAGGCATCGCCAAAACGACGCGTTGCCAACGTATCAAGTACGGCCTGCTCGAAGGGTGGCATCGGCTCCGGCGATGGGTAGTACCGATGGAAGTAGACCGGCAGGTAGCGATAGGTGCGGTAGCCTTTGCAGATAAGGAACCAGTACCAACGGAAGTGCGGTTCGGGTTCGGCGTCAATGTGGGCATACAGGAAGTGAAACCACGTGCGTTCCAACTCCAGTGATCCCCAATACGGGCGGTCGATGATCGTGTCGCCGGAAAAGAAGGCACGCACGCGGATGCCCTGTACGACCTCGTCCATCAGGCAGAGCGTTGAGAAGCCCTGAAGCAGGCCGGTTTCGGTATTGCGGAGGGTAATGACCCAGGGCTTTTCTGTAAGGTCACGCAGAAACGCATCATGCTGTACACCGGAGAAGTAGCGTTGCATCAGCGCATATAATTGGTCAATCTCGTTAGGCGATAAACTGGCAGTTTTGACAACAGCACCGGCAAGTGACATAAGAGAACTCCCGACAATTACTGATGCAGCACATGCCGCAACCTCTTCCCTAACCCGAAAAACCCCAGGTTGGCGGCCAGGGTGAAGATACGATGTTCATGCGCCGTAATCACGCGTTTCGCCATGCGCTTCCAGGAATAGGTCTTCTGCCATGCCCACAAGAAGCCTTCTTCCAGCGCCCTGGAACTCATCTGCCTCGGCTGAAAGACGGCGTTGACACAGTTGTAATGATCCCAGTTGCGGTCAGTGATCCGGCCTTCTTTCGCAAGCCGGGAAAAAAGCGGAGTGCCAGGGAATGGGGTTAGTACGGCATAGCGCGCTAAGTCCATGTTTGCCTGGTCAATGAAATCCAATGTGTCGCTAAAGATCGCAGGGGTGTCATCATCAAATCCAAAGACAAAGCACCCCAGCACGGCAATGCCGTTATCATGAAAACGCTGCAAGAGTTCGTAATACCGGGTAACGTGATTGAACGCTTTGTTTGCACGCTGCAGCGATGTCGGACAGACGCTTTCCAGGCCGATCAGTACTCCGAAGCACCCGCTCTCACGCATCAGGCGCATCGTCGTCGTATCGTCAGCAACAGAGAGTGTTGTCGGACAGACCCAGCGCTTCTTCAGAGGAATCATCGCGGACATTAATTCGCGCGCATATTCCGGATCGGCATGAAAATTGGGGTCGAGAAACACCAGAGTACGAGGGGAACAACCGTTGATCTCATCGATCACCTGACTGACGGGACGCTGAAGCAGACGATGCCCATAATGGTGAGAAATCGCACAAAACTCACAGGCGTTGGGACAACCACGAGATGCCTGAAGCGCCACTCCGCGAAAATAGAGACGCTGCTGTAAGAGGTCGCGACGAAGCGGTGGAAGGTTACTAAGATCAAGATCGCCTGCTTCGCGATAGATTCGCCGCGGGGAATGCTGTAGGAAATCTCGCAGAAACCCTGGCCAGGTGCACTCAGCCTGACCGATAAAGACCGTATCAGCGTAAGCCAGCGCTTCATCAGGATTTTGGCTGGCATGATAGCCGCCGATGGCCACATACACGCCATGAGCTTTGGCCTCCTGCGCGATGGTATAAGCACGCTTTGCAGTCGCCGTATAGGTAGTGAGTCCGATCAGATCGACGGTAAAATCGATGGCGGACGCATCGACTCCCTCATCAAGGATCTGCACATCAATGGGGAGATCCTCCGGTACCAGAGCAGCTAATAGTGGCAGTGTCAGTGCCGGATACATGCCGGTTGTTTCGAAACGGCCGCGTCCACGATTGAAGATATGATCTCGTGGTTGAATTAAGAGAACCCTTATCACGATCACAAGCTCCCCAACTCCAGATACGGTACCAGGCTATCTCCAACGACATCTATTGCTGCACGGTGATCTTCCCATGCGACGATATAGATGCGGCTGTGCAATATGAGGTGCCATAGTTCGCTTGCAGTGGGCAGTAAAGGATCATTGGAGGCCAAGCCGACGAACAGGAATGTCTGCCCACGACCGGCGTAAGTCGCCAACTGGTGTCGCAGCAGGGCACGGAAGACGAGAGGATCATCATTGCGTATTGCGACACAGGCGGCAAGCAGACTTCGAATCGGTTCGCCTGGACATGGCAACCCCCGGCACCCCCATAAGGCGGCAGTCAAGTTCACTGCCGGTCGCGCCCAGTGTAGCATGCCAGTATAGCTCGTGACGATATGCTGGCGAAACGGTTGCTGATTCCAGCACGCCAGGACTCCCATCACGCGGTTGCCGGCAAGGGCCACGGCAACATCATCGAGCGACAGCCCGCGCAGCAGCCCGGTCGGGGCTTGTAAATCCGCTGCAGTGTATACAGGGTAACACTGGCGCATTCGGCCAACTTCATTCAAGAAAGCCGCGACCTCTTCGGCGCCAATAACGCTGCCGGCGACGATGCGCATACCAGAGGGTAGTTGCCGGCTCCGCCGACGAATAAGGGGAATGACGACGGTCTGGTAGCGTCCAATCTCATGATACCTCGGCATACCCGCCCGTCCACTGGTGAGGATATCCCGTGCCGTGAGATTTTCCTCCATAATGGTGCTAAGATAAAATGGCACCCGTTGTTGTGCGTCGTGCAATCGGCGAAAGAAACGATACCCGCGCGCCAATGCCGTCGTTCCCCGGATCGCCGGGTCAGCGCGGAGGCTACTCAGATAGCCTACCTCGGTGGGGTTCCCGTTGAGATACACCTTTCGAATCGCCACTAACCCGGCTCCGACAACTTGCCCACCCATCTCACCGACCACAACCTGATGGTCATACCCTTCCACTTCAACCGCATCAAAAAAAGACGGTTCGTGTGCAAAGGCCAGCGCCATGGCGCCGGGCATGGCGTTCCGACGCAGCACCGCACGAATCGATGCGTCATCCTCACGTGTCGCCAGCCGTACGATCAGATCGCTCACTCGTCCTCCCGTTCAACGCGTACTCCCAGGGGGATTCCTCGCTTCTGCGCTACTTCACGCTGCAGTAAGAGGTTCAACCCGAAAAAGCCCGATATCTTCGCCAGGTTAGCGCAATTGGCGCGAACATCAAGGCTACGCTGTAGAATGGAGGCGCCGGAGTAGAATGCCTTGCGAGCCGCGAAGCAATGCTCTTCCACTTCCCCCGCGCCCAACTCCTGTGGATGAAACGGTACCTGACCGAAGCGATAGTCCTCGCTGAGCCACCAGCGCGGATATCGCTGTCGCCCCTGGTCCACCACCTCCTGATAGAGTGGCGTTCCGGGGAACGGAATCACGTGATTGAACGCTGCCAGGAAGAGACGTTCCTCGCGGGCGAATTTCACGGTCTCCGCATAGAGCGCCGGCGTGTCGTGCGGGTAGCCAAAGACGAAGGTGCCGTATATGGCGATGCCTGATGTCCGCAGCCGTACGAGGGCGTGGCGATACTGTTCGATCTGATTCACGCGCTTGCCCATAGCTGCCAGGTTGTCGCTATCGAGTGACTCAAAACCGATCAGCAATCCGATACATCCACTGTCCACCATCAGGCGCAGTAGTTCCTCATCATACGCCACGTTAACACTTGCCTGACTAACCCATTTTATCCCTAACGGTTGCAGTGCGCGGAAGAGTTCGCGGGCGTTCTGCGTGTCGCCGATCATGTTATCATCGACGAAGAACACATAGCGCTCCTGTAACTGACGCAGCTCCTCGATGATTTCCGTGATAGGACGTCGCCGGTAAGTTGCCTGGTGGAAGGCGCTAATCGAGCAAAAGTTACAGCGGAAGGCGCACCCGCGACCGGTCTCGACCAGCGCCAGCGAGAAGTAGGGTTTGCTGGCGAAGATACGCCGGTCGGGTCGGATACCGCTCAAAGTTTGATCTCGACCAGCCTCATAGCGTCCGGCAACTTTGCCGGCTGAAGCATCCGCAAGGATCTGCGACCAGATCGCTTCGGCTTCGCCCACGCAGACGGCGTCCGCATGCTCCAGCGCTTCCTCAGGGCAAAAAGTGGCATGGTAACCGCCCAGCACTACCGGTACGCCGCGCTTGCGGTATTCGGCTGCAATTTGATATCCCCGGCGAGCGGTGAAGGTTTCGATGGAAATGCCGACCAGATCGGTCGCAGCATCGTAATCGATTTCTTCCAGGCGGTCGTCAAAGAAGCGGACCTCCCATGCCGGCGGCGTTAGTCCGGCCAGCACCGCCATCGCTAATGGCTGCATCTGCCAGGAGCGCACGTATCGGTCACCGGGGAAACGCCCGATGCAAGGATAGATCAATGTCAGCCTTGGCATACCGTCAACTCCGACTCGCGCACAATCGGCGACAGCGGTTCATCGTGATAGCCGAGCTGCATGCGATGCTTGGTATACATCTGGTTGCGAAAGAGTGGGTTATAGGCCAGGTAGGTGCAAAAACTCCAGAGTGAGCGTGCGTTCGTTTTGAAGTCGAAAGCTCTACTCACAACGCTTCGTGCTGAATTGAAGCGCTGTCGCGCTTGATAGCAGGCATCACGCAACTCATCCGGCGCCATGAGTGCTGGTTGGAACACGCAATCGTTAAAGCGGTAATTAGGGTCAAGCCACCACTGATCGTAGAGAAGTCGTCCGGCAACCCGGTACTCATCATAGAGGGGGGTACCGGGGTAGGGGGTGAGGATATTGAAGCCGGCAAAGCAGAATTTCTTCTCGATACTCCACTCAACAGTGCGCCGAATCGTTGCCGGCGTATCATGATCATAGCCAAGAATGAATGCAGCCCACAGCAACAGCCCCATTTCGCGTGTCTTCTCAATGGCCGTGTCATAATCGATGTGGCGCAGGTTCACCGTCTTATTCATCAGGCGCAGTTTATCGGCAGTGATCGACTCAAAGCCGACTAATAGTCCGGAGCACCCGCTGCGCACCATCAAATCCATCAGCTCTGTATCCTCGACGAAGTTCAAGCTCCCCTGACTGAACCAGCGCCGCTTGAGCGGGATCATCAACCTGAAGAGTTCCTTGGCGGCGTCGGGATTGGCCACGATGTTATCATCGACGAAGAAGACGATGGGCGCCGGCTGTGCGCTGATTTCCTCGACAACTTCCTCGGGTGGACGGTGAATATGGCTCTTGCAATAGACGTTCCCGGGGGCGCAGTAGTTACACTGGTTCACGCACCCTCGGGTAAAATGGGTCAGTCGGATGGGGAGATAGCGTTTGCACGCAAATAGCTCCCACCGCGTGCGTAAGCCGGTCAGGTCAACCGGCGTCGCATTGCGGTAGATTGGTCGGAGACAGTCGGCGGCAGCATCGGCCAGAATCTCCTGCCAACAGCCTTCCGCATCGCCGACGGCTACCGCATCAGCAAACCGGGCGCCTTCTTCCGGAACGAGGCTGACGTGCACTCCACCAAGGACGACGTTCACCCCGCGTTTGCGATATTCTGCTGCGATTTCATACGCACGCCGTGCCGTGAAGGTTTCGACATTGATGGCCACCAGGTCCGTCGGCTCATCGAATGGAATTTCCTCGATGCCATCATCGTACAACGCACACGTCGTACCTTCAGGTAACTGGCCTGCCAAGATTGCGAAGGTGAGTGGCTCCATGCGTCCTTTGTCAAAGTAGGGACGACCGTTTACCCGTCCGATATTCGGTTTGATGAAGGTCACTTTCATGGGCCCACCAGCTCTGCGGTACGCTCATCTACGGCGAAACCGAGCGACAATCCTTGCTTTTGCCGGATGTCCTGGCGGGAGATGAGATTCCCCAGCAGATATACAAAGAATCGGAAGGGATCTTTCAAATGGGCGTGAGGATCAATACCTCTGGAGACGATGCTGGCCATACTATTGAAGCAGGACCGCGCTTTGCGACACTCCTCCGCTAATTCCTCAGCCGACATGCCAATCGGTCGAAATGCCGCTTTATCCCAGAGATAGCGCGGATCCATCCACCACCGGTCATAGAGCAACCGTCCCTCAGCTTGGAGCTGAGTATACAAGGGTGTCCCGGGGAACGGTTGCAGCATGTTGAATGTGGCAAGAAAGAGCTTTTGCTCAAGCGCAAAGTGAATCGTCTGCTGAAAGCTTGCCGGAGTATCGTAATCGTAACCGAAGACAAATGCGCCGTAGACGAGCATGCCCCGTTCTTTAATGGCACGCAGCGCTTGCGCATACCCTCCCAGCGATCCGACCCATGCCTTCTTCATCAGTGCCAGGTTCTGCTCATTTAACGATTCCAGACCGATAATCAACCCGAAGCACCCACTCGCGGCCATGAGGTCGAGCAATTCGGGGTCTTGCACGATATCCAGGCTGGCCTGGCTGATCCAACGGATACGGCGCTTTTTCAAGGCCGTGAAGAGCTCACGGGCGGCGTGGCGGTCGGCAGTAATGTTGTCATCCACAAAGAAGACGTTACGGGTGGGGAGTCCATCAATCTCGGCCAATACGTCAGCTGTCGGCCGGTGCGTTAAGCGCGGACCGTAGAATTGCTGAATCGAGCAGAAATCACAACAGTGCGTGCATCCACGTGAGAATTGCACCAGCGCCAGGGGCAAATAGGCGATATGACGGAAGATGGTACGGTCTACGGGAACCGAAGTGAGGGCTGAGCGGCCTGGAGATCGATAAATACCCTGTAATCGTCCGCACTGCGCATCTTCGAGTATATGTGTCCAGGTGTTCTCCACCTCACCGGTGGCGATCGCGTCGGCATGCAGAACGGCTTCCTCGGGGCAGAGCGTGGGGTGAAAACCACCCAGCACCACTGGCGTGCCATGCTGTCGGAACGCGTCCGCTAATTGGTAGGCCCGACGGGCTGTATATGTTTCGACACTGAACGCCGCCAGATCAAATTGTTCTTCCGTCGGCACGCGCTCAATGCGTTCGTCAAAGAAGATAACCTCATGCTCAGCTGGGGTCATTCCGGCCAGTACAGCAAAGACGAGCGGCTCCATCATCGCCTTTGACCGGTATGGACGTATCCCTTGTATGCCCATCGTAGGACGAATCAGTGCAATCCTCATGCGTAGATTTCCTCATGTGAGAGCTCGCGCAAGAAAGCATCAGCCCAAAGGCTGGCATCCGGTAGACTTCTCGGATCGTGGATGGAATACGGCGTGGCGTAGCGTGCCTCATGGTAGAGGCGCTTTACGAAGATGCGATAGCACAGGTTGCCAATGTAGTTGATGGCTGCGTTGGGACGCAGACCCAGTCCGGTCACGCGGTGGAGGGCGTTCCTCAACTTAAAGGTCTCCCTGTAAGCCCATTTGAAACCGTCATATAGCTCCCGCGGCGTCATCTGGGCGGGCTGGATGACGACGTGCATCGTGTCATAGTCTTCCCAGTTGAAGCTCAGAATGCGGCCTTCCTCCAGCAGTCGCTTGAACAGTACTGTGCCGGGATATGGTGTGTAGAGCGAGTAGCGCGGAATATCGATCCGCAGTGCGTTCACACGTTCCACGGTGGCAGCGAAAACGCTGAGGTCATCATGGTCAAAACCGAACACGAAGCAGCCCTGCACGGAGATGCCATAGCCGTGCAATGTCTCCATCACCTCAGTGTAGTTGTCGCTCTTGTTGAAGCCTTTGCGAATCTGAAACAGCGTCGACTGGTTCACCGACTCGAAGCCCAGCAGCAGGTAAACGCAGCCGCTGCGCCGCATGAGGTCAAGCAGTTCCGGGTCCTTCACCACCTCGGTGGTCGCCAGTCCACCCCAACGCTTGCGCAGCGGGACCATCGCGGTGAAAAGCTCTTTCGCATACGCCACGTCATCCACCAGGCTGACATCGTTAAAGACGATCACCCGGCCGGGGATCGCCTGGATGTCGCGAATGACCTCACTCACCGGGCGGCGCAGGTACTTCGGCCACATCACCGGCACCGAGCAGAAGTCACAGACGCGCGTACAGCCGCGTGTAGCCTGTACAGTGTTCGGTGCCATGTAGCCCGAGTGGCGCTGCAGATCACGCCGGGGCAGGGGAACGCCGGTGAGCCACCCGTCATCAGGGTAGGCATCAGTATAGACTGGTTGGAGATTGCCAGCGCGGAAGTCTGTCATCAGTCGTGGCCAACTGCGCTCCGCCATACCAATGACCACTGCATCTGCGTGCTGCTTGGCCTCCCCGGGCAGCACCGAGACATGCACCCCGCCCAGCACCACCGGGATGCCTCGCCCGCGAAAGTGATCCGCCAGCGCATAGGCGCGCGGCGCACAGCCGGTGATGACGCTGATGCCCACCAGATCAGCGGGATAATCCAGCGGCACGCGATCCACACTCTCGTCAACGAGCTTGAGTGTGATATCGGCATCCATGGTCAGTCCAGCCAGCGTCGTCAGTGTCAACGGCGCCTCGCGCATCGACCGTATCCACGGTCCTACGCGCAGCTTATGCATATGGGCGTCGGGCATGATCAACAATAGCTTCATCGCGACTCCGTACCTTCGCTCCCCAGTATGAGCGTAACTGGGGCCCCATCCCCGTCAGTCATCATAATGTTTCATGTGATAGTGACGGGCCATCCGTGGCCCCTGATGCCTCCTGGCGCAAGCTTTCCCTGCTTTGCCGAGTCCTTTCCGTAGAGTGGTATGTGTCAAAGGAAGGATGAATGATAAGGGCTCGCTGGATAAAGCGTACAGCCAGCCCTTCATAAACTGTCATATCGCGGTACTTCCAGAGCAAGGCCGTCTTGTAGACCCATTCAATAAGACCGCGCAGCATTTCTGCCAGCACTTCCGGGTCATACGGGTAGACCACCCCATCCTCCATCTGCTGACGTAGTATATTGACGATGACAGCAAGTTGTTGTTGTTCTGACGCCAACCGTTCGGCAGAGTAACCAAGGCCGTTGCGCAGATCGACGAGTTGGACAACCGTCTGTTCCCGTTGCGCAAAGACCAATGCCTGGTGAATCACGGAGGCAATCATCTGCTCGAAGTTCTCATCGTCGAAATAGGGGGCGATATGTGCCGTCATGCGCTCAACAAAGTCATCGACAATCCCGTGAACCAGTGCCTCTTTAGACGGAAAGTACAGATACACCGTGCCGACCGCCAATCCGGCTCGCTGAGCGATGGCGCTCATACGCGCACTGCCGAACGGTTGCTCATTGAATATCTCACACGCCGCCTGTAATACCCGTGCACGATTGTTCGGATCTGCTTTTCGAACCATAAGCCCCTCGTCTGCTTAATGAATGAACCTCATTCATTATCACTCCAATCTCTTGACTTGTCAAGAGGCTACTGAAATTTCCTGGGGTCTTATTGGTGGAGGGATAATGGGCTGCACATCCGGTATACCGAGTGATCCCTCGCATCGTGCAGGAAGTACGGCATCCGCGCAGGAAGATATCGGTGTCAGCGCGAAGTGGCGTAATCATGCCCTACCATTTTTCATCGTCCTGTAACAACCCTGTCACTACGGCATAATGGCTGTGCGGTAACGTTACATCAACGCAATGTTTCTCGCAAGAACCAGGAGGGGTTCTCATGTGTCGTCCCATGCTCGTCCTGCTCCTCGTGCTCGTTGCGTGTATATTGCCGGCCGAGGGCAAAGTATTGCTCAAGCCCACCGGCGCATCGGCCTATCCGCTACGGACAAAGACGGTGGCCGCCAGGGTGGTGGTGGAAGGTCAGGTAGCCGCTACCGAGATGGTGCTGCTCTTTGCCAATGAGAGCGATGAACGTATTGAGGCCGATTTCCTCTATGAGCTGCCGCCGCATGCTGTGCCGACATATTTCGCCTACTGGTTCGGTGAGGAGAAGGTCGTCGCCCGCATTGCGGAAAAGGAGCGCGCGCAAGAAATCTACCAGTACATTACCTCCCGCATGCGCGACCCGGCGCTGGTGGAGATGGTGGACGAACGCACGCTGCGCGCCCGCATCTTCCCCGTGATGGCCAACAGCGACCTGCGTGTGGAGGTTCACTTCGTGCAGGCCGTCCCCTCCGAGCCCGATAGTACGGCGGTGTATACCCTGCCCCTGGAGCAGCCGGAGGGAGAAACGCTGGAGCAGATCGATGTCACGGTGCGGGTGAAGGGGCGGCCTGATCTGGTGAAGGTCACTAACAACTACGGCCTGTCGGTGGAGGAGCATGATGGCGACACGCTGGTCACTATCGCCGGACGAAACTACCGTCCACCAAAAGACCTGCGCGTGCGACAGGAGTTCACGGCTGCTCAACTGGTCACCTCGCTCTATGCCGCGCCCTCCGGGGGACCGGATGGATTTTTTGCGCTGGCGCTTACCCCTGCGGAATCGTTGCGTAAGCCGAAAATACAGATCAGCGGTGTGAGCACCTATCAAACCACCCCACTGCCGTCATCCGTGCAGGCGCATGAAGCGCTGTTCCTGTACGGCCGCTACCGTGGCAGCGGGCCAGCAACGGTGACGCTCAGCGGGCAGGGAGCGAGCGGGATACAGCGCGTGAGCGCCGGCGTGCATTTCTATGCGCAAGCGGCGCCGAATAACCCGGCGACCAGGCTGTGGGCAGCCCAGCGCATGGCCGAGTTGAGTGCCGGCGGTAACAATGTCGATACCGTGACGGCGATGAGTAAGCGTTTCAACATCCCCAGCAAGTACACCTCGTGGATCGCCATCCCGCAGGAAGAGCGAGAGCGATATGCGCGGGAGCAGGCGGAAACGGAAGCGGCGGTATTAGCTCGCCGGCTGGCGCCGATGATTATTCAGGGCCAGGGGAGTACTCGCCAGGCGAAAGCGTTGCGGGCGCAACTTGATGCCAAGTGCAAGCTCTTCGATGGACGGGCAGAGGACCTACTCCACAACGGGCTGCATACTCATATCGACCTGTTGGCCGGGCAACTGGTCTGGATGATCCAGCGGGGTAAGGAGCAGACCCGCGAGGCTCGGCGGATACGACGAGAGTTGAACTCCCTGGCGAAACATACCGGCCAGAGTGTCGAAGGATTACTTCGCTGGCAAATCAGGTCCTCAGTGTATTCGCTTGCAAAAGAGCTGGTTGCTGAACAGCATAAGGCTATGCCGGATGCTCAAGCTGTTCAGCGCATACGCAACGAACTGTACCGGTTGACACGCTCCACCGGAGAACGACCGGAAGACTATATAAAATATGCAGAACGCCCGTGGGCGCGCCAGCAAGCAGAAGAGGTACGAGCGCGCTATATCAGTGAGATGCAAAAAAGCGCTCCTGATCCTGAGCGGGTTGAGGCATTGCGGGTCCACCTGTTGCGACTCTACACCAAGTCTGAAGCTTCCGCAGAGCTCGCACATGTTCGGGTAGAGCGTATCACCGCGCGCACCACCGCAGAGCGATTGGAGCGTCGCATCATCCAGCTTCAGGAAGCCGACACGCCCGTGCCGGAGATACTGCAGACGCAGGTAAGTCACCAACGGCAGCGGGAACGCCAGCTTAGTGTAAGGATGGGCGATCCGTTGATCAGCGTTGAGGCACCTGCCGATGCACGGTCAGTGATTGCGCTGATGCCCAATGGTGAGGTGAAGCCGCTACAATGGAACAGCCGGCGCACACGGTGGGAGGCGCGCTTTGACGTGCCGGCGTACGCGCAGAGCGGCGAGTATCGGATCACCATTATCGCGGTGCTGAAGGACGGTACACGACAAACGATGATCATGCCCTACACGGTCGATGTCACGCCACCCACCGGTACAGCCACAGCCCGGGTAGTGCAGCAACCCGCAGGCGCCCTGCGGGTTGAGGTGCAGGCGAGTGAGGACACCGCTCGGGTGACGGCGATACTGCCATGGGATTCCCGTGTTGACTTGACCCAAACGGCGCCTGGGCGCTACTTTGCGCTCATTCCCATGCCAGAAAGGCAGGAAGGCCCTATTTGCGTGGAGATCATACTGACTGATCAGGCGCATAACCGCAGCACGCTGACCGCTCAAGCGAAGGGGGAGTGATATGGCCGTATTGATCAGGTGCATACATATGGGGTGGGCGCTGCTGGTGCTCATGCTTGCCCTGGTACTGGCAATTCCCACACTGCTCCGCCTTCAGCAGCTCTCACCGGTGAACCTGGATGCGGACCGTGTCTTCACCAGCACCCGTTACGTGACCGGCTTAGCCGTTGCAGCGGATCAGCGTGTCTGGGCTGCCACGACAGGCGGGGTCCTATTCCGAGCACCTGGCAGCCAATGGCAACGAAGCACCACGGCAGACGGCCTGCCCTCGAATGAAGTATTGGCGATACGGCGGGAGGGTGGGACGGTGATCGCCGTCACCCCTGTGGGAACCGCATCGTGGCAGGAAGGGAGATGGGTGAAGGATGCTACCCCGCGTCCGGCATCAGTGCGCTACACGAAGGGACAATTGTGCGCCGTGGAGTGGAAGGGTAGCACCTGGGCGACATCAGGTTATCAGTTCCTCTCGCCCAGGGAGTTCTACCTGGGTGACAGTCTATATAAAAGTGACCTTGAAGCCTACGGGTGGTCACACATCAGTACACTGTTGCCGCAGGGCAATTGGCTGTGGGTGGCGCTGTACGGCACAGGCATCGTTGCTTATGATGGAAAAGACCGGTGGACAAAGCCGGTCGGCGATGTCCCCGACACGGCACGTGAGATTACTGCGATGGGCGGGGATGCGGAACATCTGTGGATCGGAACCCGGCGCGAAGGACTGTGGGAGTATAGCGACGCCACGTGGACACAGCACCTGCAGGCATCCGAACCCTACGACCACAACTGCCAGGCACTGGCGATGTATGATGGTCGCGTATTCATGAGCACACTCGAGGATGGGCTGGTGATCAAGGGGGGTGGCTGGACACATCTGCAGGCGCCGCATGTTTCGACGAATTCACCCCGGCAGATGGTCGTGTGCGGTGGCAAGCTCTACGTGCGACATGGCAGCGGGCAGGTCGATGTATGCGACGGCAATACCTGGCGATTGGATATCTGCTCGAAACTGCCCCGCAAAGAGGTGAGTGCGCTGGGCAGCGATGGTCGCTGCCTGTATGCTGCGCAATGGGGTGGGTGGAGCGAATTTGACGGCACAACGTGGACGCACTATCTGAAGGAGAATGACCTGCAAGGTGTACCGGTGACGGCATTATATCCCGACGGTGATATCCTGTGGGTGGGCACGCAGAAGCGTGGCCTGGGAGCCTACCACCGGAAGACCAGAGCATGGGAATGGTATGATGAACGTCACGGCCTGACAGATGACTGGATAAGGTCGGCCATCAACATCAACGATACGCTCTACGCCGGGACCTTTATCGGCGGGTTGGTTCGACACGATCGCGAGAAATGGTCGTCCGTCCCCGGACTCACGACCGGAGAGATCACCGCGCTGGAGCCCGATGGCCAGGGCGGCCTCTATGTGGGCACCCGTACCGGAGTATGGCAGGTGCCTGTAAAGGGAGAAGCAGTGCCGCTCACCGAACGCGTGCCCTTTCTCGAACCGGAAGTACAGGCGCTCTGCCGTGTAGCCGGAGGTCTGTGGGTCGGCACACGCACCGGGCTGTTTTTCGTATCGCGGCGTACGCTGGCCAGGAGCGATATGTAAATCCAGGTAGGCGGCAGGTAGCACGGCTAATAAGCGTGTTCATGCTAAGAGTTCGCCCTTCGGTCAGATGGACGACCTTGACTGTTATCTGGCCTGCCCAGCATGGTTGGGGAGAGACCCAGGAGATGCGCCAGATACGACACCTTGGCATCAGCGGTCCTGTCCGCCGGCGTTGATGATCTCCTCGATGCATGTGACGGCGTGGGCGAGGCGCTCTGCATGCGTTCCGCACAGCAAGACCCAACGTCGCCCGGTCGTCGTGAGTTCCGCAACGAATTGCTGGTGCATCTCATGGCGGATATGCTCCCCATCGCGGAAGCCGTCCTGGATAAAGGGGATCTCGTCGCCGGTCAACAGGTACAGGTCGTAGTGGCGAGCGTTGGCGATCGCCTCGACCTCCGGACAGCGCCTGCCGGTGTAACGCAGGTGCCAGAGCGTGGTGGCAAACGGATCGGTATCACAGATCAACACACGGTTGGCCGTACGCGCTGCCGCATCTTCGCGTCGCGACTGTTCACGGGCAATATGCACGAATTCTGCGCTTTCCCACACGCCGGTATAGTCGTTTGCCATTTTGGCTTCGCTGTATTCCCGGCCGTATTCCGGAACCCAGGCGGTGTGGTAGTGCTCGGCCAGTGCCTGCGCCATGGTCGTGGTGCCGGTTGATTCTGCCCCGAGAACGCAGATGCGCCTGGCGTAGTAGGCCCGCATGCGGGGAGCAAGGTAGGCAAAGTGTTCCAGCGGGTTGGCGCGTATCATGGTGCCCGAGCAGGGCACCGTCGTGCGCTGGCGATCGACCGATACATGTCGGCTCCCCATCGCCCGGGCATAGGGATCACCGTAATCTTCCGAAGTAAAGACGGCATCAGGTGCACCGCCGAGTATGTGCATGGTATAGGCGGCCCAACCGGCGGTGTCATCGTCCTCCAGGGTATCGTCAACCGGGATGATCTCCGCTTGTGGATGTTCTTCACGCAGGCATTCAAGGCGCACGTCGATCGGCACTGTCTGCTCGGGCGTCCAACAGACGAGGACCGAGACCCGTTCGCACTGTGCCGTGGCCGTATCGATCAGGTGATGGTGGCCCCGATGCGGTGGATAGAATTTCCCAATAACGGCGCCGGTGCGAAAACGTTTCATGCCAATACCTCTTCGGTTGCTGGGACGGCCTCCTCCCGCAGCGAACGTTTCCATGCCGCAAGACCCGCCAGGCACATGCCGATGAACAGTGCGTACAGCACGGCGGTCAGATAGAGATGCTTATACATATATAGTCCGATGTAGAAGACATCGGCGGTAATCCACACGTACCAGTTTTCCAGGCGTTTCCTGTTCAACAGATACTGGGCAATAAGGCTCAGTACCGTGGTGAGGGCATCGAGGAAAGGGGCGGCGTCGTGAATCCTGATGAAGTAATACGTCAGGCCGGTTGTTGCTGCCAGTCCGATGACGGCGAGCGTCACGCCTTCTTGAAGGCGGAGGCGACTGACCCGGAGCATGGTGTGATTCACGCCGCCGTGCAGCCACTGATGCCAGCCATGGATGCCCAGGGCGACATAGATGACCTGCAATCCCATATCACCGTAGAGACGGGATGAGAGAAAGAGCATGATGAAGAAGATATTGTTCGCAATGCCGACCGGGAAGTTCCAGATATTTTGCTCGACGACCAACAACACGCACGTGGCGCCGGTAATGAACCCCCAGACTTCGACGGGGCTGAGCGGGATCCAGCCTGTATAGGCTCCCATCAGCAGCACGACCGAAGCGATGATCAGCGCTCCCCATATCCACTTGCGCATGTGTCCTCCTCTCTCGCAGCCCGAACGTTTATCGTGTGGATCCCATCGCGGCCATCGCAACTTCGTCATCGCCCGGTTGCAGGTTCTCACCGCGGCCGACGGTCACCAACGGCCATCCCGAGTAAACACCCTGTCAGTTTCGCGGTGATCTCTTCTGCTTTCACGGGCGCGGTTGCCACGGCATCCCCTTAAATCTCGAAGTTAAATCCCCGCTCGGTCAGCGTACGATACTTCGCTTCATCAAACTGGTACAGTCGGGCTGCGCGGTGGGCGACGTCTTGCTCCACTTCGTCCAGTTCAACGAGAAGCTCCATGCCAAGGATCTTCTTGC
Source organism: Armatimonadota bacterium (assembly GCA_020060775.1). Taxonomy (GTDB): domain Bacteria; phylum Armatimonadota; class Hebobacteria; order CAIYQO01; family CAIYQO01; genus JAGUZN01. The sequence goes on from JAGUZN010000024.1 coordinate 19,851, forward strand.
GAAAGTTTCGCTTGTCCAGCGCTGTACCGAGGATCGTTTCATACAAGCGCTGCAGTTGGGTGAGCGTGAACTTCTCCGGCAATAGCTCAAACCCGATGGGTTGGTAGCGCACTTTTCCACGCAGGCGCTGATGAGCCATCGCCAGGATGTGCTCATGGTCGAAAGCCAATGGCGGGGTATCATCCACCGTAAACCAGGCGGCGTTGCGGGCATCTGAGGCTGCGGTAAGTCGATGGCCGAAGAGGTCGACCAGGGCATAGTATGCCACGCTGACCACGCGTTCGCGCGGATCGCGGTCCACTGCGCCGAAGGTGTAGAGTTGCTCCAGGTAGAGATCGGTGACGCCGGTTTCCTCTTGCAGCTCGCGTCTCGCCGCATCCTCGAGTGTCTCATCGATATGTACGAATCCGCCCGACAGCGCCCACTTCCCCGCGAAGGGCTCCAGGTCACGCTGGATGAGCAGCACCTTCAATTCCTCGGCGTCATACCCAAAGACCACACAATCGACGGTGAGCGCCGGCCGGGGGTATTGATAGGTATAGGTCATCATCCACCTCGTCAGCAGGGTATAGAGATATATTAGTGTAAATACTACACTATGTCAAGAGGTGAGTTGTTGTGCTGCAGGAGATTATTCATCATCGAGAGCGATAGGCGCTCCCTGGTAGTCATCCCCTTGCATATCGCACGATGCGCACATCAGCGGTTGTCTCGATCTGCGTCAGCTCATCGTGAAGGATCTCCAGCGCGCGGTGCGTGATGAAGCCGCCGGAGCCAGCGCCAATGACCGGAAATGCGACTGAATGAAAGCCCTGCTGATTGACGATCCGCATCGCGCTGCGCGCCGAGGTGCGGATGGAATATTCCGATGCCCGCCACAGGAGATTGATGCCGGCAACATGGATAATGCCCCTGAACGGCAAGCGACCGGCACCCGTCAACACGGCATCGCCAAGCTGCATCACCCCATGCCGCGCCAACTCGCGAAAGGGCGACAGCCCCGCATACCGCTTGATGGCTCCTGCGACCCCCTGCGGCAGCAACAGCCACCAGGGGATGACGTTACGATTCCAGGCATTGACGATGACGTCAACCTGCTGGGTAAGCAGATCACCGTCGGTCACCATGACGCCCATACCTCACCTCGACAGAATGCTCGCGATGTCCGTCTCGTCGCGCCGTTGCCGGGCCTGCAGAATGAGTGCAGTCTTGCGTTCATGCTCGCCCTTCTTCAGTTCCACCGGATATTGGTGCGGATTGGCAAACCGCTTGATGCCGGGATGGAAGCGGCCCAGTTGCGTGCGCGCCCGTTCCCGGGTCTCTGCCAGTGCGGGGCACGTGTAGACCAGTTGCCCGCGCCTGAAGATCGGGGTCAGCAGTTCCTCGTACGCCACATCGGGCGGGATCCACTTGCGACAGGGGCTCCGCGCATCACTGCAGAGCCGCTCGTACTCTATCCGAAAGTGGCTGCTTGCCTACCCCGGCGAAATGTGCGAAAAATTACGGACGTTATCATACTGGCGATACTTCATGAAGACAAGCAGGCGGTGTAGTGCGAGATCGAACACATCCTCAAGTCATTCTTATCGGCGTCTCCCCGATGATCGGCAAACCGACGTTAGCTCACCAGCTGGCGGCACGGCTGGAGTCGGGCGATGTCGGCTGGTATGCGGCTGGATGCCGGGTGAGGATGGACGCATGACTCACCTGACGTACAGCACGGCGCGGGCGGTGAGATCGGTCCAGGCGTCGGTGACGGCGATCGTCCAGCGCCCGCGCGGATCGTTGGCGGCGAGCGCAATGGGCAGAGACAATTGCCCGTTGGTGATGATCTTGCGTCCACTGAATTCGGGACGCTCCTTGCCGCTCGCGTCTTTTACGCTCACCTGTGCCGGATAGCGGCCGGACACCGCGCGCCCCTGCCCATCGCGCAAGGTCACCAGGCATTGTACCGATGCGCCCCGCACGGCTTTGGATGGCGTCTGGACGGCGATGCGCTCAGGCATCTCCGGCAGTAGGGCGATCGCCCGTCCCCAGAAGGGTTCGAGCGCCACATCAAGTTCCAAACGGCCGGCGGCATTGCGCCTGATGGGCAGTGGTGTGCCGGTGAGCATATCCAGCGCGACCGGCTTCCCGGCGATCTCTACGTTCAGCGTAAGCGTGGCGGTCTTTTCCCGGTTCTCGCTATTCACGGCGATACAGTAGTACGCTCCGCCGTCCCGGAGGAGAAACGCCGAGGCATCGTTATCCGCGCTGCGGACGATCGCCGGATCTTTACCAAGCGTGGCAAACAGCTTTTCCATGTCGGTCTGGCGCGCTGGGATGAAGCCGAACACGGCGATGGCGCCCTTGCCAAGTTGAAACAACCTGGATGCCGCCTCGCCGTTCGCATAGGTATGGAGCACCGTGCCGGCGGTCGATTGCAGGGAGAACGCGATGGCCGGCGGGGAATCCAAGCCAACCACGGCGGCGTCGACCGACGGGCCGAAGCTGATGGGGCAGCGCTCGGCGAAGAGCCGGGTCGGGGATCGCTCAGTATTCGTCATGCCGGATTTCGGCATCACCATGAGCGTGCCTCCGGCTTCCACCCAGGAGACGATCGCCTCGAGCACCTGCTCATCGATCCAATCACTTCCGGCCAGCACCAGCAGGTCGTAGGCCGCCAGCTTGCCCTCCAGCACCTGCGGGTAGTAGAGGAAATCAACGTTGCCGCAGGCCACCTGCACAGCCTTGTACGCGGGGGCCAGCAGTGAGCCCAGGATGTAGCCGTTCTCGGCATTGGCGAGCGTCTGCGTGGCGGTCGGCGCCAGCATTACCACCCGGGCACGCGGGCGCGTCACCCCGGCCACGACCGGCCCGATGCTGGCCGCTTCGGCACTCGCCCGCTTGACGCAGGCATACCGTTCGGGAGTGATGCCCATCCGCGCTTTGATGCGGGTGAGATCCCAGTCGAACCAGCCGATCCACTGTGCGCCGCGGCCCAGGGCGTTGTAGACCATTTGCCCGCGCTGGGCGGCAATCTGCATCGATCCGAAGTACGAGTCCGCCTCCAGTTGGAAGCCCAGCCTATTGGGCGTGAAGTCGCATGCGGCCAGGGCCATGTCAAAGGAGAATTGCGCCGTCCATCCCTGCGGGCTGGGAATAAAGAGGTCCATCCCATAGCCCGGAAAGGCGCGCGCGAGGTGGAGGGCACTGCTGACAAACCCGCCGCCCTCATTGGTGAAGCCGATGGTCGCCATGCGGCCGTCGGCATTCAGTTCGTGCAACAGCGCGCTCTTCTCCTGCAAAGAGCGTATCATTGCCTCTTCCTTAATCTGCTGCAGCCGGTAGTAGCCGTGATCCTGCGGCTTCTCGGGGATCGGTTCTCCATACCGTGCGGCATACTCGTCGTGACAGACCTGACATTTGTCGACATGCGAGGGCTCGTCGTAGATATAGGTGAGTATCCCGCGCGGGGCCATATCCCACAGCGAGTCAATGAACGCGACCGCCTCGTGCACATCCGCCCGCAGCTTCTCGCCCGAAAGGTGGAAGTCGTGCGAGAACGTCAGCGGTCCCACGGCCTGACTGTGCACCGGCAGCATCCCGGCGATCATGGCCTGGTCGGCCAGTGTTCGCTTGTTTCTCACCGGCCAGAACTCCGGGTTCCTCCGGTAGAGATCGGTCGTTCTGACGGTGTTCAGCCCCGCTTCGCGCGCCTCGGCGAGCATCTGCTGCACATCGCCGGGATCATCGGCGGTAAAGAACTGCGGCAGCGTGGTGATGTAGAAGGCGTCCCGCGCGTCGAAATCCGGCAGAATATGGATATCATATGTTTCACGATGTCCGCCCAGCGCAGCCCGCACCTGGTAGCGGCCGCATGCCAGTCCCCTCAGCGGGATCGTGCCCGACCCCTGACCGGCGAGAACGCGGCGACGCCAGACGACCTTACCCCACGGATCCCACAGTTCAAGGAGTGCGCTGTCCCGCACACCCTCGGTACAGGTGATCGCATACGGCACATCATGGTCGCGGCGGAAGACGCGGCAGAGCCCCTGATATTCGCCGATTGACAGCGCGAATGGCGGCGGCGCGTCACGGCCGATGCGCCCATCCCGCCGGGCCAATTCGCGGTCGCCGTCCATGATGCTGAGGGCATAGTCGATCTCCTGGGTGGGCGACAGATTGCCGATCACTACCGAGCCGCGACCGCCATGCAGCGGGACAACGCGTTTGGTTGATGATCCCTCGCTGGTCTGCATCACCAACACCGCACGTGATCGGGGCGCGGCATTGGCTACAGTGTAATCTACCCGCAGCTTCCGCCCTTGGTCCGTACGCTCGGCTGAGAATGTCATGATATCCGGCGCCGTGCTGCCGTACAGGACCGTGGATGCCAGCCTCCTCCACAGATCGTCGTAGTGCTGCCAGTGGAAGAGACTCTGCGCACGCTCACCGGCCCGCGGCGTGTTGTTCAGGAAATCCGTCTCCGGTTCGTCGTTATCCCAGATGGCGATATACCTGTCGGTAAGGCAGACTGGGAATGAGATCACCGTACCCTTTCCGACGCGCCATGAGGTGAGCACCGGATTCGCACCAGCGTGCAGATGCACCGTGGCCCCCTCGCGAGGCGTGTTGCCGTGCACCGTCGCCTGCGGACGCGCTGCGTAGTCCAGTCCGCGCACCAGCGGGTCGGCGGGGTCGTTCACTGCCAGCGTCGCATAGGGAGTGCGGTCGTCGGATACCTTATGCCATAACCCCTGCGTTTGCTTCGCGTAATCGAACTGCGCGGGAATCATCGTTTCGATCGGCGTATCCTGGAACCCGACGGCGTGGTCGCCGACAAAGACGACCGTTCCCCCGGCGCGCACATACTCGGCGACGAGATTCCAGCTCTCCGGTGCGACGGCGTGATACGGCACGTCAATGAACACCATCATTTTGTACACGCTGATTCGCCTGGCTGAAACGGGAAAGCCCATCAGCACATGCGCATGCCTGCCCAGGAAATCGGCCAGCGCCACATCCACGCGGTCGCGAAATGCGGGCATTTGCGCCAGCGCGCGCTCGACGCCATAATACTTGTAGCGGTCGTACCGCCCGGCAATCAGCACCCGGTTCGATTCATCTGTCAGCACCACGTCATTGCTCGCCGCGGTGGCGCTTCCGGTGTCGGCAAGACCGGCAGTCGTTTCTCCGAGTCGCGCAAATTGCGATGGCAGCTTATCGGTGGGCAGTGCCCCGAGGAAGATGCCGACCGTGCGTGACTCCCCCGTGTCGAGCGTCGCTGTCGTGAAGCGCAGTTCGTACGCCGAATAACTGGGCGTCGCAAAGGTCACCGTCTCCGCGACGGATGACGGGGGCACGCCTACGACCACGGAATAGCCGAAGGCCGCGTGGACGCCGCCGACCCCGGTGCCCGCGCCGGGCCAGATCTTCCAGTCCGGAGACTGCGCCGTGTTGACAAGTTGTCCCTCAGCACTGTTGAGAAAGCAGGCGGCGGTCGCATCGGCCGGACTGACGAATTCGTTATACATCCGCCAGTTGATCGGCTTTCCCGCCCCATGATTGGTGATGTGCACCGTCAGGTGGATGAGCGGGGTGTCGTCGGTGAACACGTAGGTCTTGCTGATCTCCAGCCCATCCATCGCCTGCCGATTGGCCTCGCCGCTCGTCAGCCGCACCTCCAGCCGCCCGCCCATGCGGACGACTTCGTGCGTGAAGGAGAGATCCCAGTCACCCACCGTACCGACCCTGCCGATGCCGCCGATCAAGTACCCGTAGGCAAGATTGCCCGTCGTGCCGGCCGGGATGTACTCCGCAATTCGCCCGGAGCGCCCCGGGTCGATCGCCACCCGGTAATGGGGCGTGGCAACCTCGATCAGCGTAGTATGGCCGATCCGTTGCTCGGTGGCGGTGATCTCGGCATGGACGGGGAGTGCGCCGAAGATCACGGTGAAGAGGGAAAGGGATATCAGCAGGATTCTGCCCATGATGGGTCCTCCAGTGCGGTGACCCGCGGTGGATGCTCGCAGATGATCGGCGGTCTCTGACGAGAAGCAAGCCATCCAATCCGCCCAGATACCGGTAACTGCGACATCTTATCAGCCAGTTGCTTCCGTGTCAATGTGTGATGCACGTGGATGCCCGTTTATCCGCCTGTGCTCTTCATGATGGCAGTAGTGCGATGGCCGGAAGCGCAGCATCATGGTGTTGGACGCGCGCAGGACGCACGCTGGACCAGTCGGGGTTTGAGGGCAACGCGCTCCACCCGACCCTGCTGCTGCGGCGTTGGGTCCGCGATGCGTGCAAAGAGCAGGTCCACGGCATTTCGCGCCAGATCGTCGTCGGGCTGGGCGAAGGTCGTCAATGCGGGGGTCGTATGTGGGGAGAATGGGTAATCGCCAAACCCGAGCACGCTGAGTTGCGCAGGCACGTTGATACGCAGCCGCTTGGCAATACTGAGGATGAGAATGGCCATCAGGTCGCGTTCGCCAATCATTGCCGTGGGCGGGTCTGACGCTAGCAGGATGGCTTCCACCTCGTGGGTCACATCCTTGAATTCCTGATCAATCATCAGGTCGGTGGCGAGGCCCCGCCGTGCCAGCGCGTCGTAGACCGCTTTCGGGCGCCCGAAGGTAGGGCCCTTGGAGAGATCGCCGAGAAATGCGATGCGCCGGTGCCCGAGCTGATAGAGGTAGTCCACCGCCATCTCACCGAGCAACCCCTCATCCATGCCCACCCAATCCACCGGGCACTCCGCGGCGGTCACATCGTAGGTGACAATGGGAACACCCTGCTCATAGCAACGCTGTATAAGGTCGGCAGGCAACGGGTTCAGGTGTCCGGAGTGGATCACAATACCCTCCACGCCGAAATCGAGGAGTTCTTTCAGGGCAGCTAATAATCTCACCCATCGTCCCTCGGTCACCTGGTTCAGTATCAGGTGGCGCCGTTGGGCACAGACTTTGGATAATAGCATGCCCAGCGTGTTATCGGTAGCAGAGCTGTAACCTGGCCTCACCCAACCAATGACCGGCTGGCGAGCTTTGGCCTGCGTGGTCATGCGCACCAATGGTGCGTAATGGTGTTCCTTAGCAAGCTGAACAATCCGCTGGCGTGTCGCCGGGGATATTTCAGCCTGACCGTTCAAAGCGCGCGCAACCGTAGACTTGCTGACCCCAGCGAGCTTGGCCAGTTGGGAAATGGAAATCATGGCAGGTTCTCCGGGAAAGGTACCGGAATTTTACCGTCTTTCCGTGTTGACTGGCAAGCCGGTCAGGTAGAGAATAGATTCAGTGATTTATGCTCGCTCGAAAGGAGTACGAACATGAAGGTGTATCGTCGAGGGTTTACCCTCATTGAGTTGCTCGTCGTCATAGCTATTATCGCCATTTTAGCGGCCATTCTCTTCCCAGTGTTCGCGAAAGCGCGGGAGAAGGCCCGGCAGTCGAGCTGCCTGAACAACCAGCGGCAGATCGCTGTCGCCATCCTCATGTACGCCCAGGATCACGACGAAACCCTGCCCGATCACTCCAGCGTGTGGCCGGAGATCAATGTCGACCGCAATATCCTGATGTGCCCCACCAAGGGCAAGAAAGTCGCCAATGCCTACGTGTACAGCTATGGCGTCTCCAGCCTGACGCTGGGGGAAATCATCGAGCCCGCAGGGACGCTGCTGACGATGGACGGCCAGCACGCCGCCACCACCAGCCCGGTCACCTACGACAACGTGGCCTACACCATTGCCGATGTGGATGCGCGCCACAGCAACAAATTCGTCTGCACCTTTGCCGACGGGCAC
>JAGUZN010000349.1 GCA_020060775.1 Armatimonadota bacterium
AGGCAGGATGACCAATACGTTCGTGTGGATCGTCCCACCAAAGGCACTGATCCCAGCCCGCATCTCAAGCGTCCGAACACTGTTCAGTTGTCAAGGTCCTCGCGGGGTTCCTCTGCAATGACTGGCACAGAAAAAAGAGGCCGTCACCGAAATGGCTGGCAACCTCTTTCGTATCGCCAATCACCGTGGATTCCCCAGCGGCGAGGAGTATAATACTCGATCACCGCGTGGCCGTCAAGGGCATTCTGAAACTTTTTTCAAAGTTTCGTTCGGCTCAGGCCGGCCGTCGTCCGGGTTCCCCCAGGCAACGAGGTGAAGTATACTCGCCGGCACACCCCGTGTCAATGCGTTTCCGCAGGTATTTTCAAAATAGTGCTCCTGGCGCTCCCCAGGCGTTGCCGGCGCACGCGAGTGGCCATCACAGGCCATGACCAGACAACGCGTTTCTGCTATACTAACGGTCGCAAATGGCAGGATGGTGATTAATGGCAGACCTCAACGATTTGAAAACACAGGCGATATCGCTGCAAGCGGACGCACACGACTTGCGCGCACGCTTGAATATTGACGCGCGCGAAGAAAAACTCGCTGAAGTGGAACGCGCGTCGGAAGATCCCGACCTCTGGAGCGATCCGGAACACGCGCAACAGCTGATGGCCGAAATGGCGCGACGCCGCAACGAACTACAGCCATGGCGTCGCTTAGCCTCACTCGCCGAAGACACCACGGTCCTGGCGGAATTGGCGCTCGAAGCCGACGATGAGGCGAGCGTGCCAGAGCTTGAACACAACCTTACCGAAATGCGCGCCATGCTCGAACGCCTGCACACTGAAGCGCTCTTTGCCGATCCGTATGACGTGTCTAACGCCATTCTCGAAATCAACGCGGGCGCGGGCGGGACCGAAGCCTGTGACTGGTCGGAAATGCTCGGGCGCATGTATCTGCGCTGGTGCGAGCGTCGTGGCTTCCAGGCGGAAATCATCGACTCCCTGCCCGGCGATCAGGCCGGGGTCAAATCGATGGTGATCGAGATCAGCGGCACCAATGCCTACGGCTATCTGAAGTCAGAACGCGGGCCGCATCGCCTCATCCGCTTTTCCCCTTTCAACGCCCAGAACCTGCGCCAGACCTCGTTCGCCTCGGTGGATGTCATCCCCGACGTCGAAGAAGATGTGAATGTAGACGTACGCGACGACGACCTGAAAATCGACACTTATCGCGCCAGCAGCGCCGGCGGGCAGCACGTGAATAAAACGGAGTCGGCCATCCGCATCACCCACCTCCCCACCGGCATCGTGGTCACCTGCCAGAACGAACGCAGCCAGATGAAAAACCGCGCCAGCGCCATGCGTGTGCTCAAAGCGCGTTTGCTGGAAAAACAGCGTAAAGAGCAGGAGGCGGAGATGGCGAAAATCCGCGGTGTAAAGACGGATATCGCCTTCGGCAGTCAAATTCGCACGTACTGGCTGCAACCTTACACGCTGGTGAAAGACCACCGTACCGATCACGAAACGTCCAATGCCTTCGAAGTGCTCGACGGCGACCTGGATGGATTCATGATCGCGTATCTCCAAATGCTGTCGGGCCTGCGCGCGGAACAGGAAGCCTAGCAGCGGTTTTCATGAGATCTGTTTTCGCAGGATCGCGCCGTCGATGTTTGTGACCGGACAACGACGGTGAACACCGCTGCTTCAGGCGTGCCGTTGTCACGGTAACGCACAGCGGCAACGCAGTGTCGCGGATTGCATGCGCACCACGCCGTGCGGATATGGCATGCTATCCCCATGCAGGATACTTCCGCCGTTCTCGCCGGGCAGTCATCGGTCGCCATCAGCGCCCTCCGTTGGCATGGCGCTGCGCGCGAGCAGTGCCGATCCATATGGGATCGGCTGTGCGACGTAAACCCCGAACTCCCGGTCTTTGCGCACCCGCAATGGTTCGCCCTCGCCTGCGAGGCCCGTGCGGCCTCCCCCTGTCGCATCGTGACCATCACGGGCGACGAGCGTCCACTCGGCCTCTTCCCATTGCAGCGTACAACGCCCTGGACCATCAGGCATACGGATCCGATGACGCTGGGCGCCACGCCGCCGGTCGTCGATCCACCACACGCGGAAGCGGCATGGCGCGGGCTGTTCTCCTGGTTCCGCGCCTCGCGGTTCGCGCTGCTCCACCTCGGGGACGCCACCGATCCCGCCCTGATAGAAATGCTGACCGCCATAGCGAGCGACCTGAAACTCGTCGTCGCCGCGCAGGCGACGACGCCGATCATCGTGCTGCCGTTGCCCGCCTCGTATGAGGCTTACCTCGGCGGTTTGCGCAAATCGGCGCGAGGCAATCTGCGCCGGGCGGAACGCCAACTCCATGAAGATTATCCCGATTCCCACCTTGAACTGCTTACGTCACCAGCACACGCAGAGCGAGCAATCGATACCCTCATGGAGTTCTATCGCCGTCGCTGGGGCAACCAGGTCGGCGGGAGTGTGTTCCATGACCCACGCCAATGCCGCTTCTTCCAACAGGCGATGATGTGGGTGCTGCAGCGCGGGTGGGGCGTCGTCGCTCGGCTCAGCATCTCCAGCCATCCCGTTGCCCTCGCTACGTTGTTACATATCCCGGGGCAATCGACCGCCTACTACCACTACGCTGTTCGTGACCTTGACGCATTGCCGCAACGCTACAGCCCCGGCCTGGTAGTGCTCGATCACCTGATCCGCAGGGCCATCGAACGTGGAGCCGCGGCGTTGCAGATGGGCGCGGGGAATGCGTATTACAAAACCCTGGTGGGCGGCGAGGAAGTACCGCGTTCGACGATCACGGTTGCTCGCTCAGCGTTCACGGCCGCCGTGCTCCCACATTTTAACCGGCTGCTGCATCTCGCTGTGCGCTCACCGCAACATCTGGCCTACCTCCTGCACAGTATGACGAAGCGCAATAGGGAACGCTAACCATTGATGGTGGCGAAATCCGCCTGCTATCTGCCGTAACACCGCAAAGGCGGAAAGGATCTATTGTGCACGTCGGTCAGGCTGAAGTTCGCCGAGAATGGTATGACTGGCATGATGCCCATCGCGCGGTAATCGAGGAGGCCTGGCTACAGTTGCAGCAGTGCCGAAACACGCTGCCGCTGTTCAGTCGCCTGGAATGGGTGCAGCAGGCGGTGCGCCAGGGATTGCCAGCGCCCTGCGGCAGCATACTGGTGCGTCACGGCGGTCGGCCTATCGGGCTCCTCCCCCTGCGCCGGCGGACGCGGTGGACGGCAGAGGCCTACACCATATTGACCCCGGATTACCCGCTCGTCCTCTGGGACCCACAGCATGCCGAGACCTTCTGGAATGCCGTCGCCGCCTGGATCCGGTCGACACCAGGACACCGCGTCATCGCGCTCGGGCGGTGGGCTGACCGCCGCCAGGTCGCAATAATGCAGCGTGCGGGGGCGGCAGCGGGCATGACGGTGGTGCCGCGCCCGGTCGCCGAAGCGGTGTGGCTAAGACTGCCATCGTCCTGGGAAACATATCTCGCAAGCCTGGGAAAATGGACTCGCCGCCGCATACGGCAGACCGATGCCCGTCTGACGGAAAGCGATACGGCATTGCAGTACCAAATGGTGTGCGATCCTGGAGCCGTCGCCGACGAAGCATTGTCCGCACTCATCGAATTCCACCGCCTGCGCTGGCAATCGCACGGCAGCCTCTTCGTTACACCTCACGTTGCCACCTATTATCGCGCGCTCATACAGCAGGCGCTGGCCGAAGAGGCAGGCTGCCTGAACCTCCTCCGCGTGGATGGCAAAATCATCGCGGTGCAAACGGCATTCCTCATGCCCGAAGCCCGCACCATGTACTGCCATCTCACGGCGCGCGATATGGACCAGAGGTATGGCGACTTCGGCCCCGGCTTTATTCTCCAATACCAGGCGTATCGTTGGGCAATCGACCAGGGGTATGCGGCAGTCAACATCGGGCAGGGGCAGACCAGCATGAAGCGAAACTTCGGCGGGACATCGCTCGATCGCTGGGAGGTGTTCATGGCGTCATCCTCGCTGGCCTACCGCGCACTGACAAAAATCGACACCGTTTCCCACCTCCTGCAGGAACTACCGGCACGGGTGCATCGGCGATTAGCACGACGCGAACGGCAACACATCGCCAGGCCGGGGTAAGCCAGTCAGCAAGACTGCACCATCCTATTTGAGAACAACCGCATCCCCTTCGCCAAGGTACGCGATATGCCCATCGATGTATCCGGCAACCGCAACCCGGTTATGCCGCCTATCAATGTCCTCAACGCCCTGTAGAAGCCCTCCATCGTTATCAGTGTCAGCGATCAGAATTACGGCAGATGGATCGTCAACTACGCCGATTGTCTTTCCACCTAAGTAGGCGTTGAAGCCATAACTGATGCCAGTTGGCTTCACTGCAGGGCAGTGCGTAATTTGTGGTTCAATGCTGATGCTGTTCCAAGCGCTGCTAGCCTCGGGAAATGCAAGATCATGATCCTGACAATAGATAAGAAAACTCACCGCAATTTGACGTTGATTGTTCAAACACGAGGATAACCGCGCCTTATCCCTGGCCTTGGAAAAGACTGGGAACAGCATCGCAGCGACCACGGGCAGGATGATGAAGGAAGCAAATGAAGTCGCCATCCCGGCGATGGCGATGCCTCTGCCCTCGAGCTGCCCCTGGCTTTTGTTCATCTGCACCAGGCCGATGATACCAAGCACAAACCCGACGATTCCTGTAACACCCATCGAACAGAAGCCGAGGATGCCGAGGATAAGCGAGGCGATGGCCATACCGCTTGTCCGCGCCTTCGGTGTCACGATCGCCCTGTGTGGCGGCGACGGGGGCGAAGTGACGGGCGGAACGGTTATCGAGGGAGTCAGGGGCGTGTTGCATGCGCTACACGATGAAGCCCCTTCTGGATTGACCTGTTGACATTGCGGGCACTGCATCGGACGACCTCCATGACGAGAAGTGGGGAATCCAACAAACCTCTAACAGTATACCGAACAAACGATCACTTTGCAATAGGATTAGAGCGTATGCCTGTCTGAACGCCCCTACCCTCCTCAGAGCGCGCGTTATCTGCTACAATACCCCCCGTTAACGTCGTCCGCTGTACCGCGTGGAGGATCATCGTCATGCGCTTTTCACAACTCTTTGCCCCCACCCTGCGAGAGGTCTCCGCAGATGTGGAATTGGCTAGCCACCGCCTGCTGCTGCGCGCGGGGTACATTCGCCAGCTTGCCGCCGGCGTGTACACCTTCATGCCCCTGGGCTGGCGCGTACTGAATAACGTTTCCGACATCATCCGCGAAGAAATGGACCGCGCCGGCGCGCAGGAACTGTTGATGCCGGCCATCCACCCGCAGGAACTCTGGGCGGAAAGCGGGCGCGAAGCGACCATGCACGACGTGCTCCTCGGCTTCAAAGATCGGAAGGGGGGCCAATTCTACCTCGGTCCCACCCATGAAGAGGTGATCACCGATCTCGTGCGCCGTGGCGTGCGGTCTTACCGCGACCTGCCGCTCAACCTCTACCAGATTCAGATGAAGTTCCGCGACGAGCCCCGCCCGCGCGGCGGCCTCATCCGCGCCCGTGAGTTCCTGATGAAGGACGCCTATTCCTTCGACCGCGACGAGGCCGGACTCGATGCCACCTACAACGCCATGTACGATACCTATGTGCGCATCTTCCAGCGCTGCGGCTTGCCGATCACCGCGGTCGATGCCAGCGGCGGCGCCATCGGCGGCAAGGAGACGAAAGAATTCATGCTCCTCGCCGATGCCGGTGAGGATTCCATCCTGCTCTGCCCGAAATGCGGCTATGCTGCTAACCAGGAAATCGCCGACTTCCGCCTGATCGTCGCCACTCCCGCGGAAGAACCTCAGCCGATGGCGAAAGTGGATACCCCGGACGCCCACACCGTGCAGCAGGTCTGTGATTTTCTGCACACCATGCCGGAACGACTGGTGAAAACACTCATCTACATGGCGGATGGCAAGCCGGTGGCCGCGCTCATCCGCGGCGACCGCGAGTTGAATGAAGGCCGCTTCCGCGTGCTGCTCGGCGCGGCGCGCCTGGAAATGGCCACACCGGAGCAGATTCAGCAGTATACCGGCGGCCCGGTGGGTTTCAGCGGTCCGGTCGGATTGACTATCCCCATGTACGGAGACGAGGAATTGCGCGGTATGGTCAACTTCGTTGCCGGCGCCAATGCGGGCGACACCCACCTGGTGAATGTGAACTGGACGGATGTGCAGGGCAACATCACCTGGGCGCGCCTGCGCTTTGCTGTGGCCGGCGATGTCTGCGAGAAATGCGGCGAGCCCTTCATCGAGCGTAAAGGGGTCGAGCTCGGGCACATCTTCAAACTGCGCTACGCCATCTCCGAACCGTTGCAGGCCACCTTCACCGATGAAGAAGGGGCGGAGAAGCTCATCATCATGGGCTGCTATGGCATCGGCGTCAGCCGTATTCTGGCTGCGGTGGCCGAAGTCAGTCACGACGATGACGGCCTGATCTGGCCCACGAGCATTGCGCCCTACCACGTCCACTTGATCGTTGCCAACGCCGGCGACGAGGTACAGCGCGGCCTGGCCGAGGATGTCTACAGCCGCCTGCGCGATGCCGGCATCGAGGTGCTCTACGACGACCGCGCCGAACGCGCGGGCATCAAATTCAAAGATGCCGATCTCATCGGCGTCCCCCTGCAAATCGTCGTGGGTAAGGTCGCCGGCGAAGGACGGATGGAATTCCGCGAACGCGCCACCAAGCAGGCGGAAATGCTGCATGTTGACGAGATAGTGCAACACGTGCGCGCTCGCCTGGCATGACACGCCAACGCCAACCGTGAAAAGCGCAACACCCCGGAGGCGAACCTCCGGGGTGTTGCTCACGTAACCATGTATCGGCACAGCCGGCTGCACATGCATGCGTTGTCAGCTACTTGCTGGGGACCGTCTTTGCCCCATGCAACCATGCAACACCGACTGCAGTACGTTCCGGTAAGCCCAGGATCGCCGGAACACCACCGAGCGGTGTACCTTAGAGTACAGGGTTCTCCGCGCGAGCCTTCAACCGCTCCCAGCGGGTATCCACTTCGCGCTGAATCTCCTCGGCTTCCTTAGCATACTTCTCGTTCGCCAGGTGGGCGAACGCGCTGCCCATGACCTTCAACGCTTCGGTGACCGGGATCTTCGCGTTCACCTTCTCCGGGTTGTAGTTCAGCGTGGTCACGCCGTTCTCAATCTCATAGAGCGGGTGCACGCAGGACTTCACCAGGCGGTCGATGATCTCGTTGCCCATCGCTGGGTCGGAACCCCAGTTCAGCGGGCACGGTGAGAAGAGCTTGCCAAAGGCGAAGCCGCCGTTACGCACGGTGGCCTGCGCCTTGCGCGCCTTCATGATCAGGTCGCGCGGGTTACTCTCGGCGCCCGTAAAGAGATACGGCGCATTCGTGCCGCGCAGGATCTCCACGATGTCCTTGTGCTGCGTCTGCTTGCCGGCAACCACCTTGCCGATCGGCGCGTTGGAGTTGCGCTGCCCGAGAATGCCGGTGTAGCACAACTGGCCGCCCGTGTTCATGTACCCCTTGTTATCGTACTCCAGGAAGATAATCGGGTCATTGCGCAGCGCCGAACCGATCAGCTGGTCCATGCCGATGTCATCGCCACCGTCGCCGGAGACGCAGATGAAGGTGATCTCTTCATCGGGGATCTCACCCTTCGCGCGGAAGCGATGGTACATCTCCACAATGCCCGTCGCCGTGGACGAAGCGTTGTGGAACAGATTGTGCACATACGACACCTTGAACGTCGTCTGCGGGAACCCGGTGGTCACCACCATACCGCAGCCGGTGTTGAACAGGAACACGACGTTGCCGTCAATGCCGCGCATGAACTGGTTGAGGTTGGTGAAGATGCCGCAGCCCGGACAGGCCGAATGCTTCTCGAAGCGCGACGGCATATTCGACAGTTCTTTCAGGTCGATCTTGTCGCGACCGGCATTCCACGTGGTTTCTTCCGTAGTCATCCGCTTCAGCGTCGCCGGCGGGTGGTAGTTCGCATCGCCCGGCCAGGCGCCCCAATAACGGCCTTCCAGCGTCTTGTGACTATCGTCCACATTCGGCCAGTTCATTGCCAGCTCGAACATCGGGCGCGCATCCTCATCCGGACGGAAGTTGAGCCCGCCGATGCCGTACACGCGGCTGATCAACTCGGTGGTGCTGTTGCCGGCCTTCTGCAGGGCGGCGCCCACTTCGTTTTCCATGTAGTTGGCCGCGCCATACTGCGACACGCGCTCGGCAACCACCAGGCGCTTCAAGCCGCCCACCGCCTCGACCATCGCTTTCGCTGGGAACGGGCGCAGCACATACGGCGTAATCAGCTTGACGCCCTTGTCTTCTTCCTGCAGTTCGTCCACCACGGTCTTCGCGGCTTCGGCAGCCGAGTTCAGCGCGAGCATGCCCGACTCGGCATTCGCGTCGCCGTACACTTCGACGAAGTCGTATTGTCTGCCGGTGAGTTCGGCATATGCGGCGAAGATCTGCGGGATGATCTCGTAGGCCTTCGCCATCTTCCGCTCGAGCAGGACCTTGGTGTTGATCAGGTCGTCGTTCATGTACGGCCCGAAAGTGGTCGGATGCTCGAGGTCCAGAATATTCTGGCGCGCCGGCTTATCGCCGACGAACGCGGCCACATCAGCGGCATTCTCGAAGATCTCGATGCGCCGGTTGGCATGGCTGGTATGGAACCCATCGTACGCCACGATCGCCGGCAGGCCCACGGCCTCCGCCACTTTAATGGCGATGATGTTCATGTCGTACACGGACTGCACGTTTGGGGCCATGAAGATGAGCCACCCCCAGCCCAGCGCCGCCGCCAGGTCGGAGTGCCCATTCTTGATGTTGAGCGGCGCATTCACTTCGCGGGTGGAAAGGTTCAGCACCATGGGCAGCCCGAGGCCGGAGATGGATGGCATCTCCTCGGCCTTCAGCAGCAGCCCCTGGGCGGAAGTCACGTCCACCACGCGGCCGCCGGCCAGCGCCATACCGGTGCAGATGCCAATGGCCGCCAGCTCGCTGGTGCCCACCACAAAGCTGATGTCGCTCTTACCGTCGGCAACGGCTTTGCTCACGATCTCGCCCACCTCGGACGACGGGGTGATCGGGTAGTAGCCTTCGCCATCAAATTTGATATCGAGAATAGCCTGAGCGGCAGCGTCATTGCCGTTGCCCAGGAACATCTTTTGTTTCGCGTTATTTAGAAGCTGCATGTTACCACTCCTTCTTTCGCGGGATCCGTCAATGCCTTACCCTTCTTCGTCTCCGGACAGACGGCCACGCAGCGCAGACAGGCTTTGCAATAGGCCAGATCGATGCCGACCATCTTGCCGTTCTCCCAGACGATCGCGCCGGGGTCCGCGCACACCGTCATGCACTTGGCGCAGTCAATGCAGGCTTCGCGGTTGAATGCGGGTGCCGGGTTCGAGCGCGCATAGGCGTTGTTGCGCCCGACCGTGCTCTGCGTGAGCGTATCCACGGCGCCGCCATCCAGCATGTTGTCATACCCGATCGCACTGCGCACTTCGGCAGGCTCGGCCAGCTGGTACTTGCCGTCCGCCGCAAAGCTCTTGCTCACCGACTGGTCCACCGCCGCCTTGTAGGCCGCCACGTTGGGCTCAACGGCTCGCGGCCAGGTCTCGGTAATCTTCTTGATCACCGCCGCTTCCGGGAAGCCCAGCACGTGCGCAAGCATGGCCATCATCGGCATGTTCAGACGCGAGTGCGTCTCCAGCGCGATCTTGCCGGCGTCCAGCACGTGGACCGTTCCACTGTGGAGATGCAACGCATCACGAATCTCTTCAGGGCTCTTGCACGTGTTCACGATCACCGTCGCATGCTCTTGCAGGCCGCGATTGAGACCCAGCGTACGAATGAGGTTCTCGCGAAACACACACAGAATGTGCGGGCGGTTCGTCGGTCCGCTCTCGCGCACCGGCGTGCCGAAATTGCACAGCCGCAGCGACACGTCCGTGGGCGTGCCCTTCTTTTCACTGCCGTACTTAGCATCGTACGCGCCGTCAAGGTTCAATTCTTCGGCGGCGATTTTGAACAGGAGTTTGGCAGCCATGTTGGCCCCGTCTCCGCCAATGGCGGAGAGGAGACAATTGGTGAAGCCCCTCCGGTCTTGATAGGGTAGCTGGTAGGTTGACATCCAACAATCTCCGTCTGCGGATCCTCTGGATCCATAAGGTTAAAGGCAGTAGGGGAATCCGCCATGCCCGCGTGGGCACCCGGGTTGCAGCACTACAGCCTCCGGCAAAACCGGGGTATTGTAACATAATTCACAATTGGAGTAAAACGCGAACATCTTTAATAATAAGGTATATTTGTGGGCAGAATATTCTTCCCCTCCTGGGGATGACTCCGTCGACCAGTGGCGCCAATTCGCGGGGAGCATATCGGTCTACTGGGCTTGTAGTCAGGCACGCAGCAACGCGGAGTGCCGTGGCGCTCCCCACTCTCTCGGGTCACCCTCACTCCAGTTGGGCACCGGGCAGGCGAACGCCCCACAAGGACTCTTACCCCCGCTATGGAAATGAAAATTCATGTCAGTGGTTTCGGCAACCTTTGGGCATACCATTCTCCGCCACCTGCGAGGCATAATGCTTGTCAGCCTGGCACACTTCAGCATGAGCGAGATGGCGCTGGTATGGCTCGCACCCCGATTGGCCCTCGACCAGCTGCCAGATGATGGCTGGCAGGGGGTACTGTTCTTCATCACGCTCAAAGGGCCAATGGCCTACCTGGATACCCTGCCGCCGCACCTTGAGGCGATGCACCCCTGGATGTTCGCCCAGAGTGTGCTCTTGGGCATCTTCCTCTATGCTGTTGCAGAAGGGGGGCTGATGGCGCGGTGGCACACCCTGCGTGGCTGGCTTCCCCGCCTCATCGTCGGCATGGTCACTTCTCTCATGCTGTTTTTCACCGCAACTCTACTATTGAGCCTCTTCAGCCTGTTCGGGATGATCGGCAGTAAGACGTACGTACTGGAAAGCGCGCAGTTCCCCACACTACCTCAACGCGTGACATGGTTAGCACACTTCATCGCCGTGCCCGGCCCCGTGCTGGACACCGACTACCGGCTGCTGCACCGCGCAAGCGGCATCGGTCCCGATGAATGTGATTACCGC
Source organism: Armatimonadota bacterium (assembly GCA_020060775.1). GTDB lineage: Bacteria > Armatimonadota > Hebobacteria > CAIYQO01 > CAIYQO01 > JAGUZN01. Next base: position 11,199 of record JAGUZN010000349.1, read on the forward strand.
ATCGCGGTCAAGGTCCCGCCGTCCGATGTTCCAAAGTGGCTCAGCCTCAATCATTTTGCCTTGGTACCCGCGTCACCGGATCAAATGCCATCCGATACCAATGCCCCCTGGCCCACTGACCCTGCCTGGCGTCACACTTCACGACCCGAATACTATACCGGCGCCGATGGCACCTACGCTATCGTCTACCGCCGTGATGGTGTGTTGTTTTTATATCTCCGGCGGATGTAAGGTTGAATGTCGATAAGGAGTTTACCGACTACTCCCACTTCACACGTGACAACGCCCTGCCCGAGTACTATCCGTCCCATCCATCCTGCCCACCTCATCCATACCTCCTCTTCTCCCCGATGGGGAAAGAGGTCGGGGGATGAGGGACCCTCGACCAGAAAGCGCACCATCGGGTACACAGATCAACAGCTTCTGATGACTCCTGAGGGTGCGAAACACAATAATCTGCCCCCTTCGGGAACATTTCTCACCCCACAATCGTCTGTGTCAGTAGTCGGGATCGATCACGCCCCGCGACACCGACAATGTCAACGTGGAGGATGAGCGTATGTTCCGTACCATTCGTGCTAAGCGCCTGCTCTGGCTGGCAATCGTGCCCGTGATGCTGATCAGCATCCTGCTCCTGCGGGATCGCCCCGGCCAGGCGAATTCCGCCGGCCTCTCGCCGCTCGAAACGCGAGTCTTTGGCCAGGCGCGCTGGCTAAGTGGAGGACCGGCCGCCCTGCGCGTCATTGTCAGCGATCATCGCACCGGCGCGCCGCTGACGGCTCGCGTCCGGATGACATTGTCGCAATTAGTACAGGGCAAGCCGTCCGAGAAAACGCATCTCCTCTTTGCCGGTTCCACCAATCGCCAGGGCACATTGGATGCCGCCTTCACGGCGCCAGATACACAACCCGGTGCCTACCAACTGATGGTGCAGGTCGAGAGTGCGCTGGGACGTGATGAGATCGTCCAGCAGATCCAACTGGAGGAAGCGGCGCAGGTGATGCTCACCTCCGATAAACCGCTCTACCAGCCGGGGCAGACAATCCATCTCCGCGCGCTGGTGCTCGATCTCGCCACCCGCCAGGCGGTGAGCGGCAAACCCCTCACGCTGGAAGTCGAAGATGCGCGCGGCAACAAAGTCTTTAAAAAGAATGTCGCTCTCTCCTCCTACGGCATCGCTGCCGCCGACTTCACGCTCGCCCACGAAGTGAATATGGGAACCTTCACGCTGCGCGCCATCACCGAGGGCGGGCAGGCAGAAAAGAAAGTGCGCGTTGAACGCTATGTCCTGCCGAAATATAAAGTGGCGCTCACCACCCGCAATCCCTACTACCTGCCCGGCGAAACGGTGCGCGGCACGGTCCAGGCCGATTACTTCTTCGGCAAACCGGTGAGCGGCGGCAACGTGTCGATCACCATCAATACCGTGGATGTCGGCGTGCGCAAACTTGCCGAACTGCAGGGAAAAACCGATGCCCGCGGCACTTACCAGTTTGAATACACGCTGCCCGCGGCCTTCTACGGCCAACCCTTCGAACAGGGCAAGGCGGTGGTCGAATTCCACGCCACCGTCACCGATGCCGCCGACCACCAGCAAGAGGTGCATGTCAGTCGTCCGGTGGTCCAGGACCCCATCCTGCTGGTGATGGTGCCCGAGCGCGCGCAACTGCTGCCCGGCGTGAAGAACCGCCTGTACATTGCCGCCGCCACCCCGGATGGCACGCCCCTGCCGTCACTCGACCTTGGCGTCTCCACGCCCCTCACCCGCACGGTGACGCACTGCACCACCGATGCGCTGGGGCTCGCCACCTATGAATTCACGCCGAACGGGAAGCCGGTGACTGTGACGGTGCGCGCGCAAACGCAGGATGGCCGTCGTGCCACCGCCGTGCGCACCTTCAACGCCACCCCCGATACCAGCGGCATCATCCTGCGCAGCGCGAAAACGCTGGCGCGCGTGGGCGATCGCGTCGAACTGGCGGCGATCTCCTCGGTGAAGCGCGGCACCATCTATCTCGATGTCATCCGCAACCGGCAAACCATACTCACCAAAGCGCTGAACGCCGATAACGGACAGGCGGGCATCACGCTGCCCATCACCGACGACATGGTGGGCACGCTGGAACTGCATGCTTATGCCATCCTTCCCGATGAAAATATCATCCGCGACACGCAGGTGATGATCGTCTCCCCCGCCGACGACCTGCAGATCGATGTCAAAGCCGACCGCGACACCTATCGCCCCGGCACGGATGCGCTGCTCAACTTCACCGTGCGCGACGCCCAGCGCCGGCCGGTTGCCGCCGCCCTCGGTCTGGCGGTCGTCGATGAAAGCGTCTTCGCCCTCTCCGAACTGCAGCCCGGGCTGGAAAAGATCTACTTCACGCTGGAGCGCGAACTGCTGGAGCCCAAATACGAAATCCACGGCCTCACCCCGCAAGACATACTGCTGCGCGACCCCGAACCGCTGCGCGAAGAGGTGCGCCAACGCGCTGCCGCCATGCTGCTTGCCGCCGCGCCGCCGCGCGGGGATTTCGATCTGCGCGTGAATACCTACCAGCAACGCTGGGAGAAAATGAAGGCTGAGGTGATTACCGAGATGCAGAAGGCGCACCAGCGCCTGGTGGCGGCAGTGAACAAATATCGCAAAGAGACCGGAAAATCCTTATCCGCCGCCGAGTCGCTCTTCCACCTCGTCGACAAAGGCTATCTGAAAATCGGCGATCTCAAGGATCGCTGGGGCAACTTCTACCGCACAAGTCTGCACGGGCAGATGACCTACGACAGCTGGTTCACCCTCAACAGCGCCGGCCCGGATGGCCGCTGGGGCACAGTCGATGATCTCCAAGAGGTGCTCCGCCCACAAAACTTGTTTTTCAATGGACGTGGCGATGTTCTCGAAGGAGCGATGGTGATGGACGCCCTCGGCGGCATCGCTGGGCCAATGGCCGCCCCCCAGGTGGTCATGAAGGGTGTGATGGCAGAATCCCAAGTGGGTGCCAAGCCGGAATCCGCAGCGTCTGCCGAGCCGGTGCGCATCCGCCACTACTTCCCGGAAACGATGTACTGGAATCCGGCGCTCATCACCGACGACCGCGGGCGCGCCACCCTCACCCTCCCGCTGGCCGATTCCATCACCACCTGGCGCATGAGCATGATCGCCAACAGCGCCGCCGGTCAGTTGGGCAGCAGCACCGCGCCGTTGCGCGTCTTCCAGGATTTCTTTGTGGATATCGACCTGCCCGTCGCCCTCACCCAGCATGACCGCATCGAAGTGCCCGTCGCGGTGTACAATTACCTGCCCACCGCCCAGCGCGTCACCCTCACCCTGCAGGAAGAACCGTGGTTCTCGCTGGAAGGGAATTACGACCAGGAACTGGAGATCGGCAAAGATGAGGTCAAAGTCATCTACTATCCTATCACCGTGGATGAGATCGGCCGCCAGACGCTCACCATCACCGCGAAAGGCAGTACACTCTCCGACGCCATCCGCCGCGAGATCGAGGTGCTGCCCGACGGCAAAGAGATCCGCGCGGCCGTCAGCGACAGGTTGGAGGGTCGCGTGCAGCGCACCGTCCGCATCCCCGTTGACGCCATTGACGGCGCAAGCAACCTCTGGGTGAAAATCTACCCCGGCGCCTTCAGCCAGGTGGTCGAAGGCCTCGATGGCCTGCTGCGCATGCCCAACGGCTGTTTCGAGCAAACCAGTTCCACTACCTACCCGAACGTGCTGGTACTCGATTACTTGAAGAGCACGAAGCGTGTGAACCCCGAACTGCAGATGAAAGCCGAACAATATATTAATGTCGGCTACCAGCGGCTGGTGACCTTCGAGTGCAAGAACGGCGGCTTCTCCTGGTTCGGCGATGAACCGGCCCACCAGGTGCTCACCGCCTACGGCTTGCTGGAGTTCGCCGACATGGCGCGCGTGTACGAAGTCGATCCGCGCCTGATTACCCGCACCCAGCAGTGGCTGGCCGGCATGCAACAGGGCGACGGCACGTGGGAGGAACAGAACCAGGGCATCGCCGAAGGCATCATTAACCGGCAAACCGGCAAACTGCGCACCACCGCCTACATCGCCTGGGCGCTGGCGGAAAGCGGCTACCAGGGTGCGGAAGTGGACAAAGCCGTGCGCTATGTGACCGCCCATCGCCAGGAAGCGAGCGATCCCTACACGCTGGCGGTGATCCTCAACCTGCTCACCATCACTGACCGCAATGGCGACGTCACCTCCGCGGTGGCGCGCGATCTGATGGGGAAAGCGAAGACTACCGACAAGACCGCGTACTGGGTGAGCGACACGCCCACCGTCACCGGCGCCAAGGCCGAAGGCGCTGACCTGGAAACCAGTGGCCTCGCCACTTTCGGGTTGGTGAAATGGGGACGGGAGCCGGGCTTCACCACCAAAGCGTTGACCTATCTCATCCAGAGCAAAAACAGCTTCGGCACCTGGAGCAGCACGCAGGGTACCGTCTGGTCGCTGAAGTCCCTGCTACTCGCCAGTACCGCCTCGTTCGGCGGCGGTGAAGGCACGGTGGTGGTGCGCGCCAATGGCCAGGAGATGGCCGTGCTGGAGATCACCCGCGATGACGCGGATGTCATGCGCCAGGTCGATGTCAGTGATATTTTGCGCGAAGGTGACAACGCCATCGAACTGGAGTACACGGGCGAAGGATCACTCCTCTACCAGGTCGCCAGCCGCTATTACCTGCCCTGGCATCTGGCCCCCACCGGGCAGCAACAGCCGCCGATGCAAATCGATGTGGCCTACGATCGCACCACGCTCGCCCAGCATGACACTGCCGGCGTCACCGTGCGGGTGAAAAACACCGCCCAGCCTGCTGCCACCGTGGAAATGCCGCTGATCGATATCGGGTTGCCCCCCGGCTTCACCCCGATCACCGATGAACTGGATGCTGCGGTCGCCAACGGCATCATCAGCAAGTACACCGTCGCCGCGCGCCAGCTCATTATCTACATGGAAAAACTGGAGCCCGGACGCGAAGTCACCTTGCGCTACCAGCTCAAAGCCAAATACCCGATCAAAGCGCGCACGCCGCAAAGCGTCGCCTACCCCTACTATAACCCCGAGCAGGCCGCCGTCGCGCCCCCGCAGGCGATTGCCGTGCAACGCTGAATGAAAGAAGCCACACGCGCTCCGGGGCCTCGCTTTTGCGGGACCCCGGAGCGTTCGCTTACTTATCGTTCATAAAATCCCATAATATCTTGATGGTTCCAGGATTGAAGACACCGAGATTGCGGAAAGATGAGGGAAGACAATACCCCTCATCCCTCTCTCGTCCGCTATCCATGAAGGCAATAATAGCGGTGAAACATGCAGGGTATTGAGAGGAGTGTCCGTCGCCTGACGCCTTGACAGTGCGTGAAGGCAGTGTTTACAATGAACAGTCAGTTCCAACAAACTGGCCAGTAATCCACTCGGATCGCTGTGCTGGATGTCTGCCGCCCCCGGCGTGGATTATCCGTCAGAGATCACTGCGACGTCGGCTGGTAGGCAGTTCCGCCAGCCGTGCGTAAACGACGCACGCGGTCATGCAACACAACGGGATGACACCCTCGCCTGGGGACGGAAGGAACGACACAGGAATGGACCAGATGACATCGCGATTATTTAAGGGTACCCGGGGTTCTCTCGCCGTGATCGCGCTGATTTCCGCAGACACCCTCGCCCTGATGGGAGCGTTGGTCTGCGCACTCATTCTCCGTTATGACAGCTTCTCTCCAGTTCGCATCCTGAGCGAAACCACCCCGCACCTGCAAAGTTTACCCTTCGTGCTCGGCGCCTACCTGCTGCTCTTTGCCGCATTCCGCCTTTACCGCTACGCCTGGCGCTTTGCCAGCTTAGAGATGCTCTGGAGCGTCATCTTCGCCAATAGCCTCGGCCTGTTGAGTATGGTCATCCTGCAGCGAGTCATCGATCACCGGACCTTGGCCCCCTCAACCCTGGTCATCTTCTGGCTGTTGAGCATTGTCGTGGTCGGCGGCTTCCGCATCCTGCTCCGCTTGATTAACGTCAGTCGCCTCCACGGCTCCCGCGCCATGCAGGTGCTGCGGCGCGACGTGCGTCCCAAGCGCGTCGTCATCCTCGGCGGCGGCTCGGATGGCGCGCGCCTGCTCGCCTCACTGCACGAAGATATCCAGGAACCCTACGATGTCATCGGGTTTCTCGATGACTTGCCGCAACGCAAAGGCATTTACATCCGAGGCGTCCGCGTGCTCGGCCCGCTAAGTCATCTGCATAAGCTCCTGGATGAGAATGCCGTTGATGAAGTCTTTATCGCCATCCCCGAGGCCAGCGGCGAACGGATCCGCGAATATGTGATGGCCTGCCGCCAACGCCATATCGATATTAAGATCATCCCCGGCATCCAGGATGTCGTGAACCGGAAAAGCCGCGCGCGCCTGGAAGATATCAGCGTCGAAGATCTGCTGCGCCGTCCTACCGTGCAAATCAACCTGTCGGAGATCGATGGCTACATCACCGGCAAACGCGTCATGGTCACCGGCGCCGGCGGCTCCATCGGTTCAGAACTCTGCCGGCAAATCATCGCCCGCAACCCCTCCATGCTGATACTGCTTGGACATGGCGAGAACTCCATCCACCAGATCTCACAGGAATTGCGTGGTCGCTACCCTCACCTTGCCGACAGGCTGCACGTCGTTATCGGCTCGGTTGCGGATAATATCCGCATGGAACAGGCCTTCCGGTCGCATCGTCCTGAACTCGTATTCCACGCCGCCGCACACAAACACGTCCCCATCATGGAAGTGAATGTGCCCGAAGCCGTGCAAAACAACGTGCTTGGCACACATTGCATCGCGGATTGCTGCGGGCGCTACGACGTGGAGAGCATGGTGCTGATCTCCACGGACAAAGCCGTCTACCCGAGCAGCGTCATGGGGGCGACCAAATGGTTGTGTGAACAGGTCGTACGCGCCACGGCCGAACACTATCCCCACGTGTCCTATGTCACGGTGCGTTTCGGCAATGTCCTGGGAAGCCGCGGCAGCGTCGTGCCCATCTTTCAGGAACAAATCAAACGGGGTGGTCCGATCACCATCACCCATCCAGAAATGACCCGCTTCTTCATGATCATCCCCGAGGCCGTGCAACTCGTCCTGCAGGCGGCGACCATGGGCCGCTCCGGCGATCTGTTCCTCCTCGATATGGGCAAGCCCGTGAAAATCGTCGATCTCGCCCGCGATTTGATTCGTCTCTCCGGCTTGCAACCGGATAAAGATATCGCCATCGCCTTCATCGGATTGCGCCCGGGTGAACGCCTGCATGAAGTGCTGACTACCGAGGATGAAGAACTGATGCCGGCTCCCTGCGACGGCATGTCGATTGTCCATCAACCGGCCTACTTCACCGCCTCACAACTCCAATTCACGCTGAAACGATTGCGCGAACTCGCCGAACGCGGCGATGGTCAGCGCCTGCACGAAATGCTTATGGGGTTCGTCCCCTTACCCGCGCATAAGCTATCCCTGGAAATGGAAGCCGCGCCGGCAACCGACACCGTCAGCATCCTGACACAGCCATAATCATCCCCCTCACACAACTCACGCGATACTTCACGACCTACGGAGTCGAAGCATGCAACGTCGAATACACGGAATAGTCCTGGCGCTCACCGTCTGCGCAATCGTCCTGCTGCACCAGGTGTGGGCGCAAGACACTTTACCCGCCGCACCAGTGGATGCAGCACCGACCACGGCAAGTGCACCGGCGGAAGCGCCTGCCCCTCCGGTGAGCGATGCGCCTGCCCCCGGGGAAGGCGTCATCCAGCCCGTGCCGGCAAGCCCTGATGCCACCACCGTTGAGGACACGCAGGAGTCTACACTTACTGTCGCGGCTCCGAGCCCTCTCCCCATCTTCGGACGTGACCTGTTCGACACCGCCGGCGCCACCTTTGAGCCCAATGTGGATACACCGGTGCCGCCGGATTATATCCTGGGCGCCGGTGACACGTTGACCATTCTCTGCTGGAACGGCTCGACCGAATACGAACGCAGCGATGTGCAAGTCTCCCCGAGCGGCGATGTCTATCTGAAACTGCTCGGTTCAGTATCCCTCGCCCAGAAAACACTGACCCAGGCGGAGAGCGAACTGCGCCAACGCTATGCCCGACTCTATAAGCAATTTACCCTGCGCGTGCAGGTCGTCGGACGGCGCAGCATCCCGGTATACGTGGTCGGCGAAGTCCGCAGTCCTGGCAAATATATGCTCTCCAGCCTCTCCACCGTGTTTACGGCGCTCTATGCCGCCAAAGGCCCGACCGATATCGGCTCACTGCGAAGCATCCGCCTGGTGCGTTCGCAAAAAGTCCTGAAGGAAATCGACGTCTACGATTACCTGCTCAAAGGCCAGATGGTTGACCTCACGCTCAAATCGGGCGATACCGTGTACGTCCCCATCGCCGGCAAAGTGATTACCGTCGCGGGAGAAGTGCGTCGACCGGCGCGCTATGAACTGCTGAACGAGAGCACGCTCAAGGATGCCATCGCGCTGGCCGGCGGCACGACCTCGGACAGCGCAAACCGCTTGCGGCTCACCCGAGTCGGCGATGACCACAAGCGCCAGGTGCGCGACCTGCAACTTCCCGCAGACGGAGCACTGCCACTCCAGGATGGCGATGAATTGCAGGTCATGAAAGTGCTCGCTGCCGTGCGCAATGCGGTGCACCTGCAAGGCGCTGTCAATCGTCCGGGAGCCTATCCGCATGAGAAGGCCACAACGGTGGCCGCATTGATCGCCCTGGCGGAAGGACTGACCCTCGATGCCTATACGGAACAGGCTGTCATTACCCGCCAGGACGAAAACACTATTCACACGAAAATCACCGTCAATTTGCGAAAAGTCCTTTCAGGAGAAGCAGGGGCCAATGTCGATCTGCTTCCCGGCGACATCGTCCGCGTCTATAAGCGCACGGAACTCGCCGAGCTTCTCGATACCGTACATATCACTGGCGAAGTCGTAAAACCCGGCACGTACCCCTATCAACCGGATATGCGCATTGCCGATCTGATCCGGTTGGCCTTCGGTCCGACAACGAACGCCTACCTGACACAGGCCTATCTCTACCGCCACCCCGCTGCCCGAATGCCGCAAGTGGTGTCGGTCGACCTGACTAAAGCGCTCGCCGGCGATGAGACAGCAAATGCTCCCCTCGCTCCGCGAGATCGTCTGGTGATCTACTCACGGCAAAATGTCGTATCACTTGCCGTGGCAATTGCTGGTGAAGTGCATAAGCCGGGAAGCTATGCCTTCTTCGAAGGAATGCGCGTGTCCGATGCCATTTTCTTGGCCGGCGGCGTCAAGCCGGATGTAGCGCTCGACCGCGCCCTGCTCACCCGACTGAATGAATCCACCTATCAGGAAGAGATTATTGAAATCTCGCTCCGCGATGCACTGGCACACGTGCCCACAGCAGATATCCTGCTCGAAAATCGCGACCGCCTGGTAATCTACCCTGTCTCGCAACTCGGCGAACACCGCATCGTGACCATTGAGGGCGCTGTGATTGCTCCCGGCACCTACCCATTCACCGGCGGTATGCGTGTCAGTCATCTGCTCTTCCTGGCCAAAGGAATGCAGCGAGATGCCTACGCAACTCGGGCGAATATCTTCCGCACGCGCGAGGACAACACCGTCGAAGTCATCCCCGTCGACCTCGCGAAGGCGAGTACGGGAGTGCTCACGAATGAGAACCCCATCCTCACCCCACGAGACCGCCTTGTTGTCGCGACGCGAGAAGAACGGGAAGAACTCCCGATCGTGAAGATCGATGGCTATGTCCGCACCCCCGGCTCCTATCCGCTCACAGTGGGCATGAGGCTTTCCGATCTGCTGGACATCAGCGGCGGATTGAAGCCGGAGGCCCTGCACGAGGTAAAAATCTATCGGCAAAATGGTGAATCGGTCGATATCAACACCTTCACAATAGATATGTCTTCCGGAAGACCCATGTTGCCCGTGGATCCCATGTTACAGACGAAAGACCTGGTGAGCGTACTTGGCAACTCACAGTATGTCAGCGTCACCGAGACCGTCTCGGTCACCGGCGAGGTGCGCAACCCCGGAGCATATCCGGCATTCGCCGAAGGGATAAAGAACAAACCGGTCACCCTGTATGAATTGCTAACGCAAGCCGGCGGCACACTCGACGAATCATATCCGGCAGGCATCATGCTTTATCGGCGCCAGTCTGCCACGCACACTGTACGACAATTGGACGCATTGAATGCGACCATGCGCCAACTCGATGCCTTCGCCGGGCTGGTCAAGCCCAACGTCACACCGGAACAGGAAGCGGCAAAAGCACAAACCGTCGAACAACTGACACAGTCACTGGCCAAAGTCATGATGACCGATAAAGGTGATACCGCTGTGCTCATTATCCCCCCGCGCAGCATGCAGGCGCAGGAGTTCAGTGCATCGATCCCCATTAATGCTGAAGCTGTGCTGAATTCGAAAGGGGCCAAGGGCGATATCGTTCTTGAACCGGGCGATACCGTGTTCGTGCCCAAGCGTCCGACCACAGTGACACTGATCGGCGGCGTGACCAACAATGCGTCAGTGATTCACCGCCAGGGCGAACGACTGAAGTACTACCTCGATCAGGTTGGCGGCGTTTCGCGTGATGGCGATGAAAAACGCACGGTCGTCATGCGCATGAACGGCACCATCCTGCCTCTCCGCAATGTCAAGGCCATCGAACCAGGCGATATCATCATCATCCCGACCAAATACATCGTCCGCCTCGTCAACACAAGAAATGGGTTTGAACGCTTCCTGCGCGTACTCTCGGAATCCGCGCTCTCCTTCCTGCCGTTCAGGAACTAAATGCGCTGGGCCACGCCGCCCTGCTAAACCAAAGACCGCACCCCGGGAGATTCTCCCGGGGTGCGCTGCTGATATGACCGGCAACACGCGTGAGCGTGAATTATCGCTTGGGTGGCAAGGGCACGGTAACCTGCTTTTCGCAGTAATCGCAATGCACCGTGCAAGGCGCCTGGAGGTCATCTCCGCCAATCTTATGCCCACACTCACAGACGTAGCCGACGACCCGTGCCGGATTCCCGCGCACCAATGCATGCGGCGGCACATCACGCGTGACCACTGAACCGGCCGCCACCATCGCATACGCGCCGATGGTGACACCGCACACGATGGTCGCATTAGCCCCGATCGACGCACCATGACAGACGCGGGTTGGCGTGATGATCCAATTCGGGTTGGCCGCGCGCGGATACAGGTCATTGGTAAAAGTCATGCAGGGGCCCAGGAAGACCTCATCCTCGACAGTAACACCAGCGTAGACCAGCACGTTGTTCTGGATCTTGACGCGATCGCCGATCGACACGCTGGTATCAATGTAGACGTTATTGCCCAGGATGCACTCCGAGCCAACCCTCGCACCACTGCGCACATGGACAAAGCGCCAGACTTTCGTTCCAGGGCCGACCTCCGCGCCCTCCTCCACCTCTGCCAACGGGTGGATAAACGGTGGCGCAATGCCCTCGAACTGGCATTCCGGTTCAATCAGGGCCATCGATTTCTCCTTTACACCTTACCCAACGGTGACCGCGGACTCCGAGGCAGCCGGCACAAAAGAACGCACGGCCGCGATGATAGTCTGAATATCGGCATCTGTCAGTGCGGGATGCACCGGCAACGAGAGCACGGTGCCCGCCAATTGCTGCGACACCGGTAAATCGTCACTGGAGAAGCCAAGCGACTGATAATAAGGCTGGTCGGCGATGGTGCAGGGGTAATGCACCGCGGTGCCCACCCCTGCGGCCTGCAGATGCGCCTGAAGGCGCTCCCGGTCCTGCACGGTGATCACATACTGGTGGAACACATGCTCGCAGCCCGCACGTTCCTTCGGCACGGCAAGCCAGGGAAGATCGGCCAGCGCAGCACTTAACGCATGAGCGTTGGCGCGCCGCCGGGTATTCCACCCTGGCAGTCGCGCGAGTTGGCACATCCCGATGGCCGCAGCAATGCTGGTCATGCGATAGTTGAAGCCCAGTTCGGTGTGCTGATACCGTGCAGGAGCGCCGTGATTCAGGAACAAGCGGCAGCGTTCCAGCAACGCCTCATTGCGCCCGGTGATCATGCCGCCCTCGCCGGTCATCATGTTCTTGGTGGGATAAAAGCTGAAGACGCCCAGGTCGCCGATGGCGCCCACCGGCACGCCCTGCTCGGTGGCGCCATGCGCCTGCGCACAGTCCTCGATCACATACACCCCACGCGACTTGGCGATCTCCACGATCTCGTGGATCTCGCAGGCTTGTCCGTACAGGTGCACCGGCAGCACCGCGCGAATCTCGGGATCCTGCTCCAACGCCCGCTTCACCGTCGCAGCGGTGAGCACAAAGGTGTCGGGGTCCACGTCAGCAAACACCGGGCGACAATTGGCATACTGGATGCAGTTGGCGGTAGCGATGAACGAGAAAGACGTGGTGAGAATTTTGCTCCCCGACGGCAAACCGAGAGAGGAAACGGCAATGCACAACCCCGCAGTGCCCGACGAACAGGCCGCAGCCCCGGGGGAATGACAGTATGCCGCAAACGCGGCCTCAAACTCTCGCACGCGGGGTCCGTCAGCCAGCATGCCTGAAGCAAGCACCTCGGCCACGGCAGCCTGTTCGTCTTGGCCGATATACGGCTTGGCTATAGATATCACGACTACGCCTCCTCAACACGGCGCCAACGCCCGTGTAGCACGCTGGAGTATACCAGTGTGAAAGGTGCGTTGGGTTGTAAAGATTGTACCTGAAATGCGTTCAACGTTGAAAGCAGCGACGAGGTATCGGATGTGTCATACCCAATCAGCATATCGTGAAACACCGGACGACATGCCCCTTCGTCAGCAGGGCGGTGTCGATAGCGTTACACCACGCATTCTGCCAGTTGGGTGTGCACGGCCGTCTGGATCGCATGGGCAAGTTGCAGCGCCTGCAAGCCCGCCTCCGCCGAAGTCATGGGCGTGCTCCCGGTGCGAATGGCGTGCAGGAAATGATCTTGCTCCACGGCCAGGGGCTCGCGATTCGGTACCAGCAACTGCTCGACCTGGCTGGCCAGAAAGTACTGACCATCCGCCTGAGCAATTGACGATTGACCCTGGCGATGAATCGAGACCTCCCGACTGGCGAAATCAATGCTGAATTGCGCGGACTGCCCAAACAGGCGCGCACGGCGAATGCGCTCCTGACTCACGGCCGATGCAGTCAACGTGGCGGTCACCCCGCTGGCGAAACGCACCAGAGCCGTCACGTGATCGATCAGGTCGCCGCGCAGGCAATGCCCCATCGCCTGGATCGACTGCACGGGCGACTGCGCGAAAGCCAACACCAGATCGATATCATGGATCATCAGATCGAAGATGATATCAGCCGAACGGTCGCGTCCCGGAGCGGTGCTTAAACGCTGCAGTTCACACGCGAATAACTCGGTCGGTGCAACCAGGGAAAGCGCAGCGGTCACCGCTGGATTGTAGCGCTCAACATGACCGATCATGAGCACGCGATCGCACGTCCGGCTAAAGGCGACAAGGGCCTCCGCTTCCTCGACGGTGGCGGCAATCGGCTTCTCAAGCAACACGTGACACCCCGCCTGCAAACAGGCGGTGGCCACCTCGGCATGCGTCACCGTCGGTGTCGCGACAATCACCCCGTCCACGGCCGCACACAGCGCACTCATCGAGGTGTACGCTTGAGCGCCGTGCTGCTGGGCAACCGCTTCAGCCCGCGCCGGGTCGGCATCGTAAATACCCACCAGATCGCAACCGGGAAGCATCGCGGCAACCCGCGCGTGGTGCCCCCCCATAACCCCGGTTCCGATAACGCCAATCCGCAATGGTGTTCCGTGACCCATAATAGTGATTACTCCCTGTTGTATAGTGGCCCTGGGGGTTAATATTCGATGGCAACGAAGCGTAAATCCCGTTGAAGCCTACTGAGAAAAATCGTCAGATATTGTATCCTGAATATCGGAAAAAGGCAACACAACCCCGCTTGCTGCTCTTGAGATGACACCATCAACATGAGCGAGATACGGCACAGTTCTACCTGAAGTGCCTGTCCCCGGAATGGTTCGTCGCGCGCATGGCAGGGTACAACCGATGCGAACAGGTACGGCATACTGTCCTCGATATGAAGAGGAAGCCGCCTATACCGCGGAGAACAACGTAACGGGCGGCGAGTAGAACCAGGCAGAACCAGGGTCTCTATGCTCGATGCCGGCCCATGCCCATCAGAACAATTCACGTGGAGGATCTTATGACGGAAACGCAAGCCCTTCCCTTACCAGAGCGTGTCGCAGTGGTCGGCGTCGGCTATGTCGGTCTGACGCTGCTGTGTGCCCTGGGCAAGGCTGGCTTCCAGGGCGTTGGCTACGATATCAACCAGGAAAAGGTCGAGCAGATCGCGCGAGGCGTGGTCCCCTTCGAGGGCGCTGAACCGGAACTGCCGGAACTGCTGGCTGACCTTGTCGCGCAGGGCACAGTCACCGCCACCGCCGATCCGGCGCACTTGCGCGAGGTTGAAGCGCTGTTCATCGCCGTCGAGACGCCGGTGGATGACACCGATCACAAGCCCCGGTACCTGGCGTTGCGATCCGCACTCGCCGCGATCGGTCCCCATCTGGCGCCCGGCGTACTGGTTGTGGTGGAATCGACGATTGCCCCCGGCACGGTGCGCGGTATTGTGCAACCCGCGCTGGAAGAGGCCACCGGTGGCAAGGTTGGCAAAGCGTTCTCCCTGGTGCACTGTCCTGAACGCGTCATGCCCGGCCGCTTGCTGCAGAATATCACCACCTACGATCGCGTCGTCGGTGGCGTCACCCCCCGCTGCACCGAGCGCGCAATGGGGGTGTACCGCAAAGTCACCTCTGGGCAACTGCATCCCACCACCGCGCTGGTGGCCGAAATCGTCAAAACCGCGGAAAATGCCTACCGCGATGTGCAGATCGCCTTTGCCAATGAACTCGCCCTCATCTGCGAAGAACTGGGCGCCAACGTCTACGAAGTACGCGACCTGGTGAACAGTAGCCCCTTCCGGCAAATGCACATTCCCGGCGCCGGCGTTGGGGGCCACTGCATCCCCAAAGACCCCTGGCTGCTGGTCTCCGCCGTCTCCGAGCTGTCGCCACGGCTCCTGCCGACGGCACGGGCTATCAACGATGCGATGCCTATCCACCTGGCCGACCTGACCGAAGATGCCCTGCAGGCCGAACATGTCGCACTGAATAACGCCGTGATCACCGTACTGGGCGCCGCCTATCTGGAAGATTCGGATGACACGCGCAATTCACCCGCCCTCACGCTGGCCCGCGAACTGGTGCGGCGCGGCGCGCAGGTGCGCCTCTATGACCCGTATGTGTCGACGCTGGGTGAATTCACCGTGCAGATGGATGACAACGCGATCGACGGGAGCGATGCCCTGGTGCTGGTCACCGCCCACCGAACATTCCGCGAACTCGATCTGGCCGCGTGCGCCGCACGCCTCCGCACCCGCGTACTGGTGGATGGCCGGAACGCCTTCGCGCCCGCGGCCGCCCATGAAGCCGGCTTCCGCTTTGTCGCGCTAGGGAAAGGCGATGTACAACCGGTAGTAACTGCCTGACCCCTTCGCCCCGTTACCATACGGCGCCAGGCGCTTCGACCGAAGCGTCTGGCGCCGTTTTCACCGGGATACTATTCCAGGCCGCCGCCAAGCCGTCCGCCGCCTGTCGGTTCCAGGGTGGCGACCGGCTCCTCTTCCAGGGGCGTAATATGTTCGTGCGAAGGCGAGATGGCAAACGTCGCCACCACCGCCGCATGGTCGGACATCGCCGCGTCGGCTTGCCCGATCACCCGGCACTCCTGTAACACCACCGATGGTTCTGCCTGGTACAGAATATAGTCAATCCGCGCATCCGGACGCTCTGCCGGGTAAGTGTTGGGCGGCCCAATGCCGGCAGTCACCCAGGCATCGACCAGTGTCCCGCGCATCCCGTGCAAAGGAACCCCTCCTAGCAGAAAAGTGATCGCCTCCTCCTGCGGATGCGCGTTGAAATCGCCGCCCACCACGATGAGCACCGACTCCTCCTGGATCACCTGCGACCACAGCCGCTGGGCCACGGTCGAGCGAACGACGGTATCCGCGGGAAAATGCGTGTTGTACAACACCACTGACATGCCGTCCAGCGAAAGCTCCACGCGCTGCGCGATGCGCCGCTCCCCCGCACCACTCGGGATGAGGCTGCTGGAGGGCAGGATCTCGGTGATTAACGGATTGCTGATCGGAAACCGCGACAGGACCGCCAACCCCGTGGAGACCGACGGCCAGGGAAAAAACCGCTGGGCAGGGGTAAACAGCATCGCATACCCCGTCAACTGCGAGAGCTCCCACGCCTGGTTCGGGTGCAAGGCTTTTTCCGCCACCTCCTGCAGCAGCACGACATCGATCTCCTCGTCCTGCATGCACTGCACCAGCCGGGCGCGCCGCGCCGGCCAATCACCACGGTATCCCCAGAGATTGAGCGTCATCACTTTTAAACGCGGCATACCCCTGCCTACCTTACACCGCCCGCAACTTCAGAGGCGACATCACCCCGTGCCTTCTCCGAGCGTCGTGGCGAGCAGGCGATGCCGGCTGTCACGGCGCACGGGAATGCCCCCTGCCTCGCGAATCAGCCGCTGCAGGGTTTCCTCGGCCAGGATCTGCGGCGATTGCCCGCCAGCCATATGGCAAATGCGCTCCTCCACCACAGTCCCATCTAGATCATTCGCCCCAAACGGCAACGCCAACTGCGCAATTTTCACCCCAAGCATCACCCAGTACGCCTTGATGTGCGGAATGTTGTCCAGCAACAACCGAGAAACGGCAACAGTCAGTAAATCGTCGCGTCCGCTCGTCCGCCGTCCCCCCAGCGCCGTGTGGGCCGGATGGTAGGGCAGCGGCACAAACGCGGTAAAGCCACCCGACCGGTCCTGCTGCGCGCGCAGGCGCAACAGGTGATCCACGCGCTCCTCCACCGTCTCCACATGCCCGTAGAGCATCGTCGCCGTTGATGGGAGATCCAACGCGTGCGCGCAGCCATGAATCGCCAACCAGCGGTCAGCGGATAACTTGTGCGGACAAATCATCGCGCGGACGCGCGGCGCAAATATCTCCGCGCCGCCGCCAGTGAGGCCGCTCAGCCCGGCATCGCGCAAAGCGGACAGACAGCCCTCGACCGTCGTATCGCCCTGTGCGGCCCAGTGATCGATCTCCACCGCGGTGAAGGCTTTCACCGCCACGCCCGGGAAACGCGCGCGCAAGCCGCGCACCAGGTCGAGGGCGTAGGAGAAGGGCAAGGTAGGGTGCAAACCGCCGACAACATGAAACTCCGCCAGCGATGGCGAGGCATCCGCTTCCGCCTGCGCGATGAGGTCGTCAACGGAAAAGCAAAAGGCGTCAGCATCGCCGGGTGCGCGGGAAAAGGCGCAGATCGGACAGCGCAGCCGGCAGATATTCGTCGGGTTCAGGTGGCGGTTGATGATGTAACTCACCTGCCGCCCATGCCGCTGCCGGCAGGCCTGGTGCGCAAGCTGGCCGACCGCCAGCACATCCGGCGATGTGAATAAGCGAATGCCGTCCGCCGCCGTGAGACGCGTGCCCTGCGCAAGCTTCTCGGCAATGTCCGACAAATCCATGGGATAAGCACTCACGGCATCCAGTATAGCCCGCGCCCCTCAGCCGCACAAGTCGCTGATCACGCGAGGCGCGGGCGAACAGACAACGCCGTGGTAATTACTGCCCGGTTTCCGCCTTGCGCGCAATGGCGGCGTACTTCTCCGGGTCTGCTTCGAAAATGGCTTTATGTTCGTCCGAGCAGAAGTAGTAACTCCGCCCGTCATAACTCGTCACCGCCGGTGACTCTTCCGGGTTCATGCGCATCCCGCAGACCGGGTCGATTAACTGTTCACGCAGTGGTTCTGGCATCGGACATCGCCTCCCATCACCCGGCCATATACCCGATGCCGGTCACGACGCATCACGCAAAACTGCACATGCGCGCCGCGTCACAGGCACAAATAGCGCGGGTGCGCCGCATCGCGCATCGCGCGCAACACCGTTACCAGTTCCATATCCGTCAACGCGCGCGGGTTCCCCTGCAGGCTGTTGCCGTGACAGCGCTCCGCCAGTTGCGGCAATCGCGCATCTTCGAGGGCTTCAGCGACCGCGGGCAACGCCGTGGCGCGCGGGATGGCAAGGTCGTGCATCAGCGCCCAGACATAGTCGATCGCCGACCAGGCGTCGCCCGTCGAAGCCCCGGTGAGCAGGCATCCGGCCTCCGCATACCGC
>JAGUZN010000409.1 GCA_020060775.1 Armatimonadota bacterium
AACGGCTGCAGGATGCCGGTGCCGGAGACCGAGGTGGTGATCGAACCTCGCTCGACTTTCGCGGTCTTGATGGTCACCTGCTGGCGACCCTGCCGCTGGTGATTCCACAGCAGGATGCCGGCAATCGGCAGCACGACCACGAACACTATGAGGCCGAGGCGGCGACGTATCACTCCCATGAGATTCCTCCTTCACGCCCCATCGCATAGTGGAGCTGGGCCAGGGCGGCCACGTAATCGTACTGCGCCTGAACGGCGTTGCTTTCGGCAGTGGTCACTTCCAGTTGCGCATTGAGCAGGTCCAGCGGGATGGCCAACCCCTGCGCATAGCGGGCCTGCTGAGCATCGGCATTGCGGCGCGCGGCTTCAACGCTGAGGGCGCTGGCCGTCAGGCGCTCCTGCGCATTGGTGACGTTGAGATACGCGTCCTGCACCTCGGCGGTGATCTCTTTGCCCATCTGCGCGGCGCGCAGTTCCGCGGTGGAAAGGTTGGATTTGGCCTCGGTATAGGCCGCGCGTGTACTGTTGCCGTTGAAGAGGTCGAAGACAAGGCCGGCGCTGATGGCGTAGGTGGCGTCATCGTCGCTGAATACCGGCTGGCCAAGCTGGCCGCTGATAACCGGACGCGGCCGCGTGTTGATGCGCGCGGTCTTGACCGCGGCGCTCGCCACGCCGATGGCCGCTTGCGTCTGTTGCAATTCGGGGCGCTGCCCGAGCGCCTGCGCCAGGCAGGTATCCAGGGGGTCCACCATCAGCGTTCCGGGGGTCGTGATATCCTGCACCGGGAAAGGTGCGCCCGGCGTAAGGCCCATGGCAAGTTGCAGTTGAATGGACGCGGTGCGCACGGCATTCCGGGCGGAAAGTTGATCAACGCGAGCGTTCGCAAGCTGCGCGGCAATCGGCAGGGCATCGACCTCGGCAGCGTCCCCGGCTTCAATGCGTCCCTGGATCAACTGCTGCTGGCCTTCGATGTAGGCCACCCGCCGGTCGGCCACGTCCGCCAGCCGCTGGGCGCGCAACAGCCCGGTGTAGGTGCGGGTGACGTTGTAGATGACCGACTGTTTCGTACGCGCCAACACGGCGTCCTGCTGTACCACGGATTGCCTGGCGCTGGCCACCCGGGCCTCACGGAGGCCGCCGTCGTAGAAGTTTTGTGTCACCGTCAGTGAGGCGCCATCGCGGTCGAGACCGTTGCGATTGGATGAAACCACATTGTCCGTTGTCTGCGCCGTGATCTGCGGGTAGTATGCGCTGCGCGTTTGCGTCAGGCGCGCGTTCGAAGCTTCCAGGGCATGCTGGCCGATCAACACGTCCGTCTGCTGCGCCAGTGCCGTAGCAATACACTCATCCAGCGTGCGCGGGGTGGGGGATGAGGACGGCACAGCTTCGGCAAGCACAGCGCCTGAGCACAGCATGACACACAGGCTCGTGAGCAGCACCCGGCGATAGAATGGCATCACAGGCATGGCACATCTCCAACAGCGATGAACGGGGGTGAGGGGACAGCGCATGTGCCGCCACCTGGCGCACACGGTACCGCGCTTCCCCATACTGCCCATGTTACCCATGAGTTCTGAAAAAATCGTGAAAGATTTCGCATGTCTCCACGACCTCCCGCCTGGCGACACCCATCAGCGTGAGGTGGGCGCTTCGGCATCAGGCTCCCGCCACGCTGTGTCGTCCAGCAGGGCGAGTTGCGCGTGCCAGCGGCCGAAGCGCCGGCGCGTGATCAGCACGCCGGCACGCGCACAGCCGCATTTCTCCATGACCCGGATGGAGGCGGTATTGTCCATGTCAACGAGGAGGAACACCTTGCGCACGCCTCGTGATGCCAACGCATCACAACAGCGAAACACCAACTCCGGCGCCCATCCACAGCCTCGATGCGTCGGCGTAGTCTCGAGATTCGCGACAAACGCTTCTGCCTGATCCAGGCGCATTTCATGTCCATAGATACGCCATGTCCGCGGCCCAAGTGTGGCGGATACCCGTGCGACCCACCGATCGCCTTGTAAGGCGCAGCATACCATATCGCCACGGCGAATCCCATCGATCAGATCGCCCGGCAGGTCACGCACATCATCCTCGACGGCCGGCAGACGTTCGGCATCGGCCAGCACAAGCCGGTAGGGCGGACAATCAAGGTGCGGATGTACAGCATCGAGCGTTCTCCAGTAGAGGTAGTAGATATTATCCTGAATGAGCCACCGCCATACGCGAAGAACGAAATCGCCCACTCGCATGCATAATCCTCCTGTAGCAGCCGTTGCCGTGTGGAAATTTGTGCCTTGTCTTGCATGCTACAGGGCAAGTCTGAAAAACTCATGAAAAACGGGTACGACTGCAGGTGACTCGCCGTCGCACATGGTTGTGTTGACAACAGCCGGGCGCCCCCCCCATACTGACACAAGTACTCTTGAGGCCGTGCCATGAGAATTTTACTGATCGAAGACGATGCGCTCATCCGCGATGTGATCGTGCGTGGGCTGGAGGAGGACCGTCAATACTTTGTCGAGACGGCCTCCGATGGCCAGGCCGGATTGCGGATGGCGGAAGAGGGCGAGTATGCGCTCATCCTGCTCGATGTGATGCTGCCGGGGCTCGATGGGTGGCAGATCTGCGAGGCGCTGCGCAGCCGGCGCATCGCCACGCCGATCCTCATGCTCACCGCGCGTGATGCCGTGCAGGACCGCGTGCGCGGGCTCGACCTCGGCGCGGATGATTACCTGGCCAAGCCTTTTGCCTTCGACGAACTGCTGGCGCGGATGCGGGCGTTGTTGCGGCGTGACGCACGCAATAAAAGCCGGATCATCCGCATCGGCCCGCTGACGATTGACACCGGCGAGCACCGGGTGGCACTCGGCGAGGTCGAGGTGGCGTTAACGCCCCGCGAGTATGCCCTGCTGGAGGCACTGGCCTTGCGCGAAGGTCGGGTGATGAGTCGGGATGCGATTCAATACCGCGTGTGGAACAACGAGGAGACCACCTCCAATACGGTTGACGCCTACATTCGCCTGTTGCGGAAAAAACTCGAGGCCGTTCATCCAGCCCGGTTCATCCATACCGTGCATGGGCAGGGCTATATGCTGAAGGCTCCGATGGAGGCGATCCCATGCGAGTGACATCCGTACGCGCACGACTGCTGTTGTGGAATATCGGCATACTGGCGCTGGTGCTCTTTGGCTTCCTCTTCATCGCGCACGTGGCCATTCGCACCTATCTGCTCTCCTCGCTGGATCAACGTCTCACCGGTCTGGCTGATCGTTCGGCACATTTCCTCACGCGAGTAAATCCCAACTTCCGTCCCCCACCGCTTCCATCCGATGGCGAGGCGCCAGCGGCACTCAATCGTAATCGTGCACATCGCATGCCGGTGCGCCTGTTCGATCGGCAAGGCCGGCATATTGATCCATTCGGCCAGCCGATGGAGGATGCGGCGATCCCCTGGGATCGGGCGGCCCTGATACGGGCGACCTCGGAGTCCGTGCTCATTACGAATGTCAGAGAAGGCGATGACCCGCTCCGCGTGCTCACGCGCCCATTGCAGCGAGACGGCCAGGAGTTCGGCGTGATGCAAGTGGCAATCTCCTACGCGGAAGCGGAAACGCTGCTGGAGAGCTTGACAACCCTGTTGTTGATGCTGGTGCCGTGCGCCCTGGTGGTCGCCGCGCTGGGCGGGCTGTTACTGACGAAGCGTGCCCTGCAGCCGGTTCGCCAGATCGTCGATGCCGCCGCGGCGCTGAACCCCGATGACCTGTCGCAACGTTTGCCGGTGATGGGCGACGATGAGTTTGCCCACCTCGCCATTACCATGAATGGCATGCTGGAGCGCATTCATACCGCGTTCGCACGCCTCAAGGAGTTGTATGAGAGCGAGCGGCGCTTCACGGCAGATGCGTCACATGAGCTGCGCACGCCGCTCACCGCATTAAAGGCAAACACTTCATTGGCCTTGCGGGGCGAGCGTACCCCGGCGCAGTATCGCGAAGCCCTGCACGCGGCTGATCAGGCCGCCGATACCATGACCCGCCTGGTACAGGATCTGTTGTTGCTGGCGCGGTCGGATTGCGGGCAACTCGTGCTGGATTGCCAGGAGGTCGAACCGGCGATGCTGTTGCGCGACGCCGTGGCGCTATTGACGCCGTACGAGGGCCAGCCATGCGTAAGCATTGAGTTCGCCGAGGGCGTGGGGACCATTCACGGCGATCCCCAGCATTTACATCGCCTGGTAGTGAACCTGCTGGAAAATGCCCTGCGCCATACGCCGACGAATGGCCGGGTAACGTTGGGGGCAACTCGGGAAGGCGAGATGATCGTGCTGGTAGTGGCGGATACCGGGGAAGGCGTCACGCCCGAGCAACTGGCGCACCTGGGAGAGCGCTTCTACCGCGTAGATGCCGCTCGCGCGCGCGAACACGGCGGGGCCGGACTCGGTCTGGCGATCTGCCGCAGCATTGTGGAGGCGCATCACGGGATGATGACCTTCGACAGCGCACCCGGCGCGGGCATGACGGTCACCATCGCCCTACCATCAGCTCTGCGCATGCTGACGTCGAGTTAGTTGACGAGAATGCCTTCGCGCAGCAGCGTGATTGGCAAGTAGCCGTAGCATTCGCCGTTGATCACCAGCGTATAGCCATCCTCGCTGCCGTCGATGACCAGGCGCACCGGGTCTCCCGCCTGCGCGGCATTCACCGTCAACATCAACCCGTTGGGCAGCATGGCGACCTGCGTGGCTTCAGCGCCGGTGAGAGAGAAGACCGCCAGCGCATCGAGATGGATATACAGGTCGCCGTACTGCTCGTACAGTTGGCCAAGCGCTGGTCGGTACTGGTGGGAGGGCAGGGCAGCGAGCGCCGCGATCGCCCGGTAGGCATACTCGGCGATGCCCGTCGCCCGAAAGGCCTGCAGTAATACCTCGGGCAGCCAGAGTGCGGCGACCTCCCAACTCGGCCCATGGCTGAATGAGCCGAACGGCAGCCCCCCCGGGGTTTCGTAAATACGCTGTTGGAAGCACAGCCGGTCGAGCCAGCACAGGGCGTCATCCAGCAGGTACCACTGGGCATTTTCCACACCGGTGAGTGCGTGACGCACAAAGGCCGTGATTTGCGCCGGCGTCCCTTCGGTCATGAAGGGCACCCACCCCGAAGTATCAGGCGCCGCCGGCAAGGGAGGACGATCTCCCTGTGCATCGTCACCGAGTGCAGGGGTCATATAGAGCAGAGCGTCATGCGTCCCCTGTGCCCGCACGATCTCCTGGAAACCGCGGCAGTGCAGCGCCCGCGCGTCGGCACAGAGTGCGTAGGTGAGTTGACATCGCCCGGGCATGACTTCAGCCTGATCCCCTTCGAGATCATGGCGAAACATCAATGCCATCATCTCCTCTGCACCACTGCACTGCAGGGTGTCGCGACGTGGGCTTACGTCATCGAACGGCGGCAGCATCGCAATGAAGTGTGCTCCTGCCTGATAAAAAGCGGCAGGCGCCTCCAGCGGATCGACTGCCGGAGCAGGCCAGCAGATATCAGGCTGGCCGAATTCCGGTGCGAGATACCAGGTGCTGCTCAGGGCGCTGGAGGCACTATCGGCCCCCAATTGGACCTGACACCAGTTACTGTCAGGATTCAAGCGGACTGACAGGGTGACCGGCGTGTGCTCCACCGTACCGCTGAGCCTGACGCCGGTCACCTCGCCCTCTTCCAGTAGGGGCTCGGCGACATGGCAACGCAGCGCTGGCGCTGGCATCCCCTGCGCCAGCGGAACGGTGGATGCCAGCGAGGTCCAGGCGCCGTTGGCATTGCGGGCTTCAATGATCATGGCCAGCGTCGCCGGGGTGGATACCACGCGTAGACGCAGGACATCGTTATCGCAGAGTATGCCGCCGGTATCAGTGCGGCGTCGTTCCTGATGGACGGGCATCAACGCCAATCTCCAATGTGTTTTCCGGAGGGGCCACCGCATCAATGCAGCGAGAACCCTCCCTTCACTCGAGTTATTCCACGTTTTCCAAACTCTTCCCAATCAGGCGTGTCTAATTGCTCAGACAACGCACACCCGGCAGGCGCTTGTGGGCAAGACGGCGAAAGCAGGGTAAGCGCGAATAGGATTGGATCGTTCGGGTATAATAAGCCCCGGAATCTGCGCGGAGGTCTCGCATGTCTATTCGATTCTGTCTGCTCTGTCTGCTGGTGCTGTCAACGACCCTCGTCTGGACGAAGGAGACGCTGGATCCTGCGGCATTGCTTGCGCAGTGCGATGCGCAGTATTACACGCCGACGGCGCACGGCGTAACTGACCTGGCCGTGGATATTGTCATCGAGAATTTGTCGAAACATCCAATCGTCAGCACAGTGCGCATCAGCTACTATGCGACCGATGTCGATCACCAGCGTTTTGTGGTGACCGGGCTGGATGCGGCGCAGGCTGAGTGGCGCGACCGCTTGCTGGCCATGGTGTCGCCGCTGAGCGAATACATCATGCCCCGCTCCACCCAGGCAACATTCGCCGGCCTGCAGCTCAGTGCGAAAAGCGTCTTTCGGCAGATCAGCGGTGTCGATGCGACGACGTTTCACCAGGTGACCGGCAAAGACCCTGAGGGGACCGAGGTACAGGAGTATCGCGTGTTGTTGGACCGCCGCGGGGTGATCCATGCTGTCGAGAATGTGATGGTGTCCGGCGGCGTGTTGTCAGCGCGAGTGGAAAATACTCCGGTGGGCGGACAGTGGCTCGTTTCCAGGGTGATTACCCGGCTACCGGCCAATGATAAAGCCATCTGGAAGATTGACAGCGTGCAGTACGAGAAGGTGCAGGAAGTGACCCTGCCGTCGCACGTGACGACCGAATACCGCAATAACTACGGCCAGCCGGAGAACCGGCTGCAAGACCTGACCTTTCGGTTGACGAACTACCGCATCAACACCGGTGAAGCCTCCCGGCTGCTCGCGCCGGCACCCACAACCCCTCCCGCGCCGTAAAAATCACGCCCTATCGATATCCTGACTGCCCCACGCCCATCTGACGCCGAAGACGGGCGGGTGGGGCAGAATGCCGTTCACCCCCACTCTCCTTTCACAGTGCATGTATTGCCCAGTAATTTCACAGAATTATTCGATGAGGTATTCATCTTTGTATGCAACTTCCGCGCGTAACGCGTGTCAAACAAGGTGAGAATCATGCAGAGGGTGAGGTAACGGGCAATGACATGCGCAATATCGTCCCAGATTCACCGGTTGATTGATGAAGATCCGATGATGGTGCAGCAGCACAGCGCTGCGTGCACATCGTGTCGTAATATCTGCACCCAACTCTCGCACCTGCACGCTGCCCTGTCCACCTTGCCCGACATGCAGGCGTCCTCGCGTGTCACCTCTGCGCTTTCCGAATTGGCGGCAGCGACTGCCGAACAGACCCTCACCTGCGATCACACCCTTGAACTGCTGGAAGCCTGGCGGGCAGGAGAACTGGATGCCGCCACCGCCTTCCTGGTCGAAGATCACCTGCTCTGGTGCGAGGCGTGCAGCCAGGCTGCCGAAGCGGCTGAGATCCTGTCGGAGGTGCTGTTGGCCATGCCCGAGCTGGCAAGCCCTGCTGCCGTCGCTGAACGGATCGCTCATGCCCGCCTGCCCTGGTGGCAGCGCCTGTTGCCGGCTCCCCTGCCGAACTTCACCTGGCAGGGCGTGCGCACGGTCGGTGCGCTGGCGGCGGCAGCCGCCGTCTTTGCGGTGTTCGTCTCTACACAGCGTACGCCCGCACCGCCGGTCGCCACCACGTCGAAGCCGACAGTGACCGAGCACGTACTGCCTACCGATATCGGGCCCGTGTCAGCGGCCGAGATGGCGACACCTCCCGCTGCTGTGCAACCGGCGTCAGCCCATGCGCCTGTCGTTCGTTCCGTGCACAGGGTGAAACGGGTGCAGCCGGTGCGTACGCCAGAAGAGTCCATCGTCGAGCATGCTCCGACCATTCCCGTTGATGCGGCCGTGTCGGCGCATAAGGCACCGGCCGTCCCTGCTGTTAGTCAGCCGGTGACCGTGAGCACCGAGGCGGCCCCGGCGGTAACCGTGCCGTCGTATGTATACGCGGCGCGCGATGCGGTGCTGAACGCCGCACGCAATGCCGAACTATCCGACGCGGAAGAAGCAGCGTCAGCCCTGCCCGACACGGTGACCATTGCCATGACCCCGCGCCGTCCTGAGGTGCGTGTAACGTCCATGCCGGTCGAAACGGATTCAGCGACGGCGCGCGCTGAAGAGCTACGCCGCTTGATTTCGGAAGATCTACGGCGGAAGAATGCTCCGCCGAAAACTGCGCCGATCGTGGTGCGCACCGAGAGCGCCCAGACGCACGACGGCGTGCTGTTTACCATTCAGTGAACGATGTTGAAAGGATGCTTGCCCCACTGTCAGATTGAACGTATCGACGGATTTTGTACGGATGCCCCGCGTACGCGGACATGCTGATTGGGGGATGCCATCATGCAGAGACAGGGACGACAACAGCATAGCGGAGCGACCAGGCTTTCAGGCTTGATCCACTGGATGATCTGCCTGGGCGTGTTGCTGTTGGTGCTGCCGGCGGCCGCACTGGATGGCCAGGATAAATCCCAGGCCAGTGAACCGACAAAATTTACCAGCGCACTTTCGCCGCTCTTCCTGGAGAAACTTGGCAGCCCTCATGCGCTCAAGCAAGAGACGGGGTGGCAGGTTGGTGGCCTCAGTTCCCGGTTTTCCAATGCCACCACTCATGGGGCGTTGAGCTTTACCGGCGGTCTGTTCTACAGCCGCGCGGTGGCCCCGCGTCGCCTGCTCGACAAGCATGAGCCGATCCCCGGCTATCAGCTCAACGATACGATGACGCAACCCGGATCCGGTGCACTCGGCTTCGGCCAATTATTCGGCCAGGGGGCCGCCAGAGGATCATCGGCACCCACGGAAGACGGCATCTATCAGCGGCTGGAGTACAAAGCCAATGGTCTCCAGCTCAACGGTAGCTACGCCAGTGTCGGGGAGGAATTTAAGGGGTTTGATGCCCTGAAACAGCAGCTGCAGCAAAGTGATCCGGTCGCAGCCGGAGCGCTGGGGCTGGGCATGACACAGTCGAATTACTCGCTCAGTTACACCGGGTTGCGCGGGTTCAACTTCTCCACCAACATGCAGGCGCAAGATAATGCGCAGAAGGGACACAAGGAGAACGGCCTGTCGCGCACCACGCATACGAACAGCATCGGAATCGATCTGGGCAAACGACACCAGTTCAACTTGTCTACCACCAACCTGGTGGAAGAGTGGGATCCCGAGAAAGTGAAGCGGGACCGACGCGAGGTGGAGACTCAGGCGATGAAGCTCTCAGGCGGCTTGGCCGGGAAGTCGCAGTTCTCGTTGGGGCAGACACTGACGAACGCGACGACGGGGGCCACCACGCTGGACACGCGCCAGCATGAGTTCGGCCTGCAGTGGAATGAGTGGTCCACCTTCGGTTTCGGCGGGAGTTATCTCACCCGGAATACGGAGCAGACCGGTGAGCAGCACCATGCCTTGAATCTGAACGTCAACGCGGCGCTCTCGTCCACGACAAAGCTCACTGGCAAGTTCGTGAATGCTTCGACGGATCAGGCCAACGGCGCCACGGTGGAGAACGATCAGGTGGATGTGCAGTTCTCCACGCAGTTGTCGCCAGGGTTGTCGCTCGTCGCCACGCGCAAAGATCTGAAAGCCCCCGATAAGGGTGAATTGCGCAATACCGATTATCGTCTGGCCTGGGCCCTGATGCGGAACCTGACCTGGAATTCTCGGTACACTGATGATCGCAACTCCAAAAAGGACGAGGTGAAAACTCGCGAGAATCAATTTACCTGGGCGCTGTCGCCACAGATGAAGCTGACTACGAAACTCACTGATGTGACGAGCAAAAATGCCGGTGGGACCAACACGCGTGATCATCGCTTGTCCTGGACGGTGAAGCCCGGTTTAACGCTGTCGACGCATTTGCTCGACGTGGAGAGCGAGGCGCAGGGCGATAGTCAGACGCTCGATCAGGCGGTGACCTGGCAAGTGGCCCCACGCTGGCAGGTGACCACCAGGCTCCTCGATGTCGATCACTCCACACAGGGCGAGACCCAGCGCGTAGAATACGGCGTCACGCACCAGCTGGCGGACAACGCACAGCAAGGTCAGGTCAGCGTGCAGACCCGCCGCGATGACCTGCCGAACGATGTCGCGCAGGAACGGCAGGAACTCGCCTATGCGCGCATGCTGGGGTCGACGAAATCGCCGGTGACCTGGCGCATGCAGACGGGGTCGTATCACCTGGTGACGCCGGAAGGCGAACATGATAAGCGTCTGGTGAGTTCACAAATAAGCAAGGACTTCTCCGGTGGACGCACGCGCGTGACTTTCGGCTATTACAACGGTCCATTGCTCGGCGCCGGGTATCTCACCTACCGCTCCTGGGGGGTGAAGCCCAAAGGGAATGCCGAACTCTGGGCCGCGCATGATTTCGTGAGTTACCATGAATGGGGCGGCGAGATCACGCATCAGTTGCATAAGAACACCAGGCTATCGTTGAAACAGTCACACGGGGTTATTGAGGATGCGGGTGCGCAGAATACCATCGAGTATGGAATTGAACAGCGTCTCGGCAACCTGACGCTGACCGGCGGTAAGCTGTTCCTGGCGCAGCCCGTCAGCGGTGGCACGAAACTGGACCAGAAGAGCTGGTGGAAAGCCGTCATGCCGCTGGGCAAGCCGTTGCCGGCCTGGACGGAGAATGCCGCGCGCTACACCGTATTTCAGGATGGCGCCGCCTGGGGCATCGCCGACTTACCGAAATGGGTGGCCAAGCCACAGGCCGGTGTGTTCGTGGAGCGCAATACGACCATGTATAAGGGCAAAGCCCTCGATCTCTATAATGGTCGCCTTGCCGTCATGCTTGACGAGCGACTCTTCCTGCAGGTCGGGTTTGAGCGCAACCCGGTGAAACATGACAAGCCGAACGAGTATGATTTCATGGACCGCAGCATCCTGCATTTGAGTCATGCGGTCACGCCGAAGACGCAGGTCTTTGCCCGCTACATCCACGAAGAGCAGCATGATCAGCCGGTGAGTCAGAGCTACTGTGCGCTGGGCATGATCGGCCAGTTCTCCGCTGCCGAACGCTTCCAGTTCGAGATCGAGAATGTGCAGAAGCGTAACAGCACCTCGTCGCTGGAAGGCGTGGCCTATGCGATTCAGTACGAGCGCACCCTCAATGAGAACGATACGCTGGTGTTGAAGTACCGGCTGAATCCCGATGACTTCAGCAAGGATACGGACCGCGTCCGCCTGGAAGGCACCTACCGCCACGCGTTCTAATAGCGGTGTGACAGTCATTGCGCACAGGCGCTTACGATATCTTTCGGTCACTTCCCCGGATATCCGGTGGCGCGGCGTGGGCTCCCCCTGCCCACGCCGCTGCCGTGTTCCATGGTAGGAGTACGATTGGCTATGATTTCACTGGTCATCTTGAGCTTGAACAAGCTGTACTATACACGGCGCTGTCTGGAAAGCCTGCTGCACACCACGGGCGCCTCCTATGAAATCATCGTAGTGGATAACGGCTCGACTGATGGCAGCGTGGAGTATCTCCAACAATTTCGCGCAGTGCATGCGCAGCAAGGCGTGCCTGTCAAATTAGTGCTCAACGAGCATAACGCCGGCGCTTCCACCGGACGCAATCAAGGCATTGCCGTTGCCGAAGGCGCGGAGATCGCCTTTCTGGATAATGACATTGTGTTGCGTGATCGTCGCTGGCTCGGCATGTTGCGCGATACCTTATATATAGATGAACGGATTGCCCTGGTGACGCCGAAACTGCTCTTCCCCTTCCCGCCCTTTGCCATCGAGCACGCCGGCATCGCCATCTCGCCCAACGGTGCGGTCGGATATCTGGGGCGCGGGGCTGACCGGGAAGACCCCGCCTTCAACACGCGTCGGGACCTCCAGGGGTCGGCGAGCGCCTGCATCCTGGTGAAGCGTGCTGTTCTCGATGAGGTCGGCGCCTTCGATGAAGTATTCAATCCCGTGCAATTTGAGGACCTGGATCTGTGCTATCGCATGAAGGCGCACGGCTATCGGTTAGTGTACGAACCGGCGGTGGAAATGTACCATTTCGAGAATGTGACCACCGACAATACGCCGCAGATCAACTTCAAGTACCAGACGATCAAGAACGGGATGGAGTTCAAACGGCGCTGGCGACAGGTCTTTGTGGCGGAACGGGGGCCGGAGGATGCCTCACTGCGCTGGCGCGAACTCCCGCGCTGCCCGATTGAGGCTATCGACGAACTCCCGACGCGGAAATAACCGCTGTATGCGTTATCCTGGCGCACACGGCGCACAGGACCCGCGCGTCACCAACCGTGCAGTGATTGGAACTCGCTGCGGGGGAACCAACGGCGGGTGATCCTGGTGAAGAATGCGCTCGAAGAGTAGATCGATCGCCTGCTGATACAGGGAGTCGCGGCGCAGGTCAAACGAGGACAAAGGGGGGATGGTGAGCGGCGCCTGCGGATATTCGCCACATCCCAGTACGCTGACATGCCGGGGCACCGACAATCCCTGGTGGGCGACCTCGCTTATCACCGCCATGGCCTCGGTATCCGACGCCGCAAAGAAAGCCGTCGGGCGAGGTGTGCTCACCAACATCATCCGCACCCCGCGCTGAACGCTGGCCAGATTCCCATCGTTACGGACGAAATACGCGGTGGACAGGCCGCGTCGTTCCAGCGCCTGTTTGACGCCATAAGGTCTCCCCACCGTAAATTCGTCAACGAGGGTGCCCACATAGCCGATGTGCTCGTGCCCGAGTCCATGTAGGTAGGCCACGGCCGCCTCGCCGAGTGCGGCCTCATCGATGCCCACCCAATCGAGCGGGGTTTCCGTGGGAGTGACATCGAGCGTGACAATCGGAATATTGCGTGCAAGGACGCGCTGAATGGCATCCGCGGGGATGGCCGTGAAATGGCCGCTATGCATGATGATGCCATCGACCTTTAATGCTTCCAGACTGCGCAACGCTTCCAGTGTACGGGCGAGCAGGGAGCGCGTATTCTTGATCAGTAAATGGTAGTTATGGCAGCCGGCTTTCTCCACCAGGGCGTCGAGGAGCGAGGCATTGCCCATATTTCTCGTGCCGGGGATGATGCATCCGATGACCGGGTGATGGATGAGAAGCGTATCCGACACCCGGGCAACCGGCACATAACGGTGCTTTTCGGCGAGTGCGAGGATGCGCTCGCGCGTGTCCGGTGCGACATGGCAATTCTGCAGGGCGCGCATAACGGTGGAGGGGGCGACCCCCGCGAGACGCGCCAATTCACGGATAGTGATCATGGGCAATCCTCGGTAGCGTATTGCGTAATAATACCACATCCATTCTTTAATGGTTTAATGATTCTTTTAACGGTAAGATGGTATAATAGTAAATGGCCATCTATGCCGTATATACCATCCTGTCCTGGAGAGGAGGTCATCTATGCTTCCTGACAACCGCCGAGGGTTCACCCTCATTGAGTTGCTCGTCGTAATCGCGATAATAGCCATATTGGCCGCCATTCTCTTTCCCGTCTTTGCGAAAGCCAGGGAAAAGGCGCGCCAGTCAAGCTGTTTGAACAACCAGCGGCAGATCGCCGTGAATATCCTGATGTATGCCCAGGAACACGACGAAATCTTGCCTGATCACTCGAATGTATGGGCTGAGATAGAAACCGACCGCAACATTCTCGTGTGTCCCACAAAAGGCAAGAAGACCGCCAATGCCTATGTGTACAATTATGGCGTCTCCGGTCTGGCGATGGGCGAAATCATCGACCCGTCAGGGACGATGCTCACCATGGATGGCCAGCATACATCGACCACCAGTCCGATCACCTTCGATAACGTGGCCTACACCATTGCTGATGTCGATGCCCGGCATAGCAATAAATTCGTCTGTACGTTTGCGGATGGGCACGTCGAAATACTGTCGCCGAACCCAACGTATCTTCCCGTGCGCAGCAGCCTGGCCCTCTGGCTCAAAGCCGACAGCATTGCCAACAAGGTCGATGGGGATGAACTGGAATCCTGGGATGACTTGAGCAGTAAGAATAATGACTACGTTGCAGCGTCGGCTGTCGGGACGCGTCCGGTGTTCAAAATGGGCATCGCCAAAGGCGGCGACATGCCGGTGGTGCGTTTTAACGCCGTGGCGGCGGCCGATACGCTGTCCAGTACGGGGCATATGCGCCCGGACGCCCGTTTCAATCCCATCGCTGCCGGTGATGACAGTATGACGTTGATGATCGCCGCTGCACCCCACGCCGGTACCGCGTTGAACTCGACGCACTGTCTGTTCAGCTGGGGCCCTGCCGCCGCGAGTTCGAACTGGACGGTTGGCGGGCACTTCGTTCTCAATACAGGGGCGGCGCTGGATGCAGTCCAGGCTAGTCGAGCGTATACCGCCTGGACCTGGAACACCGGGGTGATCAGCGTCGGCGGTAATTGCTCGGGCACCTTCGGCGAAGGCATATTTAACGTCTATACGTACGATTGCAGCCAGCAGTCGTACCTGGGCATTGTTGAGCGTATCATGTTCAATAACGCCACCATCGGCACGAATACCCTATTGCATTCGGTGCCCATGCCCTTCGATAAGATGAGTTTGGGGGTGCGCAATGAAGGGGCGAACTACTACTCCGGCCTGCAGGGGGATGTAGCGGAAGTGCTGCTCTTCTCCCCGGCTATCGGCGATGTCGAAAAAGCCCTGGTCACCAATTATCTGCGAAAGAAGTGGAATCAGTAGCGAGACCCTTCCACCTCCTGAGCGCTTTGGGGCCTTCCGCCGGACGGGAGGCCCCTCGCATCCTCTCGTGGACCAACATACCCATCCACGTCATCATGCAGTCCCTGCCGATCCGGCAAGGTGAGAAGACTTTTGTTGTGTGGAACAAGTACCAATGATTTTACCGGTCGACCTATTGACACATCGCCGATCATCGTTCACAATATTATACGGTGTAGATTATCCCTATACCGGTATTTACTTGCGAAAGGAGATCGTCCAATGGCCCCTATTTCCCGCCGAGGGTTTACCCTCATCGAATTGCTCGTCGTCATCGCGATTATCGCTATCCTGGCCGCAATTCTCTTCCCGGTGTTCGCGAAAGCGCGCGAGAAGGCCAGGCAATCGAGCTGTCTGAACAACCAGCGGCAGATTGCCGTGGCCATCCTCATGTGGGCC
>JAGUZN010000415.1 GCA_020060775.1 Armatimonadota bacterium
CACACGGCCATCGAGCACATCGACCTTGTTGATCAGCCATTCCAGCGCGTGCGGCGCGGAGACGAGGGCGCCCAGCCGCCCATTGCCCAGCAAAAAGCCGTCCGACCACTCACGCGGCGGCGTGTCGTAGATCAAATCGTACTGTCCAATAAACTCTGGCCAGTTCATCATGATGACCTTTCACATCGGCGGAGAGCACGGGATCCGAATTCATGAGATCAGTACTCCCCGGTTACACTCTATGCTGAGTTTCATGCGCAGCGAGGAGGCTCTACCGCAATATGGATGCTGCTGATCCCGCAGCAGTTTGCGCGGCAGGCTGTGTGGTCAGTTCGGTCACACGCCATGCATCCAGCCAGGCTTGCGGCACACACAGCTCGGCCTGCCCCGGCTCGAGATGGATGCACAGTGCACTGTCGCGACAATGCCATTGCGCGGTAAAGAGCCCGGATAGCGGCATGGCGGTCTCCAACTCCAGGTCAACACTCGAGGACAGGCGATTGAAGAGCGTCAACGCGTCCCCCTGCGGCGTCACAAGGCGATCAATACGCACGCCATCCGGCACACCGGACCAGCGCTCTGCGGTGGCAGGGATGCTCGCGGAGCTCATCGCAATTTCCAACAACCGATCGAGCCCAGGGTTGCCGCCATCCTTACACATACTTCCCGCATGTATGCCCAGGTAGTACACGCATCCACGCCCGATCTGTTTACGGACGATGCACGGCGCATGTCCCGGCAGTGCTGCCAGCGCTTCCATATCCTCACCATGCATTTCAGTATAACGCCCCCGCCCATACAGCGGAACACCGCCCACTTGCAGTGAAATCGTCGGTCCCCCGACATCGGCGTGGTAACGGCGCATCGCAGTGAGAACATCGGCCGGCAGGGCGTTAGTCAAGGCTTCCGGCTGGGAGATCCCCAGATGGTTGACCGCGGTGGCCTGCACTTCGCGCAGGCCGAATGCTTCGGCCAATCCAAGGCCGGGCAATGTCGTTTCATGACGACCGCTGGTGAGGTTATAACCTCCAGTATGCGCTTCACACCAAAGTGTTCCGCCTTGCCGTACCCAGGTCGCCAACGCGTTGGCGACCGGTGCAGTCATGCCATACAGTGCCGGTACAATGAGCAACTTGATATGCCCAGGCACCCCCATTGTCACCTGACGATCATCGAGGAATTGAAATCGCACGTTCTTGTCGTAGAGGAGTGTCGTGTACCCGGCCAGACTCTCGCGTAATTCGGAAAAGTCTTGATGCATGCACCAGTGCAGGATCTCATTAGGCGTTGAACGGACAATGGCGGCTTCCGCCTGTTCCGGTTGAAGCGCAGCAAGCCGCTCTGCTGCAGGTGCTACGCGCTGCCAGAACTCGACCGCGCCCCGGAAGGTGTCGCCCTGGCTCCCGTCCACGTCCAGTAATCCCCAGCCGGGGGCTTCCAGCCCGAGCGTTTCTGCGCGAAACTGCCAATGCAAAAACCCGCGGATGCCCAGACCGATTTGTGGAACAAAGTTATCCGTGAACTCTCGCACCGTCAGGTGGCGAGGGTACATGTTTGTGCTGCCAGCACGCAGGTGGCTTTCCACGTTGTAGCAGACGCGTCCCTGAGCACTGGAGAGGCACTGCACTGTGGAAAACGGCACACCGCCCGTCGTGCCCCCAAAACAGTCACACCCTTCAGCCATGAGGAAGTCGTCAATGCCGGTGACCGGGTTAAAGCCACTCAACGTGCTGCATGCCGGGTGAAGGTACACGGGATGCTGTGCGTCTATCGCCTTGGTGAGAGCAATACGCCAGCGCGCTTCTTCAGCCAAAGTATCCAGCATGAACAGCCGCCAATCGACCATATCAGTGAAAGTCTGCGGTGATTGCGGCAATTCCACGTCATCCCACCGGGTATAGCAGCGCCCCCACACGGCGTTCAACCCTTCCAGCGTCCTGTAGCGCGCTTGCAGCCAGGTCACGAAGCGCGCGTGGCACAGCGGGCAATAACAGGTGAGGGTCTCGGGCTTGGGCATGCGATACATCGTCCCCACTTGCTCTGGTTCATTCCACACGTCCCACATCTGCATTGCCGGATGATGGGCATAGCGCGAGACCAGTGCCTCCAGAAAAGTCCGGCGTGCCTCGCGCGCCGCGGCATGGTTGAAGCACGGTCCTGGGCAGCCGCCAATCTGGCGACAAGCGCAGGCATACGGGAAGATGGGTGAACCATCTGCCTTCACCATCAGGGCATCCGGGTATCGCTCGTACAGCCATGTCGGCGCGACATCGAAAATGACGTTGATCGTCACGCCGAGCCCTTGTTCTGCAGCCAGATCCATCAGTACATCGAGTTCATCAAACTGCAGGCGTTCGGGCTCGCGGTGCGCCCAGCGCCACTGCGCCCAGAATTTCACCGCGTTAAAGCCCGAAACCGCCATGAGACGGAGGTCTTCCGCCCAATACCGTCGTTCCGGCGTGGGGTCACGGTAGTACTGCGCGCCATATAAAAAGGGAAAATCCATCGAACATCTCCTCGATATCTCTAGGCATATCGTACAATGCCACCTCTTCACGTGCTCGTGCAAACGTTTTCTGTTCGCGAGTGATTGATAACAACTTCCATGGCACGGGGGATTCTGTGACTCCCGGTGCTGATAACCACCAACGTGTCTGCGTGTGACACACTTTCTGGCTCACCGCTGCCTGCCCCACCTCACGCCCGGCGAGGGCCTATTGCAGCAACACCTTATGCACGGCATGCGTGCCGGTGAGAAGGTCGGTGACGCGTACGCTCCATTCACTGGGCGCATCGTTGAAGGCGAACAGGACGTTCCAGCTTCCTTCGGCCCGGCGCAGGGTGAGGAATCCGCGCAGGTTGGCCAGCCCCGTCCCGATGGGTCGAGCACGTCAATCCGCAGCAGGCGCCCATCAGGGTTGGCATGACCAATGTCAATGCTGACCGTGAGTGACAGCGTGCTCCCGCGTGTGACGATGGACCTCCAATTTGATCGTTCGGGTTGGCAATTGTGAAACACCCGACAATCCTCATTTTACATGGAAGGGTCTTGACGTCAACACTGGTCGAGGGTAACGTATATGTGACTAGTCACCTATTGCACAATCAGCTATTGCCCCGGCTACCCCTGCAGACGATGCATGCTTATTTATCGCGCATCACGCTATGCTGTGGTCGTGTCATTCCCAGGGAAGAAATGGTCACTATTCGTCAACTCGCCCAGTTATCGGGCTACTCCCGTCAAACCGTGATGCGAGCCCTGCATAACACGGGGTATATCCGTTCGTCGACAAAGCAGCAGATACTGGAATTGGCCGCGCTCTATCAGTATACGCGTCCGATGGGGGGTGTAGAGAGAGATACTCTCGATCGACGCAGCATCGCTGTCATGGTGTCTCGCATGGGCAACCCGTTCAATACCGCGTTGCTCAGTGGTATTGCCGATTACGTCTTCGCACAAGGATTCCACCTCACGATCCTCGAGTCGCATCACCGTTTGCTGCATGTTCAACGCGCCATCTTTACGTTGGAAGAAATGGGGATCAAAGGACTTATCGCGTTGACGGGGCACAGTGATGCACAACCGATTCCCAAAGGAACGATACGCGACTTATGGTCGCACGGCATCTACTTCGTTGCGGTTGACGCCTCGACCCCGACTGAAATCCCCACGGATCGCGTGGAAACGGACGAGCGGCAGTTGGCTGCCACCGCCATTGACTACTTGATGGCGTTAGGTCACCGTCACATAGCCTATGTCGGTCCACCTATGGCAGTATCACGCACACACGCTGTCTCTACGATTTTAAAGGAGCGTGGATTGTCGCGCGGCTGGTTCATTGACGGCGGCCCGTGGTTTGGAGGGCATGATGAACAGGCACTGGAGACTGCGGTGCGACACATGTTGCGTGACGCTAACCGACCGACAGCAGTCTTCTGTTTTGATGATGCTTACGCGGCGTTCGTCCAGTTGCTGGCACACCGCCTCCATATTCCTATCCCAGAGCAGTTAAGTGTACTCGGGTGCGCCAATTTCTCAATGAGCCAATGCCTTGTCCCACCATTAACGACCATCGATCAACAGCCCGAGGAGATCGGCCGCCAGTCTGTGGCGTGTATTCTCAGACGTGTGACTGGCGAACAGGAGGCAGGAGTTCTTGTGCCGCAAATGGTTACCATCCCCGTACGCCTCATCAAACGCCAGTCCTGCGCCCGCCCGTATCGCTCGTAGACACTGTGTGGAACTGCAGCACAGCGCCATCGGATTCACCAGTCAGGATAGCTACTGCCCGCGTCGTGCTGTGCTCATATTCGTCGAGCGGCGCGTCTCCAGGTCGGGAGTGGAATGACAATGCGGCGATCACATCGGCAATGATGGTAACATCTGCCGTCAGCCCGGTCTGCTGCGCGAATATTGTACTTCGCAGAGGCGAGTTAGTGCGGGAACGGCGGTCAATTCTGGTGTCTATTCTCCCTCGGTTACAGGTTGTGGCCCTGGAGGTCGCCCGTTCAAGTCGGGTCATCCCCCCTGGATATCACGTGCATCAAGCGCGACTCCACCCCGAGGTGAACAGTTCAGGCGCATCTGATGTACTATCTCCACGCTCGGAAAGCGGCGACCATTTCGAGGACGTCGCCCATCGGCCGGGTGAACAAGTTGCGAAGATCGTTCAGTAAGGGCAGCCACGTTCAGGCCCCGTTTTGCACTCGAAACGGGGCCTTTTTCGTGCGAAGTGATGCGTTTTGCACACATTGAGCACCCACCCTAACCCTCGCTTCCACAGCGGGGACATCGCTGTTATGCGCCAAACGTCCGTGGACGCTGGATGGGGCATGTGCACACATCAAGTTCGGTTGCACACATTAACCGGGCAGGTCGGCGAGCTCAGCGATTGCCGATAGGCTTTCGGAGAGACACCTTCAATTTGCTTAAATACTTTCGACAAGTGGAATTCATCCGAAAATCCAGTGTGCGCAGCGATCTCTTTCAAACGGTATCCCTTGGCTAAGAGGGCCTTTGCCAGGTTGATGCGCTCGCGCCGCAAAGCAGACATTGGCGTTTCCCCCGTTTCCGCGCGGTAGCGATGGGCTAGTGCGGATGAACTCATCCCCAGCTCGCCGGCGAGGTCGGCGATGGTGATGGGCTCGGCAATGTGTGATTTACAAAAGGTTAATATCTCTTGCGCAAATTCGGAATATGCTCTCACCCCTCGCGTATCCTGGATACGGTACACGCCTTTTCCGAGGGGTAGCGCATTGTGCAGCAACGAGAGAAGACGGAAAAATTGAGCATGCGCCTGCCAATACCCTTCTTCCCCTTCGGTGACGCCGATCTCGACGATCTCGTGAAATAAGTTGCCGAGGGTGCCATGTTCGTCGAGGAAACGCGCATGTCGAGGCGAGTCGGGCAACAATGCGTCGAGCCGCAGCAGACCAGTATCAGCAAACAGTATGTAGGCGCAATGGAGATTCACGGGGGTGCCGTCATCGCCTACATCTTCCCAATACGCTGTTCCAGGGGCGTACAGATGCGCAACGTACGCCGGACGCGGAATCCATGGAGCGTCAACCGATCCGAGCCGGATACGCTCTCCTGGTGTAAAATTATAGTCCAGCGCCCACAGGTCGTGGATTGTTCTCTCGCTGGTTCTGATGCGACGATGGACTATTTCCGCGGCCGTCCGCACAGAAGCCTCCTGACCATTACGGACTTGCCATGAATAAGCATGACCCCTGGAAAACATGACGCTGCATCCCCTGTTTCAGTATTGCAGTATTATACATGTTTATGGCAGCTATCGCCATATGTTACCCGACAGCTTCCTCGTATTATCTACATGAGGAGCAACGCTGAGTGGAATCCAGGCGCAGTGTACAGCGTTGCAGACCTGCGGCTTCGGCTAAGCCGAGCCAGCTATTACTTGGGTGATGCTGTATGTATGTCTTTTGTCACAGGTTCTTTATACCGTGGCTCACAGAGCATCGCCCAGCAGCGGCTTGAGTAATCATCACTCAGGTCACGGGACACTCACTATGAAAGGGGAAGCTACGATGTACACAAGAAAAGAGGGGGCGGAACGGAAAGGGTTCACGCTGATTGAATTGCTCGTCGTCATAGTGATTATCGCCATTTTAGCGGCCATTCTCTTCCCGGTGTTCGCGAAAGCGCGGGAGAAAGCCCGGCAGTCGAGCTGCCTGAACAACCAGCGGCAGATCGCCGTCTCCATCCTCATGTGGGCGCAAGACCACGATGAGGAGCTGCCATCCGATAGTGATGTCTGGGTGGAGCTCAACATCGATCGCAACATCCTCATGTGCCCCACCAAGGGCAAGAAGGTCGCCAACGCCTATGTCTACAATGCGGATCTTGCCAGCAAAGTATTGGGGGAGATTAGCGCGCCCGAGTTAGCAATGCTGACGGCGGATGGGCAGCATGCCGCCACCAGCACCCCGGTGACCTATGACAACTGCGCGTATACGCGTGACGATTTGGATGCCCGCCACAGTAACCGGTGTGTAACCACGTACGTCGATGGGCATGTCCAGATTATCTCAACAGCTTTAACTTCGTTGCCGTATAAAGCGAATTTGAAGCTCTGGCTTGACGCAGGGACCCTCGGTTTAGCAGACGGCTCGACATTCAATCTCTGGAAAGACCGTAGTCCGATGGGCAACGACGTTTCGTGTACGACACCCGTCTCCTACGTTGCGGCCGATAGCAACTTTGGGGGGCAGCCGACCGTCCACTGTGGACAAAGCGCAGACCAGATCTTCAGATGTATGAACTTTAGCCCGACTTCCATGCAAACGGCAACAATCTTCGCGGTCGGCTCATTTAATACAGGGGGATACATGCTGGGGTTCAACGATGCTGCGGATTCCCCCATAGGTTGGCCGGAGTTTGTTGGGCTTTCGGTTTTTGCCTACACATGGTGGGGTGAAGTGAGAATAAACCGCTGGGATGGATCTTGTGCAAAAACTAACGGAACAGGCTATGGCGTGTATACTTTCAATGTCGTACCGTCGAACTATATGGGATACCAGGGGGATACGGCGGGCGCTGCCCTCGCCGACGCAAACTTTGATAATCCGCAAGCCGTCATGTCGCAGCATTTCACCCTCGGCGGCATGGCCAATAACTACGCCGATTCCTATTTCGCGGAAGTATTGGTCTACTTGCCTGCGGTTGAAAACCTCCAACGATCATTCATTACCGGGTATTTGAAAGCCAAGTATAATTTGTAAGCCTGTCTTTGCGACGGCATCACTCGGCGGAAAACGATCGCCGTCATGAACGGCGATCGTTGCTGACTCATAAGTATGATGGCTATTTCGCAGCAATCTCTGCGGCAGGTACTCTGCCGCTCGCGAGGAAACACTCGTGTATCGGGAATGATGTGCGGCGCTGTCGGGTCGAGCCACTTGAGGCACAGTGACGTATTACCCCGCCAACCTGCTTGAGAAGGAGCACAACGAGAACATGACCAGCGTGACCAGCAATACCCTCTTCTATCAAGGACATGGGGTCATCCTTGCCAGGAATGAGACTCCGTCGGCCATTTCCGTTGAGCAACTCTTCGGCATGCACTGCCACGGCGGCGGCGCTACCATGGGGGCCGGGCCTGCCCGCACGCGGGGAATGATACTGTTGGAAACCGTCATGGGACGCTTGGAAGCTGATGATTGGCGTCTGGTCCGTTCGGATCTTGCTCGAGACGGCTTTACCCTCGAATGGGAGGCACAATCTATGCCGATCTCGTTCACAAGCCGTTGGGCATGCGATGTTGCGACAGACGTATGGAGACGTACGGATGCGATTCTGAACTCGGGGGATACGCCCATTGTCATCACCCGCTGCCTCTCACGCTTTACCTTTTCGCCCGGCTTGTATGAAGTGTATACGCAATACAGCAGTTGGTGCCGCGAGAACCAGGGCATTTGGCGCGAGCTCTATCCTGGTGGGCTGCGCTTGACCTGCGAAGGAGGACGCACTTGCCAGGGGGGAACGCCCTACCTCTGCATGCGCGAGAAAGAACAACGCATTGGCATGGCTTTGCACATCGTGCCGTGTGGTAACTGGACGATCCGAGCGTCAACGCCGACCGCCTTGGGTACCTCGCTTCCGTTCGCCGTAGTTGAATGCGGCATGGCGGACGATGATCTAAGATTCGCATTACAACCTGGCGCCGTGTTGGGGATGCCGGAGATCATCCTGCATACGTTACCCGACGGAGAGCCCCATCTCGGCGCTCCTCTGTTGCACCAGTACCTCCAGAAGACCGATTTGGCATCGATCACACCCGAAGCCCCCATCGTCTTCAATACCTGGTTCGACATGTTCTCCTACCTGGATGTTCCACGCTTGCGCGAACAGGCTCGCGCCGCGGAGGCACTGGGTTGTGAAGTCTTTGTGGTTGATGCCGGATGGAGCCCAGGATGGGGGGAGGATAGTGCGCAATGCGGGAATTGGCATGAAAAGCAGGATATGGCATTCCGTGGCCAGATGGCGTCGTTTGCCGACGAGGTCCGTAGTATGGGATTAGGTTTTGGCCTATGGATCGAGCCGGAGCGCATCGGGCCTGACGCGCCCATCTATCAAGCGCACCCGGATTGGTTTCTCGCGACCAATCCCCCATTCGTGCCTGGTCACGGTCAGTTCTACTACCCCGACCTTACGCAAGACGATGTGTATGCGTATATGTTCGGTGAATTGTCGCGCCTGATTGAGACGTACCAACTTGCGTGGATGAAAGTCGATTTCAATTTCAATATCGATCGCGACCCTTACGGCACCGCGTTAATGCGGTATTACACAGCATGGTATCGCCTGTGGGACGAACTGCGTTCACGTTTTCCGTCCTGCTTTATCGAGGGATGCGCCAGTGGCGGCATGCGCCTGGATCTGAATACCTTGCGCCATGCCGATGGACACTTCCTCAGTGATACGGTGAACCCCTTTCACGTCCTGCGTATCTATCAAGGCGCACTCCTCCGCCTTCCTCCGGGGCGGACAACCCAGTGGGCTGTGCTCCGCAGCGTCGGCTCCACCATCCCGCGTACCGGGGGAAAACCGCCGGAGCAGTTGCCGGATACGATCGTGACGCCGTCCGGGGCAGGCTGGACCTCCGCACTCGCCGCGGAGATAGATTTTGCAGCGCTCGTCGCGTTGCCGGGCATGTTCGGTTTCAGTGGGGATATTGCCGGTCTGCCTCACGATGCCCGGCAACGATTACGCCAATATACCGATTTCTACAAGCAATGGCGATCCTATATTTCAGGATCAATCGCACACCTATTGACGCCACCATGTTTGGTGCATGATGCCACCGGCTGGGCAGCGATCCAGCTTCAACATCCTGAAAGGCGTGAGGCACTGCTGCTGGTCTACCGCCTTGAGGATTCTCTCGATCAGCGTCGATTTCGCTTGCGAAGTCTGGAGCCGGGAACAGCGTACCGGATTACGGATCTCGATGGTAATTCCTTCGGCATAATCACCGGGATTGAGCTCGTAGAGCGAGGTCTGGAAATATTGTTGCCTTCGTTGAATTCGGCGATCCTGCTTATTCTGGAACCGGTAATAGAACGTTGATAGCGATAGCATTGTCACCACACACCGAGTCGGTCCGCTGCATCGACAGGCAGCTGAAGGAGCTGGGTATATGAAACTTGCCCGAATGGCCGTGTTGTCGGATAGTGAAATTGCCGATATCCATGAAGCCACTTTGCATATCCTTACGCATTGTGGCGTAAACATTGGCAGCCCGCGCATGCTGT
Organism: Armatimonadota bacterium; assembly: GCA_020060775.1. GTDB lineage: Bacteria > Armatimonadota > Hebobacteria > CAIYQO01 > CAIYQO01 > JAGUZN01. The sequence goes on from JAGUZN010000415.1 coordinate 9,775, forward strand.
CGTTGCTTCAGCAGCACGGTGCTGACGTGGAAGCGGGTACTTGCCGTGTGCGCTTTTCACGCACACAGGTCGAAGATGCCATTGCCACAATCCCGCCTTCGTTTGATGTGTTCAACCGGGATGGCGAATATACTTTTACGCTGGGTGATGGTGAACCGAAGGTTGCCGCAGGGCATAATGCCGTATTTTGGGTTGATGCCGATACGGGACAACGGCGTTTATCCACTGTGGCCGACGTCGAGCAGTTCGCCCATCTCTGTGAGTACCTGCCCGGGATCGACATGATCGGCATCCCGGTAATGCCCCAGGATGTTATGCCTCCCCGCAGCACGCTGTTGCACGGTGTAAAAGCCGTCATCGAGCATAGCCGGAAACCGATTTTCTTTTCGACTGATGCCTGCGATATCAATCGTGGCTGCATCGAGTTGCTGCGCGCTGTATTCGCCGGTGATCTTTCCTGTCAGGTATATGGGATCACGCAACTGTCGCCGACAAGTCCGCTGTTCTGGGAAGCAGGCGTGTTGGATGCGGTGATCGATACCATGGATACCGGCGTACCGATCGCCATTCTGCCCGAGCCGAATGCCGGCGTCTCGGCGCCGATCACCCTGGCCGGTTTACTGACGGTGAACAATGCCGAGTGTCTCTCAGGAATGGTGATGATCCAACTGCTGCGACCGGGGACGAGAGTGCTGTATGCCAATTCCTGGACGACCACTGATATGCGAACCGGCGCTGCGTTAGTCGGATCTATCGAAACCTCCATCTGTCGAGTCGCCGGTGCGCAGTTAGCGCGATTTTATCAAGTACCGTCACATACCACCGCGCCGAACTCGGATAATCATGCCCACGATGAACAAAATGCTTGTGAAAAGACCTTCAGCTTGCTGGCTGCGATGGGGGCAGGCAACGATTTGGTGGTGAATTGCGGTATGTTCGCCACGGGCATGACATGCTCGCATGCGCAGTTATTGATGGATGAAGAAATCGCACAAATGGCTCGCCGCATGATGGCCGGGATTCGTGTGCGTTCGGATGATATCGCATGCGACGTCATCGAGGCCGTCGGTCCACAGGGTGAATCGTATCTCACGTTAGACCATACGATGGAGAGACTTCGCACAAACGAGTATTTTGTGCCGCAGCTTGCCGTGCGTGGGCCGTTTTCATCCTGGGAATCCGCCGGAGCAAAGGATACGTATGCGTTAGCCGGCGCTCGTGCACAACGGTTACTCACGTCTCCATCCGTGCCAGTCTCCGATGAAATCCAACATGCGATGGAGCGTATTATCCGAAACTATCGATGAACAGACGAAAACAATCGGCATTGCACACAGTGAGGAGTAGCATATGAATCCGCGATATCTACGAATTGCTCTTTGGAGCTTTGTCTTACTCTTCGGGTTATCGAGTCTACCGGGGTTGGCACAATCCGATGTCACCTCGCAATTAACGCTGTACGTGCCGTTTGAACAGAGTATCGATGCGGCGATTGCCGCCGGTGATCCGACCGGCGCCTGGCAAGGCAAAGAAGCGAAACCACAATTTACCACAGGCTTGATCGGCAGAGGCTTGCTGATCAGCAGTTCAAGCGATGACCAGACGATTCGATATATGGTTGAGAAAAATCTACCGCGCGCGAAAGGCTGCATGACGTTCTGGAGTCGGGGAATCAAGGATTGGAACCTGTGGAAATATCATAGCGAAGGAGGTGTGAGCAGCGGTTTTCTCGGCTTCAGTGGTCCTGATGGATGGGCGTTGTTTTATAAGTGGAACTATGCGACCGATGGCATCTGGCTGCTGACGAACATCGGCGGCAAGACGGATGTTATTCAGACCACAAAATTTGACCCCTTTCAATGGACGATGTTTGCGCTTTGTTGGGAGGGGGATAAGGTTCGCGTATACGTCAATGGCAATTTGATCGCATCACGCGACGATTACCACTTGCCGAATTTTACGGAAACGTTTTTCTTTGGGCATGGCGGCGCACCGGAAAAAGGGCTGGATACCCGGCGCGTGTTGGATGAACTAAAAGTCTACGGCCGTATGCTCACCCCGTCTGAAATCAAACGGCAGTATCGCCAGGAAGCTGCAAGCATGACTGATCCGTTGGTCACGATCCCTCTTATACAGACCCCGATTACGCTCGATGGGAAAATCTCTGATGATGAATGGGGAGGGGCTGCTGTGATCAGCGGGCTGCTTGATTCTGAGACTGGCAGCATTGGCATCGGCGAACAGGCGGAAACACCAACGTATGTGTATCTCTGCCGTGATGTGGATCACTTGCATGTCGCGATGAATTCCGCAACACCCGCAAAAGTCAAAGCACGCCCGGAGCAGTATGCGATGCAGGGCCTGCTGCAAACAGCGAAGCTCGCACATGACGAAGACGTCGATGCCGACGATGCGTTTGAACTGACCGTGTTTCCGGAATGGGTGAGCAATCCTGATGGAATACTGTATCGCATGGTCACGAATAGCCTCGGAACACTTTACGAGTATACGATACCGCAAGCGAATACGGGGGCACTGGACCTGCATTGGAATCCTGCCTGGGAAAGCGTGTCGACCAGCAATCTGGATGGATGGCAGATGGAAGCGCGAATCCCGCTGAACGCGTTTGGGGCCGAGCCTCGAGTCGGCGATGTCTGGGGTATGAACTTCCAACGCTTATGGCGCAAGCTGGAGAGCGGTCTGGATACCTGGGCCTGGGGCGTACGGGATGCGAAAAGTGGCGAGTATGTCGACCATCAATATTACCATGTCACCGGTCGCTATCTTCCGCAAGGGCTCGTACGCTTTGGCGGTGAGGATGCGATTGTGGTGCAAATACAACGGATCGGCCGGTTGGCTGAGAAGGATCTCGATTTTGTGGCGAATGTTGTGAATCCTGGCGGCAACGCCCGATCGGTTGCCACTCGGCTGACTATGGATTCCGGCGAGGTGAAGGATGAACAAACATTCACGCTGGCGCCGGGTGCTTCGCGACAGATCCTCCTGCGACGCACCTTGAAAGATTTTACCAGCAGCACGCTCATCTTTGAAGTTGAGGATACGGCGAATCATCAGTTGATCCACCGAACGGTCGTGCCATTTTTCCTCAAACAGAGTCTGGATATCCGTTTGCGGCATTATCCGTCGTACGGAGAAGCGTATCTCGACCTCGATATCAGCATGCTCTCCAGTGTGGCTCCCACGGATTTGCAGGCCCTGATCAACCTGCGTTCGGTTGGCAAGGACACGCCGGTGCTGACTCTGGAACCACTCACCTTCACAGCCCATCATCAGACGACGAAGTTTTCCACCAGGGATCTGCCCATCGGAAAATATGAGATCGACATTACCGTTACGGCGAAAGGCGCGGTCGTCGCACAGGAGCGAAAATCGTACGAGAAGCAAGCGATGCCGGAATGGTTCAACAACACTCTGGGAGAAAGCGACACGTTCATCCCAACGCCATTCGAGGCGATGAAGCTGGATACGCGCGCCGATGCCTTCTCGGTATGGGGGCGGAAGTATGCATTCGAGGGCCAATTACTGCCGGTACAGGTGGAGACACAAGGTTCGGGGATCTTGTCTGCGCCCATGCGGCTGGTCGTGACGGATGCGGCGGGGCGCGAAACGAGTAGCGACACCGCGAAAGCGCCAGTGACCTGGACAAAAACCACCCCAGCTCGTCTGGAATTTACACGAGCGCTCGCATTTGGCGGCGTGAAGGTCGAATGCAATGGGTGGGCAGAGTATGATGGCCTCACCTGGTTCACCATGAAGATATTGCCAGATCAGGTCACATCGATCGACGGTTTACGTCTGGAGATCCCGTTCCGTAAAGAGTGGTCTGAGTTATTCAATCCCTATGATTATGGAGCCAGCATATCCGGCTTTCTGCCCAAGGAGGAGTACGCGACCAGTCTGCGTCCAATCTGGCTGGGCAACGGCACCGGGGGGATGCAGTGGCTGGCGGAAACGGATGGCACCTGGAGTGTGGCCGATCGCGGTAAGGCAGTTCGGATCATACCGAGTGCGCAAGGAGCGGTGTTGCGTGTGGAATTCGCCAATATCCCCACTGATTTGGCGAAGGCTCCGCTGGAAGTTGCGTTCGGCATCAATGCCAGTCCCGTACGCCCGAAGACACCAGGCTACCGTCACTTGAATACCTGGGATGGCGAGGTGATGCTGACCTGTGGCGCCTGGACGTATCAGCAACGGTTCAACCCCGTCACAATGAAACGTTGGACGCTCTGGTATGATGTCGACCCGGAGAGCACGTGGGCGCAACAGAGCGACGTGCAAGCCGAGCATGTCACTGCAGGAGTATACGTCACCACCAGCGGTATGCATCCCGATTCGCCGGAGTACGCCTATTGGCAGGATGAGTGGACGAGCAATCCGAATTTTCGCTACGTCTACAATCCCGCCCATCCGAATCGCGATCAGAGTCTCGATGTTCCGGTATGCCAGGAGAGTAAGAGCTGGCGCGATTTCTTTGTGTGGTACTACGCCAAATACCTTGATGAGACGCCAGTGCGCGGCTGCTACGCGGATGATGGTCCGAACACCTGCACAAATACCTTGCATGGATGCGGTGTCCGAGGGCGGGATGGTGTTCTCTTTCAGACGAATGCCTACTTGGGGTATCGTGAGATTAACAAGCGGCTGTATACGCTGTTGCGCTCAAAATACCCGGATGGGACTTATTCGGTTCACCACATGTCCGGACAGCATAATCTGGCATGCGATGCCTTCTTCGATTATTATGCGGATGGTGAGAATTTCACCTCGCGCCTCTCGATGAAGGAACCGGGCTACTGGTCGCATTATCGGGTCGACTCTTTTAAGGCACAGTCGATGGGACATAATTTCGGGCCGGCAGGATGGTTTTTGCATGAGCTTTCGGTGCTGCGCGGGAATTTTGTCGACCCTAGAAGCGGAGAGGATCCGGAGAAAGTGTATGAATTAAAGGGGTGGCTGGATTATTGCACTGGGTCGTCTGAGTACATGCACGGCCTCATCATGCTCCACGATTCCTGCATCTGGGAAGGGAACAGCCTGAAATCGCCCCTCGCCCGCCTGCGAGCAGCCCTGCGCAAGTATGGTTGGGGGATGCAATATCAATTCGTGCCGTACTGGGAGCAACAGATCGTGAAGCTCGATGGACCAGATCAGTATGTATCGTTTTACCTCGATAAGGCCAATCAGCGCGCGCTGATACTCTTCCTCAATAATGCAGATACTGAAGGGATCATGACATGGGAGCCGCAGTGGGAAGCGTTAGGTTTTGACGATCCGCGAGGGTTGAGGGTGGAAAATGCCGCGCATGCCTACCTGGGTCCGGAGAAGAACTGGGCGAAGATTGATGGGGATGCCCTGCAGTTCACATACGGCACACGCAACTACCGTTTGATCGCTATTACGCGTCCACGTTGAGACACGGTGTTGCTACGGCTATGGGATTGCATGGGATCTCCCAAAGTGCACAACCAAAATTTATCCCCTGTTCACTATCCACGCTCGGTTAGCAACCATCGCCGCGCACCTCGTCCGTCGGCCGGGTGAACAAGTTGCGAAGATCGTTCAGTAAGGGCAGCCACTCCTACCCCGGATTTGAGCTCAAATCCGGGGCTTTTTCATGCCTGACTCACACGGTGTTTGTGAGAATACGGAACTCATCGGGTGCGAGGCGGCGCGGCACAGGTGCCACGCTCGATGAGGCGGGGTGGGAGGGCGATCTGTTCCACCCGGCCGTGCTGCAGCGGGCTGGGGTCGGCAATGCGCGCGAAGAGTAAATCGACCGCACGCTTTGCGACGTCCTCGCGCGGGAGGGCGATGGTCGTCAATGGGGGAACTGTGTAGGGAGTAAAAAGATGGTCGCCGATGCCCAGCACGCTGAGTTGCGCCGGCACGCTGATGCCCAGATGGCGCGCCACGCTCAGCGCCACAATGGCATGCCCATCAACTTCGCAGATCACCGCCGTGGGCGGGGTGGCAGATTGCAGCACAGGGGTGAGCTCGCGCCCGACATCCTTGAAATCGCGGTCGATGAATAGATCGGTCGCCAACCCGCGCCGCGTGAGCGCTTCATCGACTCCCCGCGGACGCCCGTACATCCTGCCCTTGGAGAGGCTGCCGACGAAGGCGATTCGGCGATGGCCCAGCCCATACAGATACTCCACCGCCAACTCCCCCACCGCCAGTTCATTGATGCCCACCCAATCGACCGGGCACTCGGCCGGCGTCATATCATAGGCCACAATCGGCACACCTCGTGCGTAAAAGCGCCGGATCAACTCGGCGGGCAAGGGGTGATAGTGGCTCGAGTGAATGATAATGCCGTCGACACCGCACGCTTCCAGATCGTGCAGAATCTCCACGGTGCGCATAAAAACGGTGGTGATATGTCCAAGCCAGTGATACCGGTGGCGTTGGCACGCATCGGCCAGGGCATAACCGAGTGCTTCTTCCATCATGGAGTGGAATCCAGGGGATACCCACCCGACGACGTGCTGGGTCGCCAGCGCCAGACTCGAGGCGTGTGCGCGGGGCGTGTACCCATATTCTTCGGCTAACGCGAGTATACGCTCGCGGGTCGCGGTGGCGACTCCGGGCTGACCGTTCAACACACGGCTGACAACGGACTTCGACACGCCGATCTTTTGAGCAAATTGGCGCAATGAGAGCATGATATCACCTCCGGGACTGTCCCTGCATTATACGGCGTGCTCCGTTGACAGACAAGTCCGGCCGCTCGGATACTACTCGTAGAGAAACTGTGGTCATGTGTAGCCATGACCGGCGAAGTAAAGGAGCATGTCATCCATGACTGGTCGAAAGCCGAGGATTATCTTTAATGACGACAACTGGATTACGCTGCGCCGAGAAGTGCCGCTGCCGCACACCCCTGATAAAGTCGGCCTGGCCATCGAGCACCTGCGCCGGACGCAGGTGGACTGGCTGTGCTGGAGCATGAATTCCGGCGGCGTGGCGTTTTCCTGGCCATCCAGGGTGATGGAAAACATCTTCGATCCGTTTGATCCATCTGCCCGGGATGCGAGCGCCGCCCGCGCCAGTTATGACGATTTCGCCTCATTGGACAAAGCCAATCCCGAAAACCTGATGCTGTCGCTGCATTTCCAGGGCATCGATTATTTGCCGCTGTTGATCGAGCAATGCCGGCAGTCGGACATCGCCTTCATCGCCAGTTTTCGCATGAATGATCTGCACCATAAATCTCGCCCGGAAGGGAAACTGGCCGGGAATTTTTGGCGCGATCACCAGGCGTATCGCCTGTGGGAAGTGACCGACGATTTCACCTACCACAATGCCGCGCTGAATTATGGCATCCCTGTTGTGAGGAATCGTATGCTGGCAGTCATTGGCGAGGTGCTGGAGCGCTACGATGTGGACGGTATCGAGCTCGATTGGACCCGGAGCCCCAATGCCTTGCCGCCGTCGCAGGCGTGGGCACAGCGCCGGGTGATGACCCGATTCACCCAACGCGTGCGCGCGATGATCGATCATGCCGCCCAGCGAAGAAGCCGTCGGATACAGTTCGTGCTTCGCGCCCCGCATGATGGAGTGCGACTGCGCCGCGCGGGACTGGATGTCTGGACCTGGATTTGCCGGCAACTGGTCGATGTCGTGGCCACCAGTTGCCTGGTCAACGACTATGATGCAGACCTGACTGAGTGGCGCGATCTGTGCCGGCAGCATAACGTCTGGTATTATCACAGCGTGGAGGCGGGCCCGGCGACGAACGACCGCGGCAACCACGTGGTGAAGGAGAGCGCGGAGGAGACGATCCTGCGCATGCGCGCCGCCGCGCAGAACATCCTCGCCCAGGATACGGATGGCGTGTACCTCTTTAACTATACCTGCAAACTCAAAGGGAGCACGCGCAAACATTCCCCGGAAACGTTCGCACAACAGGTCGCCATCCTCTCGGAGATCGGGGGAGTGGATACGTTGCATGCGACCCCTAAGCAGTACACCTACTGGCAATCCCTCCCCATACAGCTCGAGTCCTGGCGTCCACCCCAGTACCATCAGACGATCCACTTCCATGTCCGCGATGCTGATCTGGTCGACGGCGTGTGCAGCGCAACATTGCGCTTCCGCCAGGTGGCGGAGAAGAATCCGCATGCCGTCGATCCGCCGGAGCCCCCGCAGGCGCTGCCGGAGGGGTGGGTGGTGTATTATCTCAATGGTCGCCCGCTCGATCCGCAACGGATCGAGCGCACGCGCCAACCGGCGGAAACGATCGTCTCGGGCTATACGTTGCGGCCGCACGAGGCTATTGAAATTCAAGTTGCGCCGGGTGAGCTGGTTGCCGGTGAGAACACCCTGGCCTTCCACATTCCCAAAGCCCCCGAGTCTAACGATCCGTATGTGTATATCTACGAACTGACCGTGGAGACCCGCGAGGGGGTGGCGGAGTCTGCCGTGCTTGAGAATTGTGAACCGGCCGTGCTGGTGCATTGCTAACTCCAGATCAGACACGATGACAACGAACGCCCCCTGGCTGCTACAGGGGGCGTTCGCGTTGATCGAAACAGTACAGGCTCGTGTGATCATGCACTCTGTCATTGGTTGAAAGTAACCGTTCGCCAACTGATCAGTACTTGTACCAGATAGGCACCCAGGTGCCGGGCGTTCCATTAGCTGTGCATAGCCAGCCGTATGGTGCCAGCTTGGCGTCCGCATAAGGGTTGTTATAGCCTACCCAAGCTCCATAAATGGGTGGGGTGGCGCTGGGTATCCAGACATGCCAGTTCGCTTGATTGCGGTTCCGCACGAATTGTCCACGCCGCCAGGTACCGGTAGTGGGCTGTGCATCCCCCAGGATATCCCCTTCCTGCCAAGGGCGTAATTGCTCAGGCAGGTCGGTGTACCAGGAGGCAATCACGGAATTGTCCGCGATATTATAATGCATGGCATGCCACGGGGCATTCGCCAGGGCGGTATTCAGATCCAGCGATGGGCTGTAATTCAGTATGGGAATGTCAATCAATCCCCGGCATTTATTTATTTCGATTACATTGGGTACCGCTTCTAGATAAACCGCACCTTTCCGTTTGGGATTGCCCAGAGCATAGATATCACAGTTATCCAGCACCACCCACGTGGGATCAATGGGATAAGTGTAGTCGTACGAGGCAAAGTTCACGACCGGAGTCAATCCTGCATCTTCGCCGCCAAAACGAACGTTACGGCAAGTCACCCCATGGTAGTTGTCAATCCAGCGCTGGTCGTTACTAGCGGTGACACCTGTCACTCCGCAAATATTCTCTAACAGTAGCACCCCGTAGTTAACAATAGCCCCCTTATCCAGCATGGAGGGATCGGTGGTAATCCAGCTATCCGCCAGCACGCATTTATCGGTGTAATTTACCAGCACCTGGTCGCAGCCCTGGAATTTACAATTCCGCATCGTGACTTGCGTGGAGTTACTGCCCTGTCGTAAATAAATCGCCACGCCACCCGCCGAGTAAAAGTCACATCGTTCGATGCGGATATTGCCGGTGTCGGTGTTCGGATTGCCGATGTAGAGTTGATGACGACCCCCGTAGAAGGTGAATCCGCTGATCGACGTACGCCATACGTATGTGCCGATGAACATGTCTGTCGTACGGTCGAGGACACCGTGATCGTTATCAGCTGTCATCTGGATGATCGTGTTACCCTCTCCCGCCAGATTGATGTTGCCGATGCTAACCGAGTCGGTGATTCGGTACGTGCCATGCGGAAAGAAGACGACTGGAGCAGTGAAATGATATCCCGTATTCACGCTGGGTCGTGAAATAGCCATGGCCTGTGCACTGTTGATAGCGCTTTGGATGGCAAGGGTGTCGTCTGTCACGCCGTCGCCCCTGGCGGTGAAGTCTTTAACATTCACCGTGTACATATGTGCCTGGATACTGCAGGCCAATAGCAGTATACTGACGATCAGCAGGATCATCCTGCACAGCGAATAACGCGTAGTGTTCATGTGATTGCCTCCTATATATGCTGGATCCCTCATACGGGAGGTTGCATCGTGGATCGATGTTTCTAGCATGAGAGGTACCTGGCGGACACCGCTTCGTGTCCGCCAGATCTGGGCGCTCTACTGGACGGAGTACTTCTTCATCAGGTAATTCTCGACTAGCGCACGTTCGACACCGCTGATTGCTGGAGTAAAGACGGCAATCTCAGTGATATCGATGTCACCAGCGCTTTCTGTCCCACCTGAATACGAACCTCCCACACGCATCTGAAGTAAAGCGATGCTCGTCACGGGGTTAAGAAACATCGACGAGCTGATCCTGGCGCCATTGCCATAGAGCGACGAGGTATTTTTCGCCGCGTTGACATCTGCAGACAGCACAGTAAAGTTGGAGTAGGGTGTACCCAATATATGCCAGTAGCCATCAACACCCGTCCATGTAGTGTAGAAGCCAATACTACCGATGCGGTTAGTGAAAGCACCGTAGACATTCAAGTAGAGATTGACGCCGGAACTGTAATCGTTAGCTGTTCCTTCATTGCTGGAGAACATGCCGCCAGCACCGCTCCGTTGATCAATGCACCCTATGACTGTAAAGCTATCATTTACCGCTGTCTTAGGTTGGCATTTCATGTTTCGCAGGTTGGAACCGGTACTGCTGAAACGTACTGCCGGCCGGTTATTCACCGCATTCGCCAGATAGGTGGGCTGGCCGGTAGTGGCGGTGGTGGCCATGGTGTTGCCCTTGCCACTCATATCCTGCCAACTGCTGATTGCAGCACCATCGCTAGTGCTCGAGAATGCATCCGCTCTCACCCAGAGTACCAGTCCACCGCGCACCAGCAGTTTGTCAGGCATGGTAGACATAGTATCTACGTGTCCATCAGCGAAAGTACAGACGAACCTGTTACTGTGACGGGCATCGACATCATCGATCGTATAGGCAATGTTGTCATAGGTGACAGGACTGGTGGTGGCAGCATGTTGGCCATCCATTGTCAACAGGCTGCCGGAGGGGTCAGTGATTTCCACGAGCGTGAGACCTGATAAGCCATCATTATAGCAATACGCGTTGGCGACTTTCTTGCCCTTGGTGGGGCACATGAGGATGTTGCGGTCGATATTGAGTTCGACCCAGACGTTGGAGGCATCGGGGAGAGTCTCGTCGTGGTCCTGGGCGTACATGAGCGTAGCCACGGCGATCTGCCGCTGGTTATTCAGACAACTCGACTGGCGCGCTTTCTCGCGCGCTTTGGCAAAGACGGGAAAAAGAATCGCCGCAAGAATGGCGATTATAGCGATGACGACGAGCAGCTCGATGAGGGTGAAGCCTCGATGTGTGATCTTCATCTCCGTTCTCCTTGTAACTGGATGTGGGCATCGCGCCCTTGTGAAAACAAGTATCCCTCCGCTCTCTATTCTCGTCAATAGGATGAAACGGGATATTCTCGGGACTGTCCCTGAGTATGAAGGACGTCGTGCGCATCTCAGGCACGGTCGATGAGCGCCCCCTGGCGTTCAGGAGCGCTGGCAGAGATTGCGCGGCGGCGAAAATCGCGCGGGGTGAGGCCAAACTGCTGCCGGAAGCCGCGGGCGAAGTAGGAGGGGGTCGAGAAGCCGACCTGGGCGGCGATGGCATAGAGCGGGAGATCGGTGTAGGCGAGCAGCGCCGCAGCATGCTCCATGCGCAGGGTGGTCAGTCGCGCCCCGACGGTCTGGCCGGTCGCCTGGCGTATACGCCTGGTGAGGGTGCGCACGCTTATGCCAACTTCCCGGGCGATGGTATGCAGCGTGGTCGGTTCGGCTAAGTGTCTATGCAATATGCCGTCTATGGTGCTGACCAGCCAGCGGTCGTCCCGCTCTGTTTTCGCCAAGTCGTTCGGGTCATATGCAACACCTGCCGGCATCAATATGCGGGAGAAGAGACTGGTGAGCTGGGCGTGTACGCGGTCATCCCACCCCGGCCGCATGGTGCGGGCTTCGGTCAGCATAATCGCCAATTCCCCCAGCGCCTCGGGATGATGCGGCCAGACCGGCGGAATGGTGAGCGAGAGCGGAGGGTCGGCGGTGAACCAGCAGACGATGCGCTGCAGTGCCTCATCACCGGCCTGCCAGGTATGCCGAATTCTGGGTGCGTGCAGCACGACGGCGCCCGGCGTCAGATATTCCTCGGCCTGGGCGCGCGGGTAGACGGCAGCGCCCCGGATGACCAGATGCGCCTCGTAGAAGGGGTGCCAGTGCATGCCGGTGTGCCAACCGGCAGCGACCTCTGCCGCGAAGAGATTCTGCACCTGCACGCGATGGCCGTAGACCTGCACATCGCGCAGCACGCGCCAGATGCGCTGAAAGCTGAGGGTCAATTCGGCTTGTTCGGTTGGAATGGGTGGAAATGCCACATAGCCTCCAGTGTAACGTGGTGATGCAATGGCTTGATTATACCAGAATTATGGCCGGATTGTTTATTATGCACTTCATGAACCATCGTATATTCAAGGCAGAAGGAGCGCGTATGATGGATACTTTGCCTTTTGTAACACTGGATATCGAAGGCCTGTACCGCAACTTGCGGCGCGAGGGCACGCCCGACCGCGTGTACTACTTCGAGCACGGTGTGGCGCCGGAGCTGGCAAGCGCATTGCAGGCGCGCTTCGGTATCTGGGACGGGATCGACGCGGACCATGCGGATGCGCCATATCAGCGGATGATCGCCACCCATTGCTTCCTCGGGCAGGAATTATTTCGCATCTACCCGGCGACCGAGATACGCCCTGCTCCGGCGGAGAGCGCGTGGGAGAACGAGGGCGTCGGCGTCATGCGCGATTGGCGTGACTTCGAGCGGTTTCCGTGGCCTGCGCCGCCGGATGCGCTGGTTACCGAACTGGACGCGTGGGCGCGGCTTGTGCCCGGCGACATGCGCGTCTTCTTCTCGCTCAAGCTGTGGGAGACGGTACGGGAACTCTTTGGTTTCACCCACTTCTGCATGACGCTCTTCGATGATCCACCGTTGATCGAGGCAGTGGTGACGCGTGTGGCCGAATACAACCTCGCCGTGCTGGAGACCTGCTGCCGCTACCCATGTGTCGGTGCGGTATATCTCATTGATGATCTGGGCTATAAAACATCCACCATGCTGGCCCCTGAGGTAATACGGGAACTCTTTCTCCCCTGGCATCGCCGCATGGCCGAGCTGGCGCACACCCACGACAAGCTGGTGTTGTTCCATTCCTGCGGGCAGATGTATACGTTGATGGATGCCTATATCGATGAGGTGGGCATCGATGCCAAGCATTCCTTTGAGGAGGTCGTGTTGCCCGTGACTGAGGCCAAGCGGCGTTACGGGCGCCGGGTGGCGTTGTTGGGCGGCATGGATGTTGATTTCCTGGCACGCGCCGATGAGGCGGCCATCCGCCGGAAGACGCGAGAGTATCTCGAGGTGTGCCAGCCGGGCGGGGGCTATTGCCTGGGATCTGGGAATTGGGTGACGCATTACATCCCGCTCGACAACTACCTGGCGATGCTGGATGAGGCCCGGCGGTGGGCCTGACGAATCGGAGTCAAAGGCTGTGGCAGATCTGATGTTGAGTTGCGATTGGGGAAGTACGCATTTCCGCCTGGCGCTGGTTGAGCGGGGTAGCGGGCGCATCATCGGGATGTTCAAGTCGGCGAACGGTGCTCAACAGATCGCAGCACAGACCTGCGGTGCATGCGAGCGGGCTACAGCCTTTGCTGCCGCGCTGCGAAGTGCGGTGCAGCAGTTGCAGCAGGAGGTCGATATCGCGCTGGCC
>JAGUZN010000289.1 GCA_020060775.1 Armatimonadota bacterium
CACACGGCCATCGAGCACATCGACCTTGTTGATCAGCCATTCCAGCGCGTGCGGCGCGGAGACGAGGGCGCCCAGCCGCCCATTGCCCAGCAAAAAGCCATCCGACCACTCGCGCGGCGGCGTGTCGTAAATCAAATCGTACTGTCCTATAAACGCGGGCCAGTTCATCGTACTCACCTTTCATGTGGACATAGGCGGTTGCCGCAGCGTATGCCGTAAGTGACTACAAATAGATTGTATCCAGAACAGTTGTAAGGGAACGTACCGGATGGTTAGAGCTCCCAGATGGCGACCTCATTGGCCTCCAGGGTGAAGGACATCGTGTCGCCTTGCACGGCCTGGGTGGAGCCATCCCAGCGGCAGAGCCGCCCATGATCGCCTCCAGGTGCGCTGAACGCATCGCGCTGCACGCTCACCGTCCCGCTGGCCGGTTTGCCGATGGCGGCGGCGATCACCGCCGGGCCCTGTGGGCTGTCATAACCGTACGCCACGAAGCCCTCCTCGCCCTCCACGCATAGGCCGCGACGGTCGTTGAAGCGGGCGTATACCGTGCGCTCGACACAGCGCTTGCGCAACTGCGCGAGCTTACGCACATGCTCCGCGAAGACCGGGGCATCGGCCAGCGTGCCTTCTTGCCCGTGCACGCCGATCCAGCAGTAGGCCCCCAGCGCGAACGTCCAGGTCGCTCGATCCGGCTCCGAGTCCATTACCCAGGAGAACATGATGTTGGGGATGGAGTAGCGTATGCGTTCCAGCATGGACACGTTGGTGGGGTCAGAGAACTTCCAGGCCATGAACTGTTCGATGGCGCGCGATATCGCAAACTCGCCCTCTTCACCGACCAGGTATGCGTGGGGGTCGCGCGCCGTCACTTTCGCATAGAGCGCATCCACCAGGTCGATCACCGCCGGGTAGGTGTCTTCGGGCCGTTTCCCCTCCGCAACGTAGGCATAGTCCGGCCATTCGAACGGCTGGTCGAAGAACATGGAGGTGAAGCCGAGATCGAGATACGTCTCGGTGAGTGCCATCACGCGTTGCCGGTAGGCGGGCGAGTGCGGGCTGAACAGGTAGCATTCCGGTCCGAGGTGTCGCGTAAACAGCATGGCATGGTTGAAACTGCCCGCCCAGTTTTCCGTTTCCGGCGTGCCATCCCACCGCCGCTTGATGTCCTTCGCCACATACGGCTGATGACAGGGGAACGACGAGTTGACATGGCGAAAATTCAGCAGCGCGTGCACATTTACGCCCATCGCTTTCGCTTGCCCCAGTCCCTGGCGCAGCAAGGCCTGCTCGTCCTCCGCGTAATCGAACAACTCCCCGGCGGGACGCATGACGTAGTGCCCGAGCATGAGCTGGTCCCAGACGCACAGCTGGTCCACGCCATAGCGCAGGCCGGTTTCCGCGATGGCCGGAATCTCATCCAATCCATGAAAGAGGGCGCCGTCAAAACCGCGGAAGAAGACATTCTGCACGCCGATCGATTCGCGCACCGGCTTGCGCGTGACATGGATGCCGAACACCGTATTCGCCCACAGCCGATAGCGGTCAGCCGTGGCGTGCCAATCATCGTCATGCACGGCCAGGCCGATCGGCGGCGATGTCCAGCGCTCGCCCGGCTGCACCAGCGCGGGGAAGGACCAGGCAAACCCCAGGCAGCGCTGCGGCGCGAAGCGGCCGAGGTTTTCAATGCTGAAGAAGCCGTTGAGCGCTGACGTGGCGTAATTGATATACGACAATCCGCCGCCCGGCATGGAGATATCCACCCACGGCGTGTACATATCGTAGGGATACATGTAGAACATGCGCTGGTTCAGGCGGTAGTATCCCGCGCCCAGCGCGCGCGGCAGCGAGGCAAGGTCGAAATCTTCCTTCCCGCCAACAATGCAGCGTTCGCCGTTGCGCCCGCCCTCGCCCGCCCAGCCGCCGAGCCAGGGAAACATGATTTCGTTGATCGGATGCTGGCCGTGGTTCTCTACGCTGATAGTCAACAGCAGTTCGTCCTCGCGCTCCGACGGGCTGATCCGCACGGTGGCGGCAATGCCCGTCCGCCCATCGCCGATGCGCAGATCCGGATAGGTGATAATGATGCTCTCGCCCTCCTCCGCGATCTGCGGGGCATCCTGCAGGTGACTGTCCGCGGCACGGGAGAACCATTGCGCGTTGGGGGCGATGATGCGAAACAGCCTGCCGAACTCGCCGCGCTCCCCCGTCGCGTCGAAATGCGTCACACCGCTCTTGCGATTGGCAATGCGGACAATAGAACCGGTGGACGGATCAAGTTCAAGGCGGATATGGCCATGGTCAATCTGCATCTGATCTTCTCCTGGACATTTGTTGTAAGTACTGATCGGTCGAGAGAAACAACTGCTGAGATGAGTATCTGAAACCCCTGCCGAACCGGTTTAGTATATAAAATAATATAGCATAAACCGGTTTATGTGCATAAGGTTAGCATTGCACTTCTATGCTGTCAACAGGGTCGGTGAAAAAAAATATGGGCTGTTTGATGAGATGACGCTGCTCGTGCTCAACGGCCGAATCGTCCGAAGCCCATCTCAGGGCTGGCATAGCATGGAGGTCGAGGTATGAGATAAAAGACACGGCTACGTGTGTTTCTCAAACTACACGCGAAAGCGGAACGTAGAATACGTGATGCTGCCGTTAGAAAGATAACAGACCTTGCCGCGGCAAGCCCGTCGACCCGCGCTCGATGAGTGCCGTTTGGAGTACGACTGTTTCCTCTTGGGTCGTCCTGCCCTCCACGTGCGCGAGGAGGATGTGGACGGCCTGTCGCCCAATCTCCTCCAGCGGAACTCTCACGGTCGTGAGCATATTGTTGCCCTGCGCATCGGCGATGAATTCGGTATCATCGAACCCGATAAGGCTGATATCCTCCGGCACGCGGACCCCGAGCCCCGTCAGGATGCGCATCAGCCGGCACGCCTCATAATCGTGGAGCGCCAGGATAGCGGTGATATCCGGGTGTTGGCGGAGCACCTCGGGCAGGAGCGTTTCTTCTTGGGTCCACTCGTCATTTCTCCAGGATACCGCGGTCAATACCTTTTGCGGATTCTTGTGATGGGCATGGCAAGCCTGACGATACCCCTCCAAGCGTTGGCGGTGAGGAAAAGTCGTGGTATTTCTGCCCTCAAAATGTAGAATACGTCGATGCCCTAACCGCAAGAGATGATCGACGCAGGCATATCCTCCCCCCAGATCATCCGCGCATACTGATGAGCATCCAGGGATTGGATAAATAAGGGAGACCACTGGACGGTTGGTAAAACCTGGATCATTCCGCAAAGTTTGTAGGGCGGAGGAGAAAACGCGAGGATCAGTGTGGACGATCGCCCCATCGACGTCACCATGCGAAAAAATGAGTGGAAGAGGATGATAGGCATGGTATGTCCCGGTCATTTTTATTGGCTGGACCATCACAAGGGCAAACCGTTCCTCCATCAAGGTATCGCTCAGCCCCTGGAGAAGATTACTAAAGTAGTTAGTAGAGAACATCAGTTTAAGCGAGGGACCAAAGAAGGCAACAGTATGGTTGGATACCTGCTGCTTAGAGCCCATGAGACTGAGCCGACGTGCTGCCTGGTAGACTGATGGATCATATCCCAACTCATCAGCTACCGCCCGAATGCGATCCATCAAGACCTGGCTGACGATTTTCCGTTTGCCGCTCAACGCGCACGAAACAGTTGCCTTACTGACGCCCAGGTAGTCAGCGATATCCTGTTGTGTAACCGGCTTTTTCCCTGTCGGCTGGTGCGTACCCATACTTACTCCTGACCTGCGCAGACCCAAAGTGCCACTTGGTAGATATTCCATTATAATTGATGTGTACATGTAAAGGAAAATCTGTTCACGTTTCGTGGGAGCCGGAAATTGCGAACGTCCGCAGAGCATCTCCTTCAGGGCGACGACGCAGCAGGTTGCTGAGATGACCCGATGTGTTGGTCCGTGCTACCGACTATCCCCGCAGAGTGCGGGGATTCAGTTTCAACATGGTTCATCCCTCCAGCGAGTGTAAATTCAGGATGAACCTGGCGCGAGTGCCCGAAAAACCTGGCGCGTCCGGCAAAGAAAATCGCCGTCCAAAGGTCTGAACCTTGAACGGCGATTACGCTTATGGTGCCCGGGACTGGATTTGAACCAGCACTCCCAAAAACGGGAACTAGGCCCTCAACCTAGCGCGTCTGCCATTTCCGCCACCCGGGCAAAAACTGTGGTGAGAAGTTAGATGCTGCCGGTCTTCAGGCGGGCTTCGACAAACGCCACCACCAGGGAGAGCACGAAGAAACCGACCGCCAGCCAACCGGTGAGGCGCGTGAGCTGCGAGTCGAGACCGAACTTATGCACCGAGGTGCTGGCCTGACCGCCGATGGTGCCCCAGCCCATGCCGGATGCACCCTGCTCGCTCTTCGTCGTCTGAATGGCGATGATCCCAATCAATCCGAGGGCGGCGAGCGCCTGAATTCCAATGAGCACATAAAGTAAAATTTGCACGGTTTTGCTCCATACTCCCAGGTTCCTGGGGGCAGAACGTATCCTACCATATCACCCTGCACGATGCAAGAGGGTGGGCCGAACTCATCGCGGTGCGCGCAGCGCAGCAATAATCCGCGCCGCATCCGCCGGATACAATATCTTCACCTGGGCGCACAGCGTATCAACGAGTTGCGCTTGCTGCGCCGCGTCGATCTGTGCCGAGGGGTCTCGCAGCAACCGCCCCTGCGCGATGCCCGCCTCAATCTCGCCCATCGCAAACAGTGCGAGCGCGTACTCCATCCGTTGCACCGGGTCGAGTGTGACGCCCAGGGCGATGGCGCGCGCATAATAGTCGCGTACCTGCGGCCATAATTGTGCGGCCCGCGGGTCCTGCCCCCGCGCCAGCACGCTTTTGTAATGCGCGCTCTGCGCGAAGGCGGCCCCGAACGTGTCATCTAATGCCACGGCGCTGTCGGCCTGCATTTCGGCCTGGCGGAACTTGTTCACTCCCGCCAGCGCATCGGCATACAGCAGGCGCGCCTCAGCGCTGTGCGGCTCAAATCGCACCAGGCGCTCGCCCAACTCCGCCGCCTGCGCATACATACTGGGGTCGGCGAGAAATTCGCTGATGAGGTAGCGGAGCACCACCGGCTCGCGGTCGACCAACGCCAGCGCCTGCGTGGCAGCATCGAGCATCCCTTTCCGCGTATCCGTCCACGTCTGCCTGTCCGCCTGCAGCGTCCCGTCAGGCCCCGGCTGCAGCAGCAGGTTCAAGTGCGCCTGGTAGGCGAGGAACAACAACTGATACTGCGTATGATCCGCCACCGGCGTCATGGCGATGGCCATCTGCAGTTCCTGGATCGCCGCCGTGCTGGCCGCCAGCGCGGCGGCAGGGTCCTGCGCGGCCATGGCCGTGAGGCTGTTCTCGCGGTGGACGGCATGCATGGTCACGCGCGCCGCCCCGAACTGCAGCGCAGTATGCATGGCCATACCCAGCGCAACGACGACGCTGACCACGCCGAGCATGCCGGTCAAACGCCGTGACAACGGCCCCCCGATGACCGGATACCGGACGTGCGGCGTGCGCTCCTGCGCCCCCAGCGCCGCCAACAACCCCAGGCCCATCCAGAACTGCGCCTGTGTGGCGGCATTGTCGAACGCAAAAAGATTGGTCACGAGATGCGCGGTGAGCAGACCCAACAGTCCGAGGGCCAGCCAGTGCGTGCCCTCCTCGTTGCGCAACAGCCGGATGCCCCCGCGGTAGATGCCGATCAGTAACAAGATGAAAGGCGCCAACCCCAGCAGCCCCATTTCCGCGCCGATCTGCAACGGCCAGTTGTGCGGCAACGCGCTGCTGTAACCGCGGTTGAGCGGGATATCCAACTCGATGGCCTGGCTTGAGGGCCGATACTGCGGGAAGATCAAGCGGAACGAGCCCACCCCCCAGCCCTGCACCGGCCGTGCGGCGAGCATGTTCAGCGCCCCGCGCATGAAGACCTGGCGGGTGTTGATGGTGGCGTCGCCGAAGTTCGTCAGGCTGGCGACGCGCGTGCGCACGACCGGATGCAGCAAGGCCAGGCCCAGCA
>JAGUZN010000087.1 GCA_020060775.1 Armatimonadota bacterium
GCCCCGCCCGTCATCCCGATCATGATGGGCACCGCCACCGTCGTCGATGCCGTCTCGCCGCAAGGGGCGTACCTCGGCGGCATGATCGCCCCCGGCATTGCCACCATGGCTGATGCTCTCGCCGTCGCCGCCAGCGCGTTAGCCGTGCCGCAATGGGCCTTTCCTCGCCAGCCTATCGGTGCATCCACCGTGGACTCGCTCACCAGCGGGTTGTTTTACACGGCGCTGGGCGGGCTGGCCATGATGGTGCGCTCCACGCGCGGCGCCCTGGGCACACCGGCGCCCATCGTGCTCACCGGCGGCTGGGCGCAGGCAGTGGCGCCTTTCCTCGACGGCGTGGCCGTTGTGGATGAACACCTGGTGTTGCGCGGGATCGCCAGCACCATATCCCACACGGGCTAACACCCTCTCCTTCTAATCACTTCCACCTCCGGCCTTCCCGGCGTCCGTGTTGTACGGACACAACATGCCCCCTCCGATGTGCATGCATCTCGGCAAGGGCGATGCCCGCGCCGGCGGCTGATGGGAATATTCCAGGTATCCTCATCATGGAGGTACGAATATGCCTGCAGGTGGAGTTTCAGTCTGGCTTGCTGCATTGGTCGGCGCCCTCGTCGGCGCCGTCAGTCGCATTGTCTCATTCATTCCGGAGTTGCTCGGAGCGCTCCTGATCTTGTTGATCGGATGGGGCATCGCCAAACTGGTCCAAGTACTGGTCGTAAAAGGCCTTCGGGCCGTGCACTTCAACCGCCTGATGGATCGCGAGGGCGTCAACAGCGCCCTGGAACGCGCGGATATTCGCACCAGTGCGACAGAGATCCTCGGGATCATCGCGTACTGGTTCGTCTTCCTCTTTGCGATTCAGGCGGCGGTGAGCGTGCTGGGTATCCCCGCATTGACGGCATTAATGGCGGCAGTCATTCTCTATCTGCCGCGCATTTTCGCCGCCTTGCTGGTCATCGTCATCGGCGCGGTCATCGCCAATTTCCTGGCGCGATTGACGCGTTCGTCGGCGAGTGCCGCCAATATCGGGTACTCCGGTATCCTGGGGAGCATCGTGCTGGCGTCGGTGTTGTTCTTCACCTTCACCATCGCGCTGAACATCCTGGGGCTGGA
The DNA here is from genome assembly GCA_020060775.1 of Armatimonadota bacterium. Taxonomy (GTDB): domain Bacteria; phylum Armatimonadota; class Hebobacteria; order CAIYQO01; family CAIYQO01; genus JAGUZN01. Next base: position 1,117 of record JAGUZN010000087.1, read on the forward strand.
ATTTGCCTTCCTGTTGCCGGCGTTCGTCATTCTGCTCGGCGCTGTGGCGCTGGCAGGGGCGATCGCCTTCGGCATTGGCGGACGGGAATATGCGTCTGACCTCATCGCCGGACGCGAACTGCGCACCCTGTTCAGCACGGGTGATACGCTGATGTCGGACGAGGTGACCGGAACGATTGCGGAAATGAAACCGACGTTCACCGTCATACGCACCGACCGCGGCGACGTGGCCATGCAGAACAGCGAACTGATGCACAAACATGTGCGCAGGAAGAGCACGCCCATGGAGGGCGGCGGCGGCATGCGCGCAGCGTAAGCACCGCCTGAGCTCGGGAACCCGGGAGGTAACCTCCCGGGTTCCCATCCGCTGACCGCCGCGTGTGGATCACCACAATTCGATGCGCAACACGCGGTGGTTCAAGGTATCCGCCAGGTAGAGATCACCTTCCGGCATCACCACCAGACTGCTCGGTGACGACAACGCCCCGACCGCGGTGCCCGTGGCATCCCAGCATTCCTGGAGAATGCCCTGCGAAGTGAATTTCTGCAGGCGGTTATTGCCCACCTCGCTCACAATGATTCCGCCGTCGAGATCGAAGACCACGCCGGTCGGCTGATCGAATTGTCCGGGGTCGTCGCCCTGCTCGCCCAGGCACATCACCAGCTTCCCGGCGGCATCGTACACGATCACGCGATGATGCCAGGTATCCGCCACCGCGAGCAGGCCGTTCGGCCCCATCGCGATCCCCGCAGGCCGGTTCAGCCGATCGCTGGAACGCGCGCTATCCAGCTGCCCGCGGTACTTCCCCTGCCCGGTGTAGGACACCACGCGATGATTGCCGGTATCGGTGATGTACAGGTGATGCTGCGGGTCGATGGCGATGGCGCGCGGCGACGAGAACTGCATGGCATTGCGCCCCTGCGTACCGATGGCGTACACGACTTTGCCGGTGGGGCCGAATTTCTGCAGGCGGTGGCTGCCCTGTTCTACGACATACAAACACCCTGAGCGGTCCACGGCAATGCCCGCCGGCAACAGCAGGCGACCGGGCTCGACGCCGCGCTCACCCAGCACATCCACTTCGCCGTCCGCGGTGATGCGCTGCACCCGGTGATTGTAACTATCCGCCACGTACAGCACGCCCTTGGTGTCGACCGCCAGCGCGGTGGGCATGTTGAACTGCCCCACCCCGCGACCGAATTCCCCGATCACTTCCACGGGACGAAAGTCCGTGCGTGCGCCGTGGTGCCGTGGCAGCTTCAGCGGCATCGCCAGCGTCCCCGGAGCCGAGGCTAATGCGCCCTCCGCCTCGGCCTCCGACTTCTGCGGCCTGGCCCACCCATCAATTTCTAAAAAATCATATCGATTATCCGCCATGAACGCCCGACAACCCTTTCCTGCGACCCGGGTCCTCTGCCTTAACGGCATTATACGGGAACAACACGGCCAGAACAAGGCGGCAGCGGTCGTCGTGTGCCCCGACGATCACTTTTCCCGAAAATGCCCCCACTGCCTCTTGACAGCCGCTGTCCATAGGGGTAGGATACGTTCACAACGCTATATCTGCCAGGCGGGCATTTTACGGGAAGCCGGTGTGAATCCGGCGCTGCCCCGCAACTGTAACCACCGACGAACACCGCAACAGGCCACTGTCCCGAGTCTATCGAGGGGTGGGAAGGCGCGGTTAGTAGAGTGACGTGGAAGCCAGGAGACCGGGTCTGCTTGGACAATCGACACCACTTCGCGGGAAGAGGTGCGGGATCGACCCGGTTGCACAACGATCTCCACCACCCCTGTCGCTTGATGTGGCAGGGGTGTTTTGTTGGGTACACAGCGATCGCCGTACCTCTAAGAAATTGTTTTGAAAGGATCTGTTCGCGGATCGCGCCGTAGATTTTCGTAGCAGTCCGTATCGGGACGCCGAGGTACTATCCAAGACCGATAGGGTGAGGAGTCCCGACACGGACTGCCGCGAAAAGATCAAGCGAGACCGGACAGAGACGTTTAAAACAGTTTCTAAGGAGGTCGAGATGCTCTATACCCGACAGGGCGATGCGGGCTACACCAACGTGATTGGCGGCCCCGCCCTCCCCAAATGCAACGCGCGCCTGGAAGTGCTCGGCGCCCTCGATGAAGTCCAGGCGCACCTGGGCGTGGCCCGCGCCCACCTCGATGCCACGCCGTGGATTACGCCAGTACAGCGCGTGCAACACGAACTGCGCCTGCTGATGGCGGAAGTCGCCACCGTGGCGCGCCAGGAGGGCGCCCCCCACTACCTCGCCCCGGCACTGCTGCACCACCTGGAAGACGACCTGCAGCGCTGGGAACTTGAAGTCGGAGGATTCACCGGTTTCCTGCTGCCCGGCGCCACCATGGCCGGCGCCCATCTCCACCTCGCGCGCACCGTCATCCGCCGCGCCGAGCGCCATGCCGTGGCCCTGCATGAGTCGGGCGAAGCCCTGCCGCTGCTGGTGCTCACCTATCTCAATCGCCTGTCATCCTGGGCCTATGTGCTGGCCCTGCTGGTCGAACACACCCTCGCACCAATCGCCGAAGAGGTCGCGTAACATGCACGCATCCATCACCATACGAGGAGAAAAGACAATCATGTCGCACGTACGTCGCTGGGCGCTCCTGCTCGCCGGATTCGCCCTCTGCACCCTGCCCCTGTGGGCGCAACACCAGGCCGAACCGGCCGAAGACGAAGAGCCGGTCGTCACTGTCGTCATCACCGGTGAACGCATCGAACAGCCGGTGAGCGAATCGATCGCCACCACCACCATCGTCACCGCCGAGCAGATGCGCGAACACGGCGCGCAGACCGTCGCCGATGTGCTGCGCCAGGTGCCCGGCATCATCGTCGACCAGCAGGGCCAACCCGGCTCGCTGGCCTATGTCTCCATCCGCGGCACGACCATACAGCAGTCGCTCATCCTGGTGGATGGGCAGCGGGTCTCCCATTCCGGCTTCCTGTCCGGCACCGATCTGGGCAAATTCCCCGTCACCACCATCGAACGTATCGAAATTATCCGCGGCCCCGTCTCCAGCCTCTATGGCTCCGAGGCGATCGGCGGCGTGATCAATATCATCACCAAACAGCCGGAAGATGCCGGCGGCAGCCTGGACTTCGGTTTCGGCGATAATGGACGGGCGACGCGTACCATCGCCGTGCACGGCGGCACGCCCGACCTGGGCTGGGAACTCTCCGGTTCGCTGCCCGCCTACGCCGGCCTGCGCCCGAATAGCGAATTTGACGGCACGAACATCACCGGCAAGCTGGTAGTGCCCGATGTCAACGGATGGAAGATGACCCTGCGCAGCGAGAGCTATAGCGATACGGTCGGCCTGCCCGGCGCAGATTATGCCGGCACCGGCGCCTTTGATCCCGATGATCTCCAGGACTGGGATCGCCAGCACTACGGCTTCTCCGCCGAAGGCCCGGCGGGCGCGGGGCAGTTACGCTGGCAAGCCTATTATGTCCGTCAGGTGCTGTTCAACGAAATGCCTGGGCTCGACTGGCTCACCGGCAATCCGACGGTGTACACCTCCAAGGTGAATGGCAAAACCCGCGTGGTCGAAGCCACCTACACCTTCGACCTGCCCGGCCACCAGTTGCTCTTCGGCGGCGAGTATCGCACCGAGCGCTATGAAGACGACGAATTCCAGGACAACACCCTGCAGGGCACGACCAATAAGGCCATCCATAACAGCGCCCTCTACCTGCAGAATCGCTGGAGCCTCACCGAGCAGACTGACTTGCTCGCCGGCGCGCGCCTCGACAGCCATTCCTCCGCCGGATCGCGCCTCACCCCGCGCCTGGGCATCACCCACCAGGTCACGCCCGACGCCTTCCTGCGCGCCTCCTACGGCAGCGCCTTCCGCGCGCCCGGGCTGATGCAGATGTACTACAACGCCTTCGGCATGCAGGGCAACCCCAACCTGAAACCGGAGACCTCGCAGCAGTACGAGGTGGGCATGAACTGGCAGCGCGGCAGCGATACCTTCGACCTCGCGCTGTTCAACAATCGCGTGCGCGATCAGATCGCCTGGCAGGGCATGACCTATGAAAATGTGACCCGCGCCCGCCAGCGCGGCCTCGAATTCGCCTGGACGCGCCGCCTCAACCGGCACACGACGCTGACCACCTCTTATGGCTACCTGGATGCCATCAATCTGGCCACCCGCCAGCGCATCCTGAAGCAGCCCTACAACCGCCTCACCATGACGCTGGCCACCCAATGGCACAACTGGGACATCGCCCTCAGCGGGCGCGCGCTCAGCAACCGCCTCGATTTCAGCGGGCAGTTCGATCCGGTCACCTTTGCCCCGCTCTACACGAAATTGCCGGGCATGGCCGTCGTCGATCTCACCCTCACCCGCACCTATGGGGTTGTGCAACCGTACGTGATCGTGCATAATCTCACGGATGTAGACTACCAGGAGGTCAATGGGTATCAGACGGAAGGCTTCAACATCGAAGCGGGCATCCGCACAAACTGGTAAACCGTCGCGCCGGGTTCCGCCCCCGCGGAACCCGGCCGAGATATTGTATACGTGCAACCAACAGATATGTCGATTTGAGCACGTTCCGGTAAGCCTGAGGGCAGTTTGGCCATGTCGCTAAAGGAGCCTGCGGCGCGCAGGTGACTGTGCGGTATGGCAAAAATGTCCCAGGATCGCCGGAACACCATGCGGGCAATACGGGTTAGGGAGAAACAATGCCGTTCAATCACATACTACGCGACCCGGTCGTGATTGTCTTGTTGTGCGCGTCGTTAGTCTCGTGGGTGATCATCATCGATCGCCTGCTATCGCTGCACCGCGCGCGCCGCTCGGAACAGATCCTCGCCGGCCTGCGCCAGGTGATCGAAGCAAACGCGAGTGTCGGTCGTGATCACCTGCTCATTCTCCTCGATGCCGCCATCGCCGCGCAGAAGCAGCGCCTGGAGGGCTTATTACCCGTGCTCGGCGTCATCGGCAGCACCGCGCCCTACATCGGATTGCTCGGCACGGTGATCGGCATTATCCAGGCCTTCGCCGCCATTCAGGCGCATAACGTGATGAGCCCGTCCATCGTCGCCGGCGGCATCGCCACCGCGCTGGTCGCCACCGCTGCCGGGTTGGCCGTCGCCATTCCCGCGGTGGCCGCCCACCACCTTCTCACCAACGCGATTCAGCGCCAGGTCGCCTCCTGGGAGGCGACAGTCGCCGGTTGGCTGCCCACGGAGGAACAGCATGAGCCTCTCACGCTCGCCTAAGCCGGTAGACAACCCAAAAGTGGAGATCAACATCGTGCCCCTGGTGGACGTCGCGCTGGTGCTGCTCATCATCTTCATGGTCACCGCCACCTTCGCGCAGAACACCGGCATGCGCCTGCAATTGCCCACCGCGGCGACCGCACAGGTCGATGAGAGCACCCCGCGCGACCTGACGATCGCCATTGATCAGCGCGGCCGATTCATCTGGCAGGGCGAGATCGTCTCCGATAGCCAACTGCTGACACACCTCACCCAGGAGGCCCGGGCCTTCGGCGCCGAAGCCCGCATCACCATCCAGGGCGATGCCCGCGCGGCCCACGGCCGCATCGTGCAGGCGCTGTCGCTCGCGCAGCAGGCCGGTTTCAGCCGCCTGCTCATCGCCACACGACCGGACACCGGGAGGGCTGAACGTGATCAATGAACGCCTTTCCTGGTCGCGCCGCATCATGCCCGTCGCCCTCTCGCTCCTGGTGAACGGTCTGCTGCTCTGCCTGATATGGCGGCTGGGCGAGAGCTCGGTCATGCCGCCGCAGGAGATCGCCGTCACCCTCGCCGCCCCCGCCCCGCGC
>JAGUZN010000320.1 GCA_020060775.1 Armatimonadota bacterium
CGCCTACGCCCCGCGCCTGATCGCCGCATGCGGCTTGCGCGGCATGATCGGCAAAGGGGCGCGACACCCCGCCGTACAACAGGCGTGCCAGGAACACGGGGCAGTGTACTTTGGCGCCATCGGCGGGTTAGGCGCCGTGCTCGGCCAGTGCGTGGTGCGCGCCGAAGTGTTGGCCTATCCGGAATACGGGCCGGAAGCGATGTATCGGTTTACCGTGCGCGACTTTCCGCTGCTCGTGGTGTTGGACACGTTCGGCAGCGATGCGTATGCGCGCGGGCGAGTGCAGTATGCCCGCGGATAAGCGTCAGGGCTGTATGAGCAGCGCCTGACCAGGCATAGTCATATGAGATCGGGTTGCGAAACCCGTGGGGTGGCGGGAGTGCCTGTCCCCCTGATGCGGGATCATAGGAGATTGCGATGCTCCGTCTAATCGGTATGGCCACAGTGATGCTCGTGGGAGCGGCAGCTCTTGCTGCACCGTGGACCGGCGGCCGCGGCCCCGGCAACCGCGGCGCGTTCCCGGAAAGGGCCTTCCCCACATCACCGGCGGTGGTGTGGAAGGCGTTTCTTGGCCCCGAATTTGTGGATGTGATGCCCTCGAATGCGTTGGTGGCGGACGAATTGGTCATCGTCGCCTATGGGCGAACATTGTTGGGTGTAACCACGGCAACCGGTGAGATCCGCTGGAAGGTGGAGATGATCGATCCGCCGTTGGACGACCTGCTGTACCTTGACGGCCAGATACTGGTGACTTCACCGAACGGCGCTGTCACTGCCTACAATCCGGAGAACGGCGACGTGGTCTGGAAACGCACACTGAGCAGCAGCGTGCGCAACGGGCCGACCTACGACGATGCGCTACTGTTCTACGTGGCCAAGAGCAATCGACTCGAAGTGCTGGCTCGCAAGACCGGTGAGGTGAAGGGCGCTGTTGAATTAGGGGATAAGATCGAGGCCGGGGTGCTTTTCTACGACAAATCGATCATTCTGGGGTATTACGAAGGCCGCATCAGCCGCGTCGAGAGTGGCGTGCCGCGCTGGTCCGCTAACATCCCAAACGCCGTGATCACCAACACGCCAGTGACCGACGGCCGTGCGGTATTGGTGACGACCACGAACGCGCTGTTTTCGTTGAATGTTAACGATCGTACCACCCCGATTCGCTGGACGTATCCCTGCTCGGATCGACTCCCGGACCCACCGGTGCTCGATAATGATCGGATTTTTATCACCGGTTCCACGGGGAAACTCTACTGCGTCGATCTGGCTAGCGGACGGGACCGCTGGGGAAAAATGGTCACGAAAAAGGTGGACGGCAAAGAGGTGAAAGAGCTCGAACCCGGGTTCCCGTTGCCCGCCACGCCGGTCGCCGCGCCTCTCGTGATAAATGATGGGGTCCTCGTACGCATGGAACAAGGTCTCATCGCCCTCTATGGGCGCGATGCGCCGGAAGTGATCTGGACTTACCGCATGAAAAGTCCGCAGGGTGCCCCGGTGCCCACGAAGGCATTGGCGGCGGGCGGCATCGGGTATGCCGGTGACGCTATCTTCTTTGCCGGCACGGACGGTCAGTTATACCATTTGTCCTCCGCCGCCGTCGATGTCGACGCGCCCCGCTTTACGAATGTGTTGCCGGCCGTATCAGCACAGGGCTTTCTCGAGGCAACCAAGCTGGACTACGTGGGGGCGGTGATCGACGATGAAGGGGCAGGCATGGATCGGCGATCAGTCACCATGCGCCTGGATACGATGAATCTCACGGAGTCAGTGCAATACGATGCGAACACCGGCTACTACTATGTCGGGCTAAATACGCAAGCGCCGTTAGAGCCGGGGATGCACCGACTGGTGATGACGGCAAAAGATTTCCGCGGCAATACCGGTACGCTGTCGCAGAACTTCATTCTCGGTTTCTCGGCCCATTCGGTGGTGATGCCGTTGACCATCACCGGCGAGGTGCTGCCGAAACATCTCAAAGTGTTGCCGGGCACCATCCTGCGCTGGACGAATAAGTCGGGCGGCACGCGCACGCTGGTGGCTGATACCCAGGAATTCGCCGATGAGTACCGGTTCAATGCCGATCTGCAGTACCCCGACGGTCTGCACGATGGTGACGAGTGGGTGTGGATCGTCCCTGCTGAACTCGAAGTCGGCACAAAAATTTACTATCACTGCCGATTGCATGGGAAGCCGGGAGACGGTACGGATTACGGGACCGGCCTGGTCGGCATGATCGAGGTCGGAGAGCCGGAGCGCGCCCAGCCGACCATGCCAGGCGGTGAGATGATGCCGGGCGGTGAAGGCATACCCGGGATGCCCGGCATGCCCGGACCCGGCGGTGGGGCGCCCATGATGCCCGGCATGCTGCCGAACGCTCCCGGCATGTAGGGTGGAATGCCCAACGGGCCGCCCCACTCAGCGGGGCAGTCCGTTTTCGTCGACAGGGGAGTCAGGCTGACTTCCTCAACGCTCGCGTTGTGCGTTCTGCCCGGAGGATGCCGCTGTCACGCGGTCCAACCATGCCGCACCGGCCGGGCCACGCGACATCATCGCTGCCTGGCGGGCGTCACCCGTGCCGACGAAGGTGAGTTCAACATCCACCCCGTCTGGGAAATAGCCCGGCGGCAAGCGCTCGCCCCATTCGATGACGGTCAACCCTTCGCCCTCGAGGTAATCATCGAGTCCAAGGTCGAGCGCGTCGTCCATCTCCAGGCGATACAAGTCGATGTGGTAGACCGGCAGACGTCCAGAGAGATATTCGTGAATGAGGGCAAAGCTGGGCGAGGAGACCGGTTCGGTGCATCCGGCGCCGGCAGCCACGCCTTTGGTGAGTTCCGTCTTGCCCGCCCCTAACTCGCCATGCAACCACAGCACATCGCCCGGCATCGCTGTCTCGCCGAGGCGGCGCCCCAGAGCTTGCGTTTCATCAGCACTGTTGAGTCTGTACGGCATCAGACTTATAAGTTCCGCTCATTCGCGCCGGTTCCTGTCGAGGACGCGAATAATCTGCAGATTCAGGCGGGCGCTTTCGTCGAAGGATGACGGCAGGGGACGGGCTCATCAGCGTGGAAATACCATTGATGGCGCGGCAGGGCTGCGTCTCATTCCGTGAAAGGCCTTCCATGCGCGCTGAAATACTCTCCATCGGCACCGAGTTGTTGCTCGGACAAATCACCGATACGAATGCCGTCTACCTCGCCCAGCAGCTGGCCGCGCTGGGCATCCCGCTGTTTTTCATGGATACGGTGGGGGATAACCGGGACCGATTGCAGCACACACTGGCATTAGCGTGCAGCCGGTCCGAACTGATCATCTGCACGGGTGGGCTGGGGCCGACCGAGGATGATATTACCGCCGCGGGCATTGCCGAAGCGTTCGATGCCCCGCTCGCCATGCATGGTGAAGCGCGCACCCAGGTGGAAGCGGTGTTTCGCAAGCGGGGTTTTCAATTCTCCGAGAAACAACTCAAGCAAGCGATGATCCCGCACGGCGCGCTGGTGGTGCCCAATCCGGTGGGCACGGCCCCGGGCTTTTTGCTCGAAAAGGATGGCAGAATCGTCATCGCCTTGCCTGGCCCGCCGATCGAGATGCAGCCGATGTGGGAGGAGACGGTGGCACCGTTCCTCGCCCGGCGCTCGGGTGCGGTCATTCTCTCGCGCACCCTGCGTTTTTGCGGGATCGGCGAGTCGACGCTGGAGACGCTGCTGCACGAGATCATCGCCGCACAGACGAATCCCACCGTCGCCCCCTATGCCAAGCTGGGTGAAGTGCATATCCGCGTGACCGCGCGCGCCGCCACCCCCGAGGAGGCGCAGCGGCTCATTGCGCCGGTGGAAGCGGAAATTCGTGCCCGTGCCGCCTCATACCTGTATGGCATCGATGACGACACACTGGAGATGGTGGTAGGGCGGCTGCTACATGCGCAGAACGCTACCCTGGCGGTCGCCGAATCGTGCACAGGCGGATTGCTGGGCGGGCGCTTGACCGCGGTGGCCGGCAGTTCCGCCTATTTTGCCGGGGGCGTGATCGCCTACAGCAATGCCGTGAAGCAGGCGCTCCTCGGGGTGTCGCGTGCAACGCTGGACGCCCACGGCGCGGTGAGTGAACCGACTGCATGCGCGATGGCAGAGGGTATCATGCGCGCCCTGGGCACTTCCGTCGGCGTCAGCATCACCGGCATCGCTGGGCCGGGGGGCGGCAGTGACGAGAAGCCGGTGGGGCTGGTGTATATCGGGCTGGCCGGTGCCGGCCGGCCAACGCGCGTCACGCGTTATCAGTATACCGGCGGACGCCAGGCGGTGCGCGCGCGTGCCGTGCAGGACGCATTAGTGTTGCTCTACAAACGTCTGGCCGGGCAGGAGGATACCCTGTGAGCATGCCGTCATTGGTGGGGTATCGTCCGGATGAGGCGGAGGCGGCAGCGCAGACGCTGGGTGAAAATATCGTGTGGGTCGAGGCCCCGCCACCGCGCCGGTTGTCACCACAGCGCGAGACGCGGGTGGGCCGCCAGCGCGTGCGCGATGACGGTCACCTTGAGTTGTTGCGCGTCTGGGTGCCGGTGGCCACCGCCGGGGAAGGGAATACACCCTGAACTCGCGCACGACTCGCGCAGGCACTAGCCCACATCCGGGCACTTCTGGTATAGTGACAGGTGATTTCCCACCGGTCAACGAATAACGGGCATGTCACACATTCTACTCGACAGTTTTACACCTGAAGAAGCGGCAGTCGTCCGCCGGTTAGATCCTGATCGGTTGCCGGTTCATGTCGCTATCATCATGGACGGCAATGGCCGTTGGGCCTATCAGCAGGGATTGCCGCGCGTGATCGGCCATCGCGCCGGCACCGAGAGCGTGCACCGCGTGGTGCGGGTTGCGAGCAACCTGGGCATTGCCTACCTGACCCTGTACAGCTTTTCCACCGAGAACTGGCAGCGGCCGCACGACGAAGTGACCGCGCTGATGGGACTCATCGAAGAACAGTTGCGCGCTGAAGTGGAAGAACTGCATCGGCAGGGGGTGCGCGTCTGGCATCTGGGACGCACCGAGGGGTTGCCCACCTCATTGCGCGCGGCGTTGCGCGATGCCGAGGCGCTGACGCGCGACAACACCACGCTGACACTGGTGCTCGCGATCAACTACAGCGGACGTGCCGAACTCGTGGACGCCGCCCGTCGCCTGGCCATGCAGGCCACGTCGGGCGTGCTCGACCCGTCGTCCATCGATGATGCCTGCTTCGCTGCAGCCCTGTATCGCCCGCGATTGCCTGATCCGGACCTGCTCATTCGCACCGCGGGCGAACTCCGTGTGAGCAATTATCTGCTGTGGCAAATCGCCTACAGCGAATTCTGGGTGACCCCGACGCTCTGGCCGGATTTCAGCACCATGCATTTTCTCCAGGCGCTTGCGGATTACCAGGCGCGTTCCCGGAAATTTGGAGGGGTGTCCTCGCCATGCTTCGACAACGACTGATCGCCGCGGCTCTGGGGTTGCCCATGCTGTTTGCGCTGCTCTGGCTTAACTGGTGGCTGCGCGTGCGCTGGCACAGCCCGGATGATCTGCCCCTGCTGTTGATCGTGCTGCTCATTGCCGGCATCTCTGGCTGGGAAGTCAGCAAAGTCGTACAGCAGCGCTTGCGCTATGCCTCGGCGATGAATGGCGTCTACGCCGCATTGATCATCCCCTTCATGGTGCATGCCATCCGACTGGCATCCCAGGGTGATGCGCGCGTGCCGGTGAGCAGTCTGGGCCTGCTGATCGATTCTGTGGGTGTGACCGCCGTCGTGATGTTTCTCTTTCTGGCCGTCTGGAGCGACATTGAGCACCGCGGCTGGATCGGCCTTCGTGAGAACCTCATTGTCATTGCCGCGGGCGTGTACCTCGGCGGCACCACCTCGGCGTTGCTGCTCATCGGCGAAACCCCCATGCACGAGATCGCCGTCGCGGTGATCTTTGCCACTGTCTTTGCCGTGGATACTGCGGCGTACTTCGGCGGGCTCCACTTCGACGGCCCGGCTCTCGCCCCGCATATCAGCCCGAAAAAGACGGTATCCGGCGCGGTGTGCGGCCTCTGTGCGGCAGTCGTCTTCCTGCTCGTTGTGAAAGCGGTGGCCCCGGCCCTGCCGAGCGTCAGTCAGGCCTGGTGGAATTTCGGCGGATATTTTGCCTCGTCGCAGGCCTGGTGGCAGCTCGTCTGGCTGGGCATCAGTGTGGGCATCCTGGGGCAGATCGGCGATCTGGTCGAATCGAGCTTCAAGCGCTGGGGCCAGGTGAAAGATTCGGGGCATGTGCTGCCTGGTCACGGAGGGTTTCTCGATCGGTTTGACAGCCTCTTCCTCGCTGCCCCGGTCTTCTACCTGATGCTGGTGAATTTCCTGCACCTCCCATAACCACAGGGGATGGCGATTCTGGTATGACCGCAGGGCGTTCGTATATGCGAACGCCCTTGTTTCTTGCCGCAGGCCGCCGAGCGTACGATTGACGGAACAAGCCTGAGATGCTACAGTAACAATACGATAAACCTCCTCATATAACTGGAGTTATTCCATATTCGCCAATGCAGCCGTACGCACCCATGGCGGTGATCATGATGGATATAAGAGGCGGTAATGCCCATGCAGGCCCGTGACGACCAATACCTTCCCGCTGAACCGCTGTATTATGTCGGCATCGGCGCCTCCGCCGGGGGACTCGAAGCGCTGGAAGCCTTCTTTACGCATATGCCCGCGGATAGCGGGATGGCGTTTGTGGTGATCCAGCACCTTTCGCCCGATTACAAGAGCATGATGGTCGAACTGTTGTCCAAACGGACGGCCATGCCGGTACGCCGTGCCGAGGAAGGCATGCTCGTTGACGCGAACACCGTCTATCTGATCCCGCCGAAGAAAAACCTGACGATTTTCCACGGCAAGTTGTTGCTCATCGATTCCGACCACACCAGGGGGATCAATCTCCCCATCGACGTCTTCCTGCGCTCGTTGGCCGATGATCAGGCCGAGAAGGCCATTGGCATTGTTCTGTCGGGCACCGGCAGCGATGGCGTGCGCGGCATACGCGCCATCAAAGAAGCGGGCGGCATGGTGATGGTGCAGCAAGTGGAGTCGGCACGGTTTGACGGCATGCCGCGCGCGGCGATCTCCACCGGACTGGCCGATTGCGTGCTGCCCCCCGAAGACATGCCCGACAAACTGCTGTCCTTCGCCCATCACCCGTATGCGCCCAAACCCGACGGCCCGCAAACTCTGCTGTCCGATGAGGACAGCCTGGCGCGCATCTTCGCCCTGCTGCGTGAGCGCACCAAAGTCGACTTCACCTTCTACAAGCCGAGCACGGTGATTCGCCGCATTGAGCGCCGCATGACGGTGAATCAGTTTCAGGAGTTGCGCGATTACGTGCAGTACATGGAGCAGGTGCCCGGCGAAGTCATCGTGCTGTACCGCGAACTGCTCATCGGCGTCACCAGCTTTTTCCGCGACCGCGATGTGTACGACGATCTGGCGGCCCACCATCTGCCGCAACTCTTTGAGCGCGCCAATATCCGTGAAGTGCGCTTCTGGGTTGCCGGGTGTTCGACAGGCGAAGAGGCCTATTCGCTGGCGATGCTCAGTCGCGAAGTGATGGAACGCATGGAGCTGCGCGTGGACTTGAAAATCTTCGCCACCGACATCGACCGCGATGCCATTCAGCGCGCCGGCAATGGTGTGTACCCCGAGAGTATCGCCGCCGATCTCTCGCCGCGGTTGCTCGCCAAGTATTTTCAACGCCATGGCGACCAGTACCGCATCGACCGCACCATCCGCGAAATGGTCGTGTTCGCCCAGCATGACCTCATCAAAGATCCCCCATTCACCAATATTGATCTGGTGAGCTGCCGAAATCTGCTCATCTACCTGCAGCCGGTGCTGCAGCGCAAAGTACTCGATCTGATCAATTTTTCGATGAACCCGCAGGGCATTCTCCTGCTGGGCACCAGCGAGACGGTGGGGGAGATGGCCGAATACTTCGAGCCGGTGCATCAGAAGCACAAGATCTTCCGCTGCAACGGCAAGCGGCGCATGGCGTCGGATACGCTGGAACTCTCCACGTCCCTCGCCTCGGTGCGGCGGTCTCGCCCGCGGATCGTCACCGGCAGGGGCGTGATGCGCCAGCATGAGGAGGAGCGGTTGCTCGAACGGCTGCTGCAGTCCTTGAGCACCGACTACGTTCCGCTGGCGCTCGTCGTCAATGAGCAGTTGGAATTGCTGCATATCCTGGGCGATCCCGAGGGGTACTTCCGCCTGACATCCGGCAAGCTCAGCAGCGACATTGGCAAAATGGCGGTGAAGGAGCTGGCGATCCCGGTGGTGGCGGGGCTACAGAAGGTTTTCAAAACGGGCGATGAGCTGAAGTACACCAATGTGCGCCTCCCCTGGCGCGATGGCGCCAGGACCGTGCACATTCGCATTCGCCTGCTGCCCGGAAAAAAGAGCCAGGAGCCTCTGGGCGTCGTGTTTATTGCCGAAGATACCGCTGCACCGGCCAAAGATACGGCGGCGGACCGCGGACAGGTGTACGATGTCAGCCAGGAAACCGAGCAGCGCATCCACGATCTGGAACAGGAGTTGCAGTTTACGCGGGAAAACCTGCAGGCCACCATTGAAGAACTGGAAACCACCAACGAAGAACTGCAGGCGACCAACGAAGAGCTGCTGGCCAGCAACGAAGAGTTGCAGAGCACCAATGAAGAATTACAGTCGGTGAACGAAGAGCTGCATACCGTCAATGCCGAGTACCAGAGCAAGATCATCGACCTCACCGAACTGAATAACGACCTGGATAACCTGATGGCCAGCACCAGGATTGCGACGCTGTTTCTTGATGAGGACAAGCATATCCGTCGTTTTACTCCGGAAATCAAGCGGATTTTCAAATTGGTGGAGAGCGATATCGGACGTCCGGTGGATCATCTTACACATGACCTTGTGGACCTTGATCCACTGCACGTGATTCGCGAGGTGGAGCGCCGGCACATCGAAGTGACGCAGGAGGTGCGCACGCGCGCCGGCGATTGGTATCTCATGCGCATGCTTCCCTACCGCATCAGCAGCGAGAGCATGGCCGGCGTGGTGATGGTATTCATCGATATCAACCAGTTGAAGACCGCGCAGCACGCGCTCACGGATAGTCAAACCCGGCTCGCCAGCCTGTACAGCGCGGCGCCGGTTGGCATCGGCCTCGCCGTTCAGCATAAAATGATGACCGTCAACGACCGACTCTGCCAGATGTTGGGCTGTGCCTCGGAGGCACTGATCGGCGAAAGCACCCGTCGGTTCTATCACGATGACGCCACGTTTGATGCGACCGAGCGCGACGTCGCCGCGCAGATTGCGCGGCATGGGGTGGCCACGGTGGAAGTGGACTGGCGGCGCTGCGACGGCTCAACGGTGCCCATTCTGCTGAGTGCCGCCCCGTTGAACGTGGAGGCCCCCGAGCACGGCATCACCTTCACTGCACTCGACCTGACGCTTCGGAAACAGGCGATGGCCGAGGCCTGTGCCAGTGAAGCCCGCTACCGCTTATTGTTCGATACGATGGCGGAAGGCGTGGTGTATCAGGGGATCGATGGGGCGATTCTCTCCGCAAATCCGGCGGCGGAGCGTATCCTCGGTCTCACGCTGGATCAGATGCAGGGACGCACCTCCATGGACCCCCGCTGGCGGGCGGTCCGCGAGGACGGCAGCGATTTCCCCGGCGAGGAGCACCCCTCCATGGTGGCGCTGCGCACTGGCACGCCGGTGAAAGGCGCCATCATGGGCGTGTACAATCCTGTCACTGAAAGCACGCGGTGGATTCGCATCAATGCGATACCGTTGATGGAAGATCAGGAGACCAGGGCATCGCAAGTCTACACGACATTTGACGACATCACCGATAGTCTCACGACCTTGCGCGCGTTGAACACCACAGACCACACACAGGATGAGGATGGGGTGCCCGCGCTGTCCGCTTCTCACGAACCCGGTGATGCATGATTACGTACGAGGGGGGGCGTCATGACGAGGCGTTCCTTTGATGATTCATCACAATTGCGCGAGCATGCCGAAGCGTATCTCGCCAGCGAGTCTGCCCACGAACCGGAGCCCACCGCCGAGCAAGCTCAGCGACTGGTCCACGAGCTCAAGGTGCATCAGGTCGAGTTGGAACTGCAGAATGAAGAACTGCGACGCATCACCGCCGAACTCGAGCGCTCGCAGCAGCAATATGCCGACCTCTTTCACCAGGCCCCTATCGGCTACCTGGCGCTGAACGCGATCGGTCAGGTTCTGGAGGCCAACCAGACCTTTTGTCGCATGATCGGGCGCGACCGCGCCCAGGTGCTCAACTGTGCGTTCACCGACTTCGTGGTCCCCATCGATCGCCAGGCCTTCCTCGCGAGGTACCGCGCCTACTATCACGCCCCACAGTCGAAACATGTGGAGTTGCGCCTGTTGCGCGGCAACGGCGAACCGATTGATGTGGTGCTGGAGGGGGTGCGCGTCTCCCTGCCCATTGGTCAGCCCTCACAGGACAGTCTGCCGCTCTTGCTCACCATCAGCGATAATGCTGAGCGCAAGCGTGCGGAAGTCGCCTTGCGCCAGAGTGAAGAGCGTTTCCGCCGTACCTTTGATCTCTCTCCGGTAGGCGCGGTCATGGTCGGGCTCGACCGACGCTTCATTCGATGCAATGAAGCCTTCTGCCGATTTACCGGTTACCAGGAGGAGGAGTTGATCGGCAAGTCGTTTCTCGAGATCACCCACCCCGAGGATGTGCACATCGGGGTGCAGGAGATTCAAGCGCTCATGGCCGGCGAAATCGAACTCGCCAAAGTTGAAAAGCGCTACCTCCACAAAGATGGCCGCGTGGTCTGGGGAGAAACCACCATACGCATGCTGCCGAATCCCTGCGGACAGGAACAGTACTTCATCCCGATCGTACTGGATATTACGGCGCGGAAAGAGGCGGTCAACGCATTACAAGCGAGCGAGGAGCGTTTCCGCGGGTTGGTGACCAATGCTCCGATCGCTATCACGGTGATCCAACGGGGCAAGTACGTCTACGCGAATCCCACCAGCTTACGCATGCTCGGTTACGATGAGGCAGAACTGCAGGGGAAAGATGCACTCTGTGCCATCCATCCGGACTGCCTGGAGTTGGCACACGCGCGGCTAATGCGTGTGCAGCAGGGGGCGACTAATCCCCCGGCGGAAATCGTGGTACTGCGTAAAGACGGTACTGCGCTGGCCACTGAGTCCTCAACCGTACCTATCGAGTATCATGGGGACAAAGCGGTGCTGGTGATCGCGAGCGACGTCACCGAGCGCAAACGTGCCGAAGACGCGCGCCAACGGCTCGAGCAACAGATACAACAGGCACAGAAGCTGGAAAGCCTCGGGGTGCTCGCCGGCGGCATCGCCCACGACTTCAACAACCTGCTCACGGCGATTCTCGGCTACGCCGATCTGGCGCTGTATCAACTGCCATCCGAATCGTCGACCCGTCCGCTGCTGCACGAGATTGAGACGGCCTCACTGCGCGCTGCCGATCTCTGCCGCCAGATGTTGGCCTACTCGGGGAAAGGACAGTTCGTCACGGAAGATATCGATGTCAACAGCGTGATCCGGGAGATGGTCTATCTGCTGAAGACCTCCATTTCGAAAAAGGCCAATTTGACGCTGCACCTCGACCCGGATTCGCCTGCCATGCGTGGCGATGCGACGCAACTGCGGCAGATCGTTATGAATCTGGTGGTCAATGCCTCGGAAGCTCTCGGCGAGGAGGAGGGTGCCATCACGATTACCACGGGCACCATGCGGTGCGATGCCGCGCATCAGGTGGAGATCGATCTGGATACCCAACTCGCACCCGGGTTCTACGTCTGGCTTCAGGTGATCGACACCGGCTGCGGCATGGATGTCGAAACGCGCGAACGTCTCTTTGATCCCTTCTTCTCCACAAAATTCACCGGACGCGGCCTTGGGCTTTCCGCCGTGCTTGGCATCGTACGTGCCCACCGGGGAGCGCTCAAAGTCACCAGCGCACCAGGGCAGGGGGCTTCGTTCACCGTGTACTTCCCCGCCATTACGAAACATGATGAGACCCCCGGCGATGCCGCGGTCTCGCCTGCCAGCGTCGATGCCTGGACCGGCGCCGGCACCATCCTCCTCGTCGATGATGAGGAGGCGATCCGCACGTTGGGAAAAGAGGTACTCGAGGCGATGGGCTTCAGCGTGCTGACTGCCGAGGACGGTCAGGAGGCGGTGGATCTGTACCGCGAACATGGCGACGATATCGCGCTCGTCATCCTGGATCTCACCATGCCCCGGCTGAATGGGGAAGAAGCATTGCATCATCTTCGCGCCATCGACCCGGGCGTCCGTGTCATCCTCTCCAGTGGATACTCCGAGCAGGATATTGCAGAACGATTTGCCGGCAAGGATCTCGCTGGGTTCGTCACCAAGCCGTACACGCTCGCCACCCTGCAAACCAGCCTGCGCCACGTGCTGGAGAATACGACCTACGTCGAACTGCGTATGTGAGATCTCGAATCCTCTCGTGGCGAGACCGCGGATGCCTGGTCGCCAGCGGGTTTTGCAATTTGACATTCCTCTTCCGGCACGGTACACTGGCGCCACTGTTTCGGAAATGGGTGGACGCCTGCATTTTGCGCGCCATCGTAATTACCCTGCCCGAGATGGTACGCCATCAGCAGGAGGCCACTATGCCCGATCTCACGCTTGAGTGTCCGCAGTGCCGGAATACCTTTATGTTTACGGAAGCCGAACAGGCGCAATACGCGGAACAGGCCTTCCCCCCCCCCACCTACTGCCCGATCTGCCTTCGTCAGCGGAAGGCGAGCCGCGATGAAGAACGCGACCGCCGCCGGAGCGCCAAACGCCGCCGGCGGTAATTTTTCGTATACCTCTTGCAAAAACCTGACAACTTCGAGTATGCTGTGGAAGGTGGAAGTTTGACTTCCCCTATAGACCGACAAGGTTTCCGCCTGATTTGGCCTCGTACCGGTTGTTCTAGCTCCTGCATAGCACACCTATCACGCCACCCAGATCTCGCTTCCGATGACGGTCCAACCATTTCAAGGAGTGCATGCCATGAGCTACACTGACAAAACACTGAACTGTCGCGATTGCGGCGCCGATTTCGTCTTCACCGCCGGTGAGCAAGACTTCCACGCCCAGAAGGGCTTCACCAACACGCCCGGCCGTTGCCCTGACTGCCGTGCTGCGCGAAAATCCCAGGGCGGCTTCGGCGGCGGACGCCGCAGTGGCGGCGGGATGCGCGAGATGTTCAGCGCGACCTGTTCGTCCTGCGGCAAGTCGTGCCAGGTGCCGTTCCAGCCGAGCGGCGAAAAGCCGGTCTACTGCTCTGACTGCTTCCAGGGGCAGCGTAGCAGCAGCTCCCGCTGGTAATCGAGTCCGTTCACGTCTTAGAAGCTCCCCGCATCGCGTTTCGCGATGCGGGGAGCTTCGTGCCAGGTGGCCATCCGCCTCCACCTGCGCGTCCCTTTTCGCGCCCATCCCTGTCACGCCATCAGGAATGACGACGTCGGAATCGGGGCATCCTGCATGGGGCGCAGTTATGGATGCAGGAGGATTTACAGTACAGGAGCAGGTTCCCCTCGCCCCGTTAACCACGCTGCAGGTGGGGGGGCGCGCACAATTCTTCACAGTGGCGCGCCAGGTCGATGCTGTGGAGTCGGCTGTTGCCTGGGCGCGGGAGCGCGCCGTGCCGTTATTGGTCATGGGCGGCGGCAGCAATCTGCTGATCGCCGACGAGGGATTCCCCGGCCTGGTGTTGCGTGTGGCGGTAAACGGGGTGAGAAGTCATTATACGGATGGCATTGTGGAAGTCACCGCCGGAGCCGGGGAAAACTGGCATGGATTAGTGACCCGGGCCGTGGCTAATGGATGGTCCGGTGTAGAATGCCTCGCCGGCATTCCTGGCACGGTGGGCGCCACGCCTATCCAGAATGTGGGGGCGTACGGGCAGGAAGTGGGCGACACCATCACGCACGTGGAGGCCTTCGACCTTGCCACACAGCGCATCGTCCGCCTCAATAACGCGGAATGCAACTTCAGCTATCGTGATAGCCGCTTCAAACGGGCTGACCGCCAGCGCTTCATCATCCTCACAGTGACATTGCGTCTCCGACAAAATGCCCAACCAGATTTGCGGTACGACGAGTTGCGACGTTTTCTGCACGAACAGGGGCTGCATCAACCGCAGATTGCCGATATTCGGCGCGCGGTACTGGCCATCCGCAAGCGGAAATCCATGCTGCTGGATGGCCGTGACCCGAACGCGCGCAGTGCAGGCTCGTTTTTCGTGAACCCCATCCTCACCCTTGACGAGTTCGCCAGGCTGGAGCAGGCAATGCCGGCCGTATTGCGGGCCGATGAACAGATTCCGGCCTACCTGACGCATGACGGGCGGGTTAAGGTCTCCGCGGCGTGGCTCATCGAGCATGTGGGATTTACAAAGGGGTATGCCGAAGGTTGCGTCGGACTATCATCTAACCATACGCTGGCACTCATCAACCGTGGCCAGGCGACGGCACGCGAGATCATCGCCTTTGCTCAGCGCATCCGGCAACGTGTCTATGACGCTTTCGGCATTCTCCTGGTGCCCGAGCCCTCGCTGGTGGGCGTGTCCCTCGATGGCGATACGCATCATGAGGAGTACGGCCGCGTGGCCTGACATAGCCGACACGTCGCTTGGTGTCACAGATTTTCCTCGCAGGTGTCTAGTCGTTCTCGCCAGAACACGCTATCATGGGCACGCATAACTTCACAATATCAGCAGCCCCATATTTGGTGAAGGAGAGACGATGGAATACCTGATTCACAACACAGCGGTGCAGCCCTCGCTGCAGGGGGAATGGGACGGTGCGGTGTGGCGGCAGGCGATGACCGGTCACGTCGATCAGTGGTTGCCCCATTCCACCGAGCATCATCCGGCCACCCAGTTCCGCGCCCTCTATGACGATGCGTGGTTCTACCTCATTTTTCGCGTCGAAGACCAGTACGTGCGCAGCGTGGTGACCGAATTCCAGGGGTCAGTCTGCGGGGATAGCTGCACCGAATTTTTCGTCCAGCCTAAGGAAGAGGCCGGGTACTTGAACTTCGAGGTCAACTGCGGCGGCACGCTGCTCGTGTCCTATATCGAAGATCCCACGCCCGCACCCGGCGGCTTCACCAAATACCGGATGCTGGCGGCGGATGAGGGTAGCCTGGTGCGCATCTACCATTCCATGCCGGCGGTGGTGGAGCCGGAAATCACCGAGCCCACGGCCTGGGTGAATGAGGTGCACATCCCGTTTGCCCTGTTCGAACAGATTGTCGGGCCGCTTGGGAAATTGCCCGGCCAGGTCTGGCGTGCGAACTTCTACAAATGTGGCGATAAAACGTCGCACCCGCACTGGGGCACATGGGCGCCGATCGAAGGCGCCAGCTTCCATCAGCCCCAGTATTTCGCGCCGATTCGCTTCGCTGAGTAACATCGACTGCCCATGCCTCGGGCCTGCTCGCGGGTGCATCCCTGCCGGGCAGGCCCTCGCCTTGCCCGGCAGGCGCTCCGTGTTTTCTCAAGCGATTTGGGAATACTGAGGGATGTCTCCGGGCAAGCGATGATCCCCCCATCATCACGGCGCTCCTCCCTTGCGCTGGCTCCCCCCGGCACGGCTTCCGCGGAAGACAGGGTCCGGCCCACGGCCATACCCCATAACACGCCAAAGGAGTCAGTATGCGAAAAGTCACCATGTGGAGCCTGGTGCTAAGCCTGTTGCTCGCCTTGTTCGTGTCTCCGGTTGTTGCGCAGGTCCTGCGCCCTGCGGGTAGACAGGCCGATGAGTTACTGGTGAAGATGCGCCCCGGCAATTCCGAAACAGCGCTCGAGCGCCTGCCCGAACGCGTACGCGGTCGCGTGATGCGCCGCTTTGAGCATGTCGGATGGCGGCGGGTGAAGCTTCCCCCGGGCGCCAACCTCGATGAAGCCCTTGCCCGCTACCAGCAAATGCCCGAGGTTGCCGCCGTCGAGCCGAATTACATCTACACCATTTCCGCCACCCCCAATGACCCCGGCTTCCGGTATCTGTGGGGCATGGGGAAAATTCAGGCGCAGTCCGCCTGGGACACGGCGATCGGCGATCCCACCGTCGTCGTCGCGGTGCTCGATACCGGTGTCTACTACAGCCATCAGGACTTGCAGGCGAATATGTGGCGGAACACCGGCGAGATTGCCGGCAACCGTATCGATGACGATCACAACGGCTATGTCGATGACATCTATGGCATCAACGGCATTACCGGCAGCGGCGACCCGCTGGACGATCACAGCCACGGCACCCATGTCGCCGGCACCATCGGCGCGGTGGGCAATAATGGCACTGGTGTGGTCGGCGTGAATTGGCAGGTGAAGATCATGGGCCTGAAGTTCATGGGGTCCAACGGATCCGGCAATACCGCCGATGCTGTCGAATGTTACAACTATGCCATCGCCATGAAAAAGCGCGGCGTGAACCTGCGCGCCGTTAATAACAGTTGGGGCGGCTCCGGCTACAGCCAGTCGTTGAAAGACGCCATTGACACCGCCGCCTCGTTGGGCATCACCAGTGTGTGCGCCGCCGGGAACAATGGTAAGAATATTGACAGCAGCCCGCAGTATCCTGCCGCATACGCCAGTGTCGGCATCATTGGCGTGGCCGCCTCCGATCAGTACGACCGCCAGGCATCCTACTCCAACTACGGCTCGCACAGCGTGCTGCTTGCCGCGCCCGGCTCCTCGATTTACAGCACGCTCAACCGCTCCACCAGTTATGGCTATAAGAGCGGCACATCCATGGCTGCCCCGCATGTCGCCGGCGCCGTGGCGCTGCTCTGCGCGAAGAACAACGCGCTGTCGGTTGCCGAAATCAAGACGGTGTTGGCCAATAGCGTCGACAAGCTATCCGCGTGGTCAGGCCGCGTGGCGTCAGGCGGACGCCTGAATGTGGCGCGCGCGCTGCAACTCATCGGTGGCGGCGCCACGCCCGAACCCCCGCCCACGGTGGACGGGTATCAACCTGACCTGCAGGTGAGCGTCTCCGGCGCCTTCGTCGGCGACAACGTCTACAGCACAGGGCACGATCAAGCGGTGACGCAAGCCGTTGCGCCGGGCACGGCCGCCGTGTACCAATTGCAGGTGCAGAACGATGGCACCACTGCCGACAGCTTCACACTCACCGCTCCTGCGGGCGGCAACGGCTGGACGGTGCGCTACTACAATGCAGCCAGCGGCGGAATGGATATCACCAGCCAGATCACCGGCGCGGGATGGCATACGACAATGCTCACCCCCGGAAGCCGTGCGTCGGTGCGTGTGGAGATCATGCCCGATGCCGGGTTAACGGCAGGGGCAACGCGCGACCTGCTCGTCACGGGTCGCTCGGCCGCTGATACGGGGAAGACCGATGCGGTGAAAATGAGCACCAGCGTCGCCGCCGCCAAACTCAGCGCTGTGGAACTTACCGTGAACCCGGGCTCACCGCAAGCGGTGGGCACGCCCATCACGTTAACCGCCAGCGCCAACGCGCCCGCTGATTTCAAGTTCCAGGTCGGCACGCGCCGCTGGTATTTGACGCGTTGGACAACATTGAGCAATTACAGCTCCACTTCTTCCGTCACCTGGACACCGACGTCCCGAGGCACCTACTCGCTCGCTGTGCTCGCCCGTACCCCGGGCAGCAGCGCCAGCTACGAGGTGTACAAAATCGTGTACTTCTCGGTACAGTAACGATCCCGATGGCAGGCATCCCGCCCTCGGGGTGCCTGCCATCGTGTTGAGAAAAAGCCCGCAGGTGAAATTGACGAACGCGAGCAGATAGATTAGGCTATGATGGCGTCGGTGGAGGATCATGAGACCGCCGACGTGTGGAAGGGTTTTGCCCCAAGCTATGCATACCATCACCGCAGCAAAGCCCGTCGTGATGACGCGATCACTGGCGGAGATTACCCCCATTTTCGACGTCCTGGCCGAAGTCTACTACCAGACCTGGGCCTTGCGGTGTGCGCTGGTCAATCTTCAGGGTGAGACCTGCTGCGGCACCACCGCCTGTGAACAGGGGTGTCCCGCCGGTGCTGAGTGCGCTGCCGTGCGCAAACGCGCCATTAACGAATCCGCGCGCTGGGGCGAGCCATCTGTCCTGCTGTGCCCGCACGGGGCTATTCTCTGGGGCGTGCCGGTCATGGAGAACGCCGTGGTTCTTGGCGGCATCGTCGTCACTGCCAGCGAGAACGGCGCCCCGGGCAGCGAAGCGTACTCCGCCGCCCTGAGCGATATCCGCCGCGCGATGTTCGACCTGCTTACCCGCGCCGAAGAAGCCAATCTCACTAATGCCGCCTTGCTCGAGATGCGGCGCATCGCCGCCCATCGTGAGTCTGAGCGCGCCGAGGCAATTCACGAAATCAAAGATCAGAACTACGAATCTATTCGTCAGATCTATCTGGTCGAGGAACCGGCGCTGATCGCCGCCATCAAGCGTGGCGACCGTGCCACCGCCCGTGAAATCATCAACCGCGTGCTGGTGGGCATCTACTTCATCGGGCGCGATCGTCCCACTCTGCTGAAGAGCTTCCTCATGGAACTGGTGATCATGATGTCGCGCAGCGCCGTGGAGGCGGGGGGCGATCCGGCGGAGTTGCTGGGCGTCAACTTCTCCTCCTTTGCCGAGCTGGCGCGCATCGACTCCGAAGAGGAACTTTGTGCCTGGCTGGTGGCCATGCTCGAGCGCATCATGGATGCCATCAAGGCCCATCATCATTATCCCATCGGCGTGCTGCTTGGCGCAGCGATGAACTATATGCAGGAGCACCTGCACGAAGACCTCTCGCGCGACCAGGTGGCGGAGATCGCCTCGCTCTCACCCTCGCACTTCAGCCGCGTGGTGAAGCAGGCCTTCGGACATTCCTTTACGGAATTGCTGGCGCGCATGCGCATCGATAAGGCGCGTGAGATGCTCACCCTTACCGAAAAAAGCCTCATCCAGATCTGCATGGAGTGCGGCTTCAGCGACCAGAGTTATTTCACTAAAGTCTTTCAGAAGCACACCGGCCGCACCCCCGGCGAATACCGCCGTCTGCATCGCTCTACGATGTAGCGCACTCAATCTGCCCCGGTGGTTCCTGCTCACGTTCTTTGCTATAATGGTCGCACAGCGGCACACTGGGCGCCACCAACCGGACCACAGCTTTCCCCCGTTGTGTGCGTGTCCGGGTCGGATTCCCTGTCGTTGCAGCACTGCAGACCGCCGGGCAGGTGAAGATGCGCATCATTGGCGTTGATCCAGGACTCGTGGCCACCGGGTACGGCATAATCGATGTCGTTGAACACGGCCAGATGGAGTGTCGCGCGGCGGGGGTGATTCGCCCCGCGTCGAAGGAGTTGCCGCTGCGCCTGCGACAACTTCACGAAGAAGTGATCGCCGTGCTGCATGAGTTCGTGCCCGATGCGCTGGCATTGGAAGATCTCTTCACCACCTACGCCCACCCGAAAACGGCGATCCTGATGGGGCATGCCCGGGGGGTGATTATGCTGGCGGCCTGCGAGCGCGGGGTGCCGGTGATGAACTATGCGCCCACTGAGCTCAAGCGGGCGATTACCGGACACGGGCGCGCCAGTAAAGATCAGGTGCAGGCGATGGTGCAGCGCCTGCTGCGCCTGCCGGAACTGCCTACGCCCGACCATGTCTCCGATGCGCTGGCCTTGGCCATTTGCCATGCGTATCGGGAGCGCGGGCTTCCGCTATTGCGCCGATAATATGCCCGAGTCACCCTGCCCTCTCTCACCCATGATCGGGCGGTGCGCCGGGTAGGATGGCAGTATCGCATGTGAACGGGAGTGCTCAGATGATTGCCTATATTCGCGGTACCATTCATGAACGCCACCCATCCGCCCTCACCATTCTGGCGGGGGGGCTGGGCTATGAAGTGCTCGTGCCCCCGGCGATTCTGTCCTCACTGCCCAACGCCGAAGCAGGGCAGGAGATCGCACTGGTCATCTATTACTACCTGCAGATCGATCAGTCGCGCGCCATGCCGGTGATGATCGGCTTTCGCAACGCGGTGGAGCGCGACTTCTTCGAACAGTTCATCCAGGTCTCCAGCATCGGCCCGCGCTCAGCAGTGAAAGCTATCGCCCTGCCGATTGCGCAAATCGCCGCCGCCATCGAGAGCGGCGATATGCGCATGCTCACCATGCTGCCCGGCGTAGGACGCCAGAAGGCCAAGGAGATTGTCGCCAAACTCCAGGGGAAGATGGCCACATATCTGCTGCTGGATGGCGCGAATGCGAACGTATCCGCACCGCTGCCGGCGGCCTCCGGCGACCTGGAGGAAGAGGTGTTGTCCGTGCTGCTGCAGTTGCAGTACAGTCGCAATGAGGCGCAACAACTCGTGCGCCGTGCGCTGGCCGGCATGCCCACGCCCACCACAACGGAAGAAGTGCTCGGGCTCATTTATCGCCAGGGGCAAGGCGTATAATCCCTGAACGGAAGCGTATCATGTATTCAGACCGCCGGCCTGTCGTCACCCAGAAGGATATTGCCAAGCGCTGCGGCGTCAGCGTCATTACCGTCTCCTACGCCTTGCGCGGCAACACACGCAAGGTTAGCGTGGAAAAGATGCGCCTGATCGTGGATACCGCGCGCGCCATGGGGTATGACCCGGCGCAGACCTATGCCGCGCGCAGCCTGCGCTACAGCAAAGCGCCAGAAAGGGTCGCCAGCCATATCGTTGCGTTATTCACCTCGCCGAGCATGCTGCGTGATGAGTATGACATCGCACAACTCCGCGGAATTTTCGAGGTGCTCAACCAGCATAATTACGCCGCCATCACCCATACCTATGAACGGCCGGCACAGATTGAACTGCCCGCGGTGTTTCGCCGAGGCGACGTGGATGGTGCGTTGATCTGTAGCACTGGGCAGGTTCCTGCAATCGTGGCTCGCGACCTAAGAGAGAAATACCACTTTGGGGAACGCCCGATCGTCACCCTGCTCGATACCGTGCCCAATTGTTCGGCGGTGATTGCTGATGACGTGGCGGGTGGATACGCCGCCATCGCCCACTTGCTCGACCTTGGGCACCGCCACATCCTGCACTCAATCCCCGACGGGCTCATCCCAATGTATGATCGTCGCTTACAGGGGATGCGGCAGGCCTGTCACGACCGTGACCTCAATCCCGTGCAGCACCTGCATTTTGTCCCATGTAACTCCGGCGACCCTCGTGCCGGGTGTGCCGCGATGCTCGATCTCCTGCGCAGGCAACCGCAGATCACCGCGGTGTTCGCCGCCAACGACCGCGCGGCTATTTGCCTGTACCAAGGACTGCGGGAAGCGGGATTCACTGTTCCGCAGGACTACAGCCTGGTCGGTTACGATGATGTTGAGACGTTGCCGGGAGCGAGTGGAGAGAACCTGCTGACCACCGTGCGCGTGCCGCTCCGTGACATCGGCGTTGCTGCCGTCGAGCTATTCCTCAAACATTGTAGTGCCGAAATCGAACAAAATAAAACAGAGATACTGCCTTGCGAGCTCATGCTTCGCAAAACCACAGGGCCGAATTGGTAGTATTTGTTTTCTTGATGCGCGAATATGTGAATAATCACTTGCCCCCCCTCTTGACAGTAACGCCTGCATCGCTTAAGATTTATTTAGCGTAACGTCACGCCTATACCGGGTGTACCTACGTAAATTTCAAAAGGGGGGTTATATTTTGCGAACCTCATCCGAATCCAGGGGGTTTACCCTCATTGAGTTGCTCGTCGTCATCGCGATTATCGCCATTTTGGCGGCCATCCTCTTCCCGGTGTTCGCCAAGGCGCGAGAGAAGGCGCGGCAGTCGAGCTGCCTGAACAACCAGCGGCAAATCGCCGTGGCCATCCTCATGTACGCCCAGGATCACGACGAAACCCTGCCCGATCACTCCAGTGTGTGGCCGGAGATCAATGTCGACCGCAATATCCTGATGTGCCCCACCAAGGGCAAAAAAATCGCCAACGCCTACGTGTACAGCTATGGCGTCTCCAGCCTGACGCTGGGTGAGATCATTGAACCATCAGGCACCTTGCTGACGATGGACGGCCAGCACGCCGCTACCACCAGCCCGGTCACCTACGACAACGTGGCCTACACCATTGCCGATGTGGATGCGCGCCACAGCAACAAATTCGTCTGCACCTTTGCCGACGGGCAC
>JAGUZN010000148.1 GCA_020060775.1 Armatimonadota bacterium
CAGAGGCCCGGTTTACCACGCCCTTCCCCCGTCCTCGCGAGCGCCTGACCTTCACGGATTCCAGCGGAAACCAGACGGAGATTACAGCGTTCGGGGTGTTGCACGATGATCATATGCGCGGCGACGACCCCCTGCGTGATGTCGAGGTATTGTATAGCAGTGGCGGGGCAGATGATGCGGAGCTGGTGACCGACCCCTGCAAGACCAGCATGCCGAATCAACTGCTGCTGGCGCGCGTGACGCCGCAGCCATCTCTCGCCGCTACCGTGGCGCGGGTGGAGACGCTCATGCAACGGGATCAAGGTTCT
This sequence comes from Armatimonadota bacterium, assembly GCA_020060775.1. GTDB lineage: Bacteria > Armatimonadota > Hebobacteria > CAIYQO01 > CAIYQO01 > JAGUZN01. The sequence goes on from JAGUZN010000148.1 coordinate 309, forward strand.
CCTTCTGTTGATGCAGTGCTCATCCCCAACATGTGCTGGCGGATCGAGCATGACTACCGCGAACTATTGCGCAAGAAGGTAGCCAATCCCGGATTCGACGGTTATTTCATTCGTCATGCCCGCCAATCCTTCGACTTCCGGTTGGACCGCAAGGGAGCGCGTATCGTCTCGAAGTGGCAGGGCGGGGTGGTTGCCACGAGTGCACCACTCCCGCCCTGCCACTTCGATCGTCCCTTCTTGCTAATCATGAAACAGCGCGGCGCGAAGCACCCCTTTTTCGTGATGTGGGTGGACAACGCCGAACTGCTGCAGCAATACGGGTTGTGAGCTATTCCCGGCACTGAACTGCCGGGCTATTGTCAGGGGTCCCGCTGGGACCCTGAGGGGCTAGAAGTAATTCCCGTAACCGCTTGCACCCATTGCAACACAGCCGTATGATGTGGACGCAGACATCCCTACTCATTGAAAGGTTTGCAGGCCTGCACATGAAACGCCTATTGCCACTCACACGGCAACGCTGGGTCTGGCGTGCTCCCGATTATCGCGAGGAGCGCGGGGATGCCGTGTTGCTGGTGTGGGGGGACGTGCCGTACTGGACGGTGGTCGACCGCGAGGGCGAAGCGCTGTTGCAGGCGCTTGATGGGAAGCATACGCTCGGCGAGATCATCGATGGGCGACCGGCATGGCGCGCGCAGCGCGAGGCGATTCTGTCGTTGCTGAACAGCCTGCAGGGTGCCGGAGTCTTCACCACATCGCCGGCTCATCCGTCGCTCCCTGGCCCGCCGCTATACGGCGCACGCATCGAGAATGTGGCGATGAACCTGACCAAGCGCTGCAACCTTCGCTGCCGGTTTTGTTATTACCTGCCGCAATTGACCACCGATACCGCCGAAGAGTTGAGCGCAGCGGAGATGGTCGCCTTCCTGCGCGCGGTGCGGCCATGCCTCGGCAAGCAGCCGGTGCTCACCATCCTGGGCGGCGAACCATTGCTCGAGGCGGACAAACTGCTCACCGTGGCGGAGCAGGCGATTCGGCAGCGCATGGTGGTGCTGGTCTCCACCAATGGCACACAGGTGACCGAAGCGTTCGCCCGGCGCGCCGCCGTGCTCGGCCTGCAGGTGCAGGTGTCGCTGGATGGGCCGACCGCTGCGCTGCACGACGCCGTGCGCGGGCGTGGCGCCTTCACCCGCGCCATGGCGGGGGTGCGGACGCTGGTACAGCAGCGCGCGCATACCATCCTCAGCATGGTTTGCCACCGGGGAAACCTCGACAGCCTGGAAGCATATTACCGCTTTGCGCTGGCGTCAGGGGTGAACGAGGCCCGCTTCATCCCGCTGAAGGCCCTGGGCGGGGCGACCGACGGGGCTTTCGCACCGGTACCCATGGACGAATTACTGCGTCGCGCCTTCGCCATCTTTCAACAACACCCCGAGTTTCTGCCGTTGGCAGGGCGCGATGCCTTCACTATTCAGGCCCACACCTGCCAGTATTCCATGCGACGCCCCTCCTGCGGCACCGGGCTGCAGACCGTGCTGCTCGACGCCAACGGCACGCTCTATCCCTGCCTGAATACCAACCAGCCCGCATTCCGCATCGCCAATATGCGTGAGCCCGGGTTCGAGTTCCGCACTGTCTGGCGCACGTCGCCGGTGCTCGATGCCATACGGCGGCATACCGTGCTCTATCACAGCGATCATCCGCACGCCGGTTGCCCGGTACGCTACTGGTGCCTCGGCGGGTGCCGCGGCGAAAATTTTGCTCTCACCGGGGGACTGGAGAACCGTCCTCCTCACTGTGCCGAGCTGCGGCGTGGTATAATAGCGATGTTCTGGATGCTGGCAGAGCGACCGGACCTGGGAAGGCCGTCGACCAAACTCTGTTGATGACAGGAGCCGTCAACCATGAAACTCCTCGCACACAGCCTGGTGCCGCCCAACCCCCTCCCGTATATGCACCTGGGGTATCTCGCGGCTACGACCGGTGGTACAAAGCTCAATGATAACGAAGCTCGAGATGTGATCAGCGTATCAATGCTATTGCTCGGGTTGGCTGCCGTGATCCTCTTCCGGCGAATGCGTACCGGTATGCTATTCGGTACCGTGCTCATCGGGCTGGGGCTGTTAGGGATACTCACCATTGCCCTCCACTACAGAATGCATTCCGGTCCGGCTCGGCATAGTCGTCCGGAAGAGATGACCTTACATAACATGCACTTCATCTCAGAATCGATTGAGATGGCGTACTGCCACAATGGTGAGTATTCCCCGTTGCCTGCCGACGCTGAAAGTCTGTGGGCCCAGTTGGAACTCATAGACAAGCGCAATCGTGATGGATGGTTCCGGCCATTTCGCTACCGGCCGGGCAGTGAGAAGGAAGGGATTCTGTTCGAGCTCTCCAGCGCCGGACCCGATGGACGACACAACAC
>JAGUZN010000021.1 GCA_020060775.1 Armatimonadota bacterium
GTCGGTCCCTTTCTCGATCGGGCATCAGCCCAGGAATAACTGCCAGCCCAGCCAGCCGTACATGCCCAGCATCACGGCCCAGCCGAACACGGCATACGCGCGGTCGCTCATGTCAGCCTCCTCGTCGTCGGTCGTAACAGCCGGAATACCAGCGATCGCTGTCCAGTTCGGCCATAGCCTGGCATTGCGGGCAGGCGCGGCCAACGGCGGAGTGTAGCGCCTCCCGGATCACCCGGTGCATGCTGCCGTCCTCCGGAGTCGTGCGGCGCACTTTGCAGCCGCAGGCATAGCGCACAAAATACTCGCGGGTCGGGGTAAAACGTCGTCGCATCGCATCCTCCTAGAGCCGTACCGGACGGATCGGGACATAGCCCGGCCGCTGCGGTGGCGGATAGGTCGCGCAGGGGCGTGGCGCGCTCGGCGCCAGCGGCTCCTGCGGCGTAGTCATCTGCTGCTCGACCCAGGCATCGAGCGCCGCGCGCTGGAACTTGATGCTGCGCCCGATGCGCAGGCACGGCAGTTGCTGGCGCGCCACCAGGCGATAAATCGTGTCGCAACATACGCCCAGCGCCTCGGCCGCTTCTCTCACGGATAGCAACCTGGTGCTCATCGTCGAATCGCCTCCCGGATGGCCGCGGCCAGCCCCTCAACCTCCAGCAGCGGCAGACAGCGGTCGATCTGCGCGTGCGGCGTGCAGAACGAATGCAGCTCGACGACAAACCGCGCGGACTGCTCGGGGCTGAATCCGTGATCAAGCACCCAGTCAACGCCGATGGCAATCGCCTGGTGCACGATGGAGTTCGTCGGGGGTTGGTACGTGACAATCGGCATGATAGGCTCTCCTTTACGCGCGGGAATCGATACACACGCCCAGCCCTGCGGGCTTGCGCCGCAGCAGGCGGTGAAAGAAGATCGTCACCGGGTGGGTCCAGCGCCGCAGCGTCACGCACAACGCCTCGTCCAGCCGGTCGGCCAGCATCCACGCGACAACGCGGATGCCCGGCGTCAGGTCGTACCGCGCCGCCTCCTCCAGCAGCATCTTCGCCACTCGCGCCTCGCTGTAGGTCAGTCGCAGCGTCACCATCGGCTCAACAGGCGTCTTCATCAGCGTCGTCTTCATCCTCGGCCTCCTCGTGCAGCTCGTTGCAGCAGGGTAAACAAATCACCATCACCTGCTGCGCGTGGACGATCACCGCCCCCACGTCGTCGGGGCTGATCTCCTCTTCGCACACCTCGCAAGTCAACGGCGCGAACAATCGCAGCAACGGCACCGGTCCGCGCCCGCACGCTGTGCGCAGGTCGGCCATGTCGGCCCGCGCCTCCGCTAAGGCGTCCCGCGTCTGGTGGCACTCCTCGCGCGCGCTCTCAACGTGCTCCAGCAGTTCCCGGCCATACTGCGCCGACCGCGCCAGCGCGCTATGCTGCGCCGCCAGCACCTTCGCCGTCAGCTCCCGCGCCGCGTCGATCTGCGCCAGCGCCTCTTGCGGTAATGTGCGGTGATCAGTCAAGGCCCACCTCCGATATCTCGTAGTCAACACGAGCGCCGTCCGGACCAACGCACGGGGGTTCACAATCCTTGTACGGCGGCAGCACCGGCCGCACGCCCGTCAGTGTCTGCATCGCCTGCGGCACTTCGTCCGGCTCGACACCCAAGGCGTCAGCCATCCCCTGCAGCGTGGCGCCGCAGCGCACAAACGACACGCTGCGCTCTCGCGCCAACGACACCGGCGCAGCACTCTGCTCCTCCGGGATGGTGGTAAACACCACCTCAGCGGCCGGTGGGCATCGCCGGTTCGCCTCCGACGCCAGGTGGCGGTGCAAGTGCACGCCGCACACCGACGTGCTCGTCGAGCCAACCAGTCCGGCGCGAATACACGAGGTCGTCACGCGCCAGGCCGCCCGGCGGTGGCAGTAGTTACACTGTGACATGGGAGTCCTCCTCGGGGGCTGACAGGAATTGGTTGAGAGGAATGTCAGGGAAGCAGCGCATGAGGCCGATGATCGTTTTTCGCCCCACGTTACGCTGTCCATCAAGCAAACGGCTGACCATCGATTCGCTAATGCCGGAGCGCCGAGAAAATTCAGCAGGGGTCCAGCCGACCTGTTGCAAAGCTTCGAGCAGCGCAGATGTGTTCAGAACGTAATCATCATATTTCATGACGTGCCTCGTTGACTGTAGTCAACAGATATGTTACCGAGCGAGTTAACTGTTGTCAATACTCCAGGCAAGGTTTTTCTGCAAAAAGTAGCAAGCGTATACTTGACTAGAGGCAATTTACGGAATAATTTAGATATGATGAAAACAGAGTTGGGTCAATATATTGAGGAATGGCTGACGGAGCACGACAAATCACAGGGGTGGCTTGCGTATAAAACAGGGCTGACCCCTGCGGCTATCAGCCGGATCATTAACCAGCCTCGGAAACCCAAGGCAGAGACATTGCTCGCGCTCGCCGAAGCCATGCGTGTTGATAGTGCTGTGTTATTTGAGATGGCAGGCTATGCCGTCAGGAATCTTCCGGAGATGTTGCGCCTACATGATGAGCCATTTCGCCAACTTCCGGGGGCAGAGTGCTATCCTGTCGGCCCATCGGTGCAGATTCCTGTGCTGGGCACGATTAAGGCCGGTCAGCCGATCCTGATGGCAGAGCACGTCATCGGCTACGAATCTGCTGATTGGGATACCGTGCGTGGGGGAGAGTATTTCTATCTGCGTGTGAAGGGTGACAGTATGGAGCCCGATCACATCCCCGAGGGAGCGTACGTCCTCGTGCGCTGTCAACCCACCGTGGAGTACCCGGACATTGCTGTTGTTATCGTGAACGGGGACGAGGCATGCCTGAAACGCGTGAAGTTTACCGATGGCCAGGCCATTCTCACCTCATCGAACCCGCGCTACATGCCGCAACTGTACCCTGCATCCGAGGTCGAGGTCATCGGCATGGTGGTGGAGATTAAAATCAAGAAGAAATAACAGGAGTGATCGTGATGAGCACAGAGTGGTGTAACGGCTGCAATGAGTTCACCGAGTATGAAGATGATGGCATCATGCCATATGGTGACCAGCATAAGGCCAGTTGTCGGCACTGTACAGTCTGCGGTGAGAAGGTGTTCGGCCGGCTGCGTCGCGTCGCTGGCATGACTGCGTCGCAGCAACGCACCGAGAAAATCATGCAAGAGGATCGAGAGCCTACTCCTCCCCCTCCGCATGCCGAGCAGAGCGTGGCGTTCCTCATCCAGGGCAGCAGAGCGAAGCCGTATATCGTGTACTTCTGGCGCGCTGGGAAAAACCTGACGTCAAGCTGCACGTGCCCAGCAGGACGGTTCAAATCGGTGTGTAAGCACCGCCTGAACTTACTGACCGGTGATACAACGGCAATTATAGGTGAATCGATAGGCTGTATGGAGATGCTGAAGATGATGATCGAAGCGACCGATGTGGCTAAAGCATTCGCGCGCTACCAGAAGCATGCCAGCAAGGAAAATTTACAAACGCTCAAGGATACCTTGATCGATTAATACGCTAGGAGGTCACAATGTTTACCCCAACTGTTATGTATACTGCCCTGGGATTTTTAATCGTTTCAACCGTCGTTTGTACGGTCATCGGGTGGCGGCGCGGAGAGGGAACATGCGGCATGCTAATGGGTCTCGTTGGCGGCATGATGGGTCCGATCGGCGCCGTGATATCTATCATCTGCGTGGCGGTGCTTATACAGAAGGACTGACATGCCCGGATCACACAAGTTTGTAGGACTGGATAAGGACGGCGTCGAGATCTGGCGCATGGAGGTGTACACCGGCACGCGGCCGGACGGCAGGCCCGACCGGCACAAGCGCAACTTCCACGGGACGGAAACGCAGTGTCTGAAGGCCAAAGCGATGTTTTACGCGGAGAAGATGCGGCAGAAGCGCGCCGGGCAGCTCGCCGCCACCCGCATGACCGTGGGGCAGTGGGCGGAGGAGTGGCTCCGCCTGCTACGGCAGAACGAGCGCAGCCCCAACACCGTGCGCTTCTATCGCGAGCTGCTGCACAATCGCATCCTGCCCGCCCTGGGAGCCCTGCCGCTGGCCGAACTCACCCCGCGCCATATCCAGGTCTGGCTCGAGCAGATGGCGACACAGCGCCGCCTGCCGCGCAAGCCGTCAACCAAACAGCAGGACTTGCCCCTGCTCTCCAGCAGCACGGTCAAAAAGCACTTCGTCGCCCTCACGGCCATGTTGCAGGAGGCGGTCTATCGTCAGCGCATCCCGATCAATCCGGCGCATGCCGTCCGGCCGCCGTCCGCCACCGCTCCCGAGGTGTCCACCTACGGCAACGACGCCATGTCGCCCGTGCTGGCGGCGTTGGAGGGCTACGACACCATGTTTCGCGTGCTCGTGCTCCTCGCGCGCACCAGTGGCGCCCGGCGCGGCGAACTCATCGCCTTGGAGTGGCGTCACCTCGACCTCGATGCCGGCGTCATGATGATCGCCCAGGCCGCCATTTATGAGCCTGGCGTCGGCCAGATCATCAAACTGCCGAAATCTCGCCGGAGCATCCGCCAGCTTCCCCTCACGCCCGATATGGTGACGCTGCTCAAGACCTGGCGTGACGAACAGGCGGAGAAACGCGTCGCCAAGGGGGATAAGTGGCGGGGCGGTGACTACGTCTTCACCACCCGGCACGGCACCTGGCTCACCCTGGACTATGCCAACCGTAAGCTCGCCCGCTTCCTCGAGCGGAACAAACTGCCAGAGATCAGACTGCACGGCTTGCGGCACACCGTCGCCACCCAGTTGCTCGCCAACGGCCTGCCGCTGGCCGATACCGCTGACTTCCTGGGGCACGCCCAGAGGAGCACGACCCTCAACTTTTACGCGCACCCACTCGCTGACAACAAAACCCGCGCCGCCGAGATCATCGCCGCCACCTTCCCCCCTAAAATCCCCCCCAACAGCAAACAAAACACCCAAATTGAGCACAAAAACACCGAAGACCTTCCAGACTTGTAATCAGCAGGTCGTCGGTTCGAATCCGACAGGAGGCTCCA
>JAGUZN010000295.1 GCA_020060775.1 Armatimonadota bacterium
CGCTCACGCTGCCGGAAGGTGCCCAGCCCGGCCGGATCGCCTGGTCCGGCGACCGGTTGATGATCCTGGTGCCACAGGGGCAGCGCGAAGTCGGCTTTACCACCGATCCCGCCGCCGCGTCCCCCGCATGGACTCCGGCGGCATGCCATACCTTTCCGGGCTACCCCGACATGATGCTGAATAAAAGCGAAACGCTGCAGGTGGACGCAGTGGAGAAGGACGGCACGCCCTGCGTGGAAGTGGCGCGCGTGTGGTTCAACGGCGACCGCAAGGTGATTGCGACGATCAGCGGCGTCTCGCTGCGCGGCTTCGATGTGCTCGCGTTGCGCGGATATGACCACCGCCCCATCGGCTATCTGTTCATCCGCGGCGAACAGGATGGCGCATCCGTCGCCTACACCGTGCAGATTGCCACCGGCGAAGTCACCCCGGGCTTTCACGGCGCGGGTCGGGACTGCAAGCCGTTCGCCTGGGCGCTGCCCTCGGCGCCGTACCGGATAGTCATGGGGGAGTGACTCTCAGTGCGTGAACGCCTGAACGCGAGAGAAATTATCACATTTACCAGGGGCATGTGGAATACTGGTACTGGTTACACATATCAACGGCGAGATGGATGCTGTTGGTCATGGCATTGACGATGAAGGGGGGGCTTATGTATACACCCCACGGATTCCGATTCATAGGTATCGTGCTACTGGCAGCATTGCTCATTGGTACGACCGTCACGCTATCGGTAAGCATTTCACCGGTTTATGCGCAGACTATACCGGAGCCGGGAGAACCGACCATCGTCGGCTGGTTCTGCCCGAATTGCGTCGGGCTGATGCAGAACGGGCAGACGTCGTGCTCATGCGGTTTTTCACTGGACGGGCAGGGCGGCGAGGAGACCCCGGACGGCGGATACACGGGAGACGGAAGCACGAGCAGACCGCGACCGGCCCCGACCCCGCCCAAGCCGCCGGCAGTGAGCGCGGAAGAACGCCGCCAACGCGAAATTTACACGCGGGAACAACAGGCGTTGCTGGCTGCCTTCAAAATGCCGGAAAGCCCTCATACTTCTGCCCCAACGGCGCTCGATACGCTTGACGATACACAGGCGTTTGTCGCATCGGTGTTGCCGGTGCATCTGCAGCAGGCGAGCGGCCTCAGCGAGGCGGAGTGGGCGCGCGCCCGCTCAAGCCAGGCAGAGCTCGATACGCTCACCAGCCAATGGCCCATCCCGGACAAAGATCTGCCGCGGGTGGATAATCTGCTGAGTGAGCGCAATTCGCTGTGGGCCAAAGTGACCAGCGCCCCCGGCCTGACGGCCGAAGAGCGCGAACGGCTGCGACTGAAGCTGTTCACCATGCCGTTGCCCGGGAAAGGGCCGACACCCATGGCTACGGCTGCCGCATTGCAGACTCTGCGTACACCCCCGGCAACGGCAACGGCGGCCACCCCCATCGCGCACGTCGATAATCCCATTGCCCTGGCCTTGTTGCGACAGGCGTCGGTCGATCACACGGCGGCGCTGGTAGAACTGGCGGGCGAAGAATGGGCCGGTACAGCGCTGGGCGAGGCGGCGGGCGAACGTTTTGGTACGGTGTTGGGGCTGGCTAAGGTGGCGGTCTCCGCGCAGGGGGATCCGGCCGAAGGTCTGGCCGCGCTGGGGGATATGCTGGTTGGCGTCATTCCCATGCCGCAAGCCAATTTTGCGGTAACCGGCGGGCGGATTTATGCCAATGTCGCTTTTGAAACGATGAATCACTTCATGGCACAGTCAATGCAAGTCGTCGGCGGCACCATGGACACCGACACGTTCTGGAAGGAGTTTGACGGTGAACTCAACGTATTCCAGCGGGCGTTCCGCACGTGGATCGGTTTTGGTTCTTAGGGGTTGGTTGTGGCTATGGGTGCTTGCATTCCTGTGCTTGCCCGTACATGCCGAAGAGGCCGATGCGCGCAAATCGGTCCCCTACCCCGGATTGCTGGTGGCATTGCCCATGGAGAGCGGCATCACCGTACGCTGGGTGTATCCCCCACTCGAGCCAGCCCAGGTGAAAAAAGCCAGCCTGTATGACCTGCGCATGGGGGTCGATGCCGCGGGAGCACCCTGGTTTGGCTTCAAGGGCGATCTGCTGCAATGCCCGGAGAAAGCGTTGCTCTGCGCGACTTCACGGCCATTCACGGATTTCGTGTTCACCGAAACCGGCTCGCTCATTATGGCGACATCGACGGATTGGGGGTATCTGGCGCCATCCGACAAGCCCATGCCGCTCGGGAAACGGCCGCCAACCGCTACATATCAACCGGTCGCCACATTACCGGTGCCGCGTGCGCGTCTGTTTGCCGGACAGGGCAGCCTGTTTTTTGCCGGCCAACATCCGGAGACCGGAAAATATGCAGTGTACGCCCTGCTCCGGGGCGACAGTGACCCGGCCGGCCCCATCGCGTACACCCCCATCTTTACTTCCGATGAACCCATCACCGCCGTGGCAGGCGCGCTGCATCGTGTCTATATCGCGGTGGGCGATATTGTCTTTCAGGTATCGCCGCTGGACAAGACCATCGTGTCCACGCAACGTGTTGCCGAATCCGTGCGCCAGTTGGCCTGCGAACATGAACTGCTCTATTACGCCACCTACTCGCGGGTGGGCGTCATGACCGACCAGGGCGCGATGGAACTGATGAGCGCGACGGACCCGCGCATCGCCGTGCGGGATGGCACGCTCTACGTCGCGCTGCCCGAGACGCTGGGTGTGCTGGCGCTGGACCACGCCGCCGGTCTGGCGGCGTACGATCTGCGCGTGTCCGCTGAGCCTGCGGGCATCACCCCTACGGTGAAGTTGACAGACGTACGCTGTTTCGAGGGCGGGGAGGAGACGCCCGCATCAGAAGACCGGCAGTTTTCCACGACATTCACGCGCGCGCCGGGACGCTTCCTCTACGTCCAGGCGCATATGGAAAATCTGCGCCGGGATCGTGAACATACGGATACGGTCAGAATTGTCGCCGCACGCGAGAACGGTGGAGTGTACTTCCAAGATACAGTCACCTTTCACTGCAAGCCTGAGCACTCCGGCTATTGGGGTTGGGTGCGCTTCGGCACGGCGAAGTATCCACCCTATCCGGGTGCATACACCATTACCACCTATCTGAATGGCGCGAAAGCGGACACGCGTACCATTACCATCACTGGCTCGGTGTCCGCCGTGGAGGCCGCAACCAATTTTGATGTCGCCCGGCTCGCGGAGGCGTTGAAACGCGGCGAAAGCGCGAATGCGCGCGAGGATGGCATACCCCTGCTCGTTAAGGTGGCAGGCGGCTACAACTGGTCTGGTTCGACGCCGGAGGAGCGCAAGCGGCGTACCACGGAGGTGGTTCGTCTGCTGGTGAAGTACAAAGCGGATGTGAAGGCGCGCGACAGTTCCGGGGATACGGCGCTGCATCAAGCGGCGTGGACGTATGCGGACAATGCGGAAGTGATCACCATGCTGCTGAAGGCCGGCGCGGACGTGAATGCACGCAACAACAACGGCTATACGCCGTTGCGCACCGCGATGCTTTTCGGCAATACGACCAATGTGCGCACGCTGCTGGTGAAAGGCATCGACCTGAATATCCGGGACAAGTACGAGTGTACCGCGCTGCATGAGGCGGTGAAGCACGGCCACCTGCCGGTGGTGGAGATGCTGCTGGCGAAAGGGGCGAATCCGGCGTTAGCAGATAAGTATGGTGAAACGGCGTTGTTTGCCGCGGCGACTGATCCGACCATGCTGCAGGCCGTGCTGAACGCAGGAGCCGACCCCCATGCCACCGCCATGATTCATAACCGGAAACGCAGTCTGCTCGGGCATTTGATTGAGAATGCGCGCTGGGGAGGAAGCGATCCCGACCGCATGGCACAATTGCGGATGTCGGCGGCTCTGTTGCTCGCGCGCGGGGCGGATTTGCTGCCGGAAGAGTGCCATCATGCCTTCGGCAGCCCGGCCTACCGATTATTCGACCAGGCCGCGTTGGAGCGCGCGCTGGCGCGCGATACCGAGATGTCGTTTGATGGCGTCACGAAGATGTCGCTCATGTTATCGGAATCGCTCGATGACCCGACTGTGCAGCGCGCCGTCATCAGTTATTTGCTGGCACAGAGCCGCCTGCAGGTGTCCAAGGCGACCTCCGTCGTGCAGTACCAGAAAGCGCTGGAGTACTGCACCGCCGCGCGGAAACGCATGCAGGATTATCTGAAGCCGACAACAACCTGGATACCCGAGGTATTGTACAACTGTGCTTTGCTTGAAGCGCACCTGGGCGATTTTTCGCAGGCTCGGGATGATTTGACCCGCTACCTGGAGCTGGCGCCGAAGGCGAAGGATGCCAAGCAGGTGCAGACCTTGTTGAAGCAGTATGCGCAGCAGGAGGCGGCGATGCGCGAGCCCATTGCGCCCGCCGCACTGGTCGGCATCTGGTGGCCGGACGGCGATACGCCCGACCGCGAAAAGTTTTTCCGGCTGGAGTTCGCGCTGCGCGGCGGCCAATTGCAGGCTCGCGTGCTGGCGCAGGCCGGATGGGAAGCATCATTGCCGGTGGGCGAGTGGGTTTCGGTAACAATCCGTGGGAACCACATCGAGATCGACGATGCGATCTTTCGCACCAGCACGAGCAACGATTACGGAAAGTACACGACAACATGTAAGTTAACACGCGTCAGCGATAACCGGCTCATCGGTGAAGTCGGCTTCAACGGCAAAATGCTCAAAGACGGGGAACCGGTGGGAAATTCCGGCACTTATATCAGCGAGTGGCGTCGGCGGAAGTGATGCCGTCAGTTGGCAGACCGGTGTATCCTTAGTACGGGGCTTCTGCAGCGGGCCCAGCGCCATCATGCCCTCCCGTGCGCGATCTCACCTGCGTAAGAACAGGCGTTGGACGGCCCCGGAGGCGAACCCCCGGAGCCGTGCTGAGCAGCGATATTACGCGGCTTCTCGGCCGCTTTTACCCTCTTCTTCCTCACCCTTCTCGATGAGATCGCGGACCTTCTCGCCTCCCAGGTGACCGGCCTCGCGCACGGTCATCTCGCCGGACCCCTCCTTTTGCCGGATCTCCTCATCGCTGGGGTATTGTTTTTCTTCGGGCATCTTCTCCTCCTTTGCGCGTTTGTCCACTCGCGTGACCGGTCCATTTCCGGGTCAGACGTCACGCGGCTTTCGGCAGTTTCCCCTGCGCCTTTGCGCGGTTGGCGACCTCTTCCGAGGGCACCATGCCGGCATTCACCTTGTCGCGATAGGCGAAGGTCGGCCAGTCGGACGGCATCTCGGTGTAGGGCTTGAACTCCATATTGACCGGTTGCAGTTCGATCTGCGTGTCGACGATGCGGCGGACGTACTCTTTGTTCGGCTCGAAGACGATGAGCGGCTCGATGCGCTCCGTCTTCATCACCTCGCGGATATCCCGCCCCTCGTATTTCTGCATGAGGTGGGCGACGCGCATGAAGTGCTCGATCTCCATGGCGCAGAAGTGCCTCCAGACGCTGCGGATGCGCGGGTCGGGTTCGGTCTCCGCGCAGGAGTAGTAGTTGTAGGCCTCATGCAGTTGCAGCATGGCCATCTTCTCGAGGGCGGTCTCGCGCGGATCCCCGACGTTCTCGTACTGGCTCACGTGCTGTTCCTCGATCTCGGCGATCTCGGCGTAGAGCTTGCGCGCGAGTTCATCCTCGTACATGAAGCCGTGGGATTTATAGAAGAGCTCGGTCTGCTGCTCGGCGGAGACGATGGTCCAGTAGTTCATCTTCGTCTTCAGGCTGGCGGTATCTTTGTGGTAGTGCTTGCGCATCGACTCGTTGGGGTGGCGGTGCTCGACGACGGTGGGGCGGCCCGGGCGGATCTCCGTGTTGCCCTGGGTGATGGTATTCGGATCTTTCCCCTCCAGCAGTTCCATCAGGCAGCCGTAGCGAAAGAGGTGATCGAAGTCTTCGATGAGGGCAAAATCGAGCACCTGCTTGAAGTACTGATCCTCCTCGTTCTTCGCCAGGTTGGCGGTGAGATCGACGGCGACCTGCTCGTAGGCGACCGCCGTTTCCACCACGGTGGCATTGGCGGGGTTGAGCCAGTTCACCGTTTGCTGCTGTTGGGAATCGATGCGGCGGATGAGCGCGAGTTCGCGCTTGATCTCGTCGTTGTCGGTCATGCGGGCGATGGCATGCGAGCTGAGCACGGCGTTGTTCTCGATCCCGTTCATCAGGATCACCCGCGTGCGGGTGTAGGCATCGACCTCGTTCTTATCGAACGGCGGCTTGATCATCTGATCCCAGCTCATGATCTGGTCATCGATCGCCACGCGATCCAATTCAAAGGGACTGAAAGCGGCCACAGGCATTCCTCCTCTTGGATATTCGGGAGGATTGTACGCCCGGGAGCGGCGATGACAGGTGAACTTCTTGTCACAGTGCCGCGCGGGGGTGCCGGATAGTGTGCAGACCGGATCGTGCGTTACGGGGTGTCGGATGATCTGCGGAGCATGGTGATGCTGATGATGAACAGCAAGGCGCCGAAGAGGCCGCGCAGGATGAAGACGCTCAACTGGAGCGCGAGCGCGGCGCCGATGAACGCGCCGGCCATGCCCCCCAGCGCCAGCCAGAGCACGTCACGGGGGCGGATGTTGCCCTGCCGGTAATGCACCAGCGTGCCGGAGAGCGCGGTGGGGATGATGACCGCCAGCGAGATGCCCTGCGCCAGCGTTTGCGGGAAGCCGAGGAGAAAGATCATGGCCGGCACCAGGATGACCCCGCCGCCCACGCCGA
>JAGUZN010000361.1 GCA_020060775.1 Armatimonadota bacterium
CTGCGCCTCTACCGCACCCGCGAGGAAGAGGCCGAATGGGCCGCACGCGATCCTATCGACCGCTTCGCCCGGCACCTGCGCGCTGCCGGCGAACTCACCCAGGCGCAGTACGACAACCTGCAGCAAGCCGTGCTGGACGAGGTGGACGCCGCCGAACGCTTCGCCCGCGAGAGCCCGACCCCCGTAGCCGGCTAGCAGAGGCGCCCGGGCAGGCATCGCTAAGATCTGCAATCGGGCGGGAGCGATACCCGCGTATACGTGTTATGGCTCTGATCTGCGCAATACACACCTGAAGCCAACAGTGTTGTTCTCTCTTGCTGAGTCTAAACTATTGCGGCAGGTGGAAAGAAAGAATACGGAGTCGCCGTTCGCCCAACTTCCGCCACGTAGGACCCGCAGATCACTCCCAGATCTTTTGTATTTTTTCGGCAGAGCCAGCATCCGTGAGTCCTCATGCACACTGTCGCACCATTCCCACACATTGCCAGCCATATCCAGTGCGCCGTAAGGACTGGCGCCGGCAGCATATCGCCCAACAGGACAAGTATGTTCTGCCGATACTCTCTTACTACAACATTTCCTGCTGTCCCATTGGTTACCCCAAGGGAACTTGCGTCCATCCGTACCCCGAGCGGCCTTTTCCCACTCCTCTTCAGTTGGCAATGCAGCTCCAGCCCATATAGCATAGGCTTTTGCCTCACGCCATCTCACATTCACCATGGGATGATCATCGCGCCATCCCCATTCAGGCTCACGAGCTGTCCAGTCGAACGCGTTTGCGGTTGTCATGCAGAACTGGCGAAACTGCCTTACCGTTACCACATGCTTATAGATCCAGAATCCCTCTACATACACCTCATGCTGTGGGTATCCGGTATCCCAACCATGCTGCTCATTGCTCCCCATAGTAAACAATCCCTCGGGCACCCACACCATCGTTGCCCCATCTGCAGTATTGGTGCACTCTGTGAAACGGGGGATGTTCAGGAATGAACACAACGATAACTGATTACGAGGAGCAGACAACACTGCTGAGATATCAGCCGATGGAGGAGTATTGTTACCTGCGCCTGATGAGCGGCGAACGCACCGGAAGCCAAAGTCGCAATTTTTACGTGTCGGGTAGCTGCGAGACCGATAGGTTGTACGGAACAGGTGCGGAAAAGAGGTGCGCCAGCTCCCCCCGCGCTGCACCCGCGTGAAGTTCACCTGGTACCAGCTATCACACCATTCCCATACATTGCCGGCCATGTCCAATACTCCGAATGGGCTGGCGCCCTCCGGGTGCTGCCCTACGGCACAGGTGTCCCAACACGCATGGCAACAGTGCTCCGGATTCCACTGATTCCCCCAGGGATACTCCCGCCCATCCGTACCCCGAGCGGCTTTTTCCCACTCTTCTTCTGTGGGCAAAGACAGCCCTGCCCAGGATGCGAACGATGCTGCATCTTCCCAGGAGACGTTCACGATGGGATGATCCCAGTACAAGCCTCGATGTGGATACTCGGGAAATGCCCGTCCAGAAGTGGCACAAAATACGAGGTACTGTTCGACGGTGACGGGATGCAGCATAATGTCATAAGCGGGCAAATACTTCGTCTGCTGACTTTCACCGTAGAGGAAATCGCCTGCGGGGATGTTCACCCACGTGAAATCGATGGGACAGTTAACTGACACGACGATTCCTCCTGTAAGGGGTAATGCATTATAACTCCATCGCTTGTACGCATCCAATACTTGGTGGTGCGTATTCTAAATCAGCATACAGACGCTCTATGCTCATGCATGCGCCCCCGCCTCTTCCCGGCAGTCCGCATCCCCCATTTCGTTTTGACAGCCCCCCGGGCCATCCGTATAATATGAGGCTGTTCGGACGAGAGGTTTCTCGCCCGGTGCGAGCATACCCCGACCCGGCAATCCCAACACAAGGAGCATTCCCATGCAAGTAGCTGATCGCTTACTAAAAACTCCGCCATATCCGTTCGCCGAGCTGGCGCGCCTGAAACGGGAAGCGATCGCGAGGGGCGTGGATCTGATTAATTTCGGCATCGGCGACCCTGACCAGCCCACCCCGGATTTCGTGGTGAAGGCGATGCAGCGCGCGGTGGAAAACCCGGCCTACCACCAGTACGACGAGACCGATATCGGCCTGCCCATGATGCTGGAGGCGATTGCCAACTGGTATCAGGGGCGTTTTGGCGTGGCGCTCGACCCGCAAAAGGAGATCCTGCGCCTGATCGGCTCGAAGGAAGGGATCGCCCATATGGCGTGGGCGGTGCTCAACCCCGGCGACACCGTGCTGGTGCCCGACCCCGGTTATCCGGTGTACAAGGTGAGCACGCTCTTTGCCGACGCCGAGAGCTATTTCATGCCGCTCACCGCTGAGCGCGGGTGGACGCCCGACTTCAACGCCATCCCCGCCGCTGTGGCGGACAAGGCGAAGATGATGTGGCTGTGCTACCCGAACAACCCGACGGGCGCGACGGTGGACCTCGACTTCATGGCCGAGGCCGTCAGTTTCGCCAAACAGCATGACATCCTCATCTGCATGGACCTCGCCTACTCCGAAGTCTATTACGAAGGCGGTTACGTGCCGCCGAGCATGCTGCAGGTGCCGGGCGCGAAGGAGGTGTGCGTCGAGTTCCATTCCTTCTCCAAGCCGTTCAACATGACCGGGTGGCGCCTGGGCTGGGCGTGCGGCAACACCGACGCGCTGGCGGCGCTGAACAAGCTGAAGAGCAACCTGGACAGCGGCGCCTTCCTGGCCATTCAGGAGGCGGCGACCGTCGCGCTGACGGCGGACACGACGGACTACTTCGCCAACCTGCGCGCGATGTACACCCGCCGCCGCGACCTGCTGGTCGACGGGCTGAACGCCGCCGGCTGGAACGTGGAGAAGCCGAAGGCCGCCTTCTACGTGTGGGCGCCGACGCCGGGCGGCATGAGCGCCGCCGACTGCGCCGCCAAACTGCTCATGGAATGCGGCATTCTCGCCACCCCGGGCAGCGCCTATGGCACGTGTGGGGAGGGGTACATTCGCTTTGCCCTCACCCTGCCCGCGGTGGATCAGGAAGCGCGCATCGCCGAGGCGGTGGCGCGGATTAAGAAGGCGTTCTAAGTTATCACCGCAGCGATGCGGAGAACGCGGAGAGATTTTCATGAATGTTCTGGTCATCGGCAGCGGCGGGCGCGAGCACGCGCTGGTGTGGAAGCTGGCGCAGAGCCCGCAGGTGAAGACGGTGTACTGCGCGCCGGGCAATGCCGGCACCGCGCTGCAGGCGCAGAATGTGGCGATCAGCATCGCCGATTTTCCGGCGCTGGCGCAGTTCGCCCTCGACACGCAGGTCGACCTGGTGGTGGTCGGGCCGGAAGTGCCGCTGGTGGATGGGCTGGCCGATTACCTGCGCGCGCAGGGCGTGC